>NZ_JBIARH010000114.1:0-1021 GCF_042889785.1 Streptomyces sp. NPDC002476 | reverse complement strand
CCTCATCAGCGGTCAAGCGGTGCCCCGAAGCCCGGCGGCAACACCCCCCAGGTCATCCGTACGACAGGGGGCACACAGCCATACCGGGCCCGGGGCCAGGCGCCCCATTGCGGGGCCACTGAAAAGGTAACGGGGCAGGTTTTCGAATCCGTCAGGTACTCCGCTGAGTGCCAGGACTGCGGTGCGGAGCTGGAGTGCTGGGGAGTTCAGGCCCTGGTGGATGGCCGGTTGCGATGGGACGCGGAGTCAACCTGTTTCGCCTGTGGATTTGCGGTAGCCGTGTGCGGTGGCGACGTGCCGGCCGAACGGCGGGATCAGATGCTCTCCGAGCATGGACCCGCGAGGCTGCAAGTGAGTAGTCCGCCGACGAAGAGCGTCGCCATCATGCGCGTGCTGCGGGCAGAGCTCGGCATTGACCTGAAGAACGCCAAGGCTTTGCTGCGCCGCATTCTGGATGGTGATGGGCCTTGCCCCCGGATCTTGGACACACGAGACACTGGATCCTGAGGATCTGAGAATGGACATCTCGTGGTCATGAAGAACTATCCGCCGCAGTTCAAGGCGGACGCGGTCGCGCTGTACCGGTCGCGGCCCGAAGCGACGATCCGGCAGGTCGCTGCCGATCTGGGGATCAACCCGGAGACCTTGCGGAACTGGGTCAGGGCGGCTGGTGCGAGCAGGCCGCGGGGCCGCGCACGGCTGATGAGGTGGCGGACCTTGGAGTCCTGGAATTAGTACTGCAATCACAGTTGCAGGTTGTGGCCTCGGCGTTTGTAGTGACTGCGGCGGGCCCGGGTCTGGCTGAGGCGTCTCCACCATGACCAGTGCAGATGGTGCTGTGGCGTGAGGCGGTGCGGGCAGAGGACCAGGCTGATGAGGCGGCGGATCTCCGCGACGGACAGGGGTATCAGGGCGGTTTGCCCTAACCTCAATACCGGTAACTTAGGGCGTTTATGTTCGCTTGACCCGTTTGGGCTTGCTGGCGTCAACGATGTTGATAGCAGGGACGCTTGGGCGATCT
>NZ_JBIARH010000113.1:0-1136 GCF_042889785.1 Streptomyces sp. NPDC002476 | reverse complement strand
CCCCCGGAACGGACTCTCGCAAGGACGGACACGACCAGCATGACGCACAACACCCCTCAGATCACCGGCGGAGTCGACACGCACGGCCAGACCCACCACGCCGCGGTGATCGACTCGGTCGGACGGCACCTGGCCGACCAGGAGTTCCCCGCCACCATCCGCGGCTACCGCGACCTGCTCGACTGGATACGCTCCCACGGCACGCTCGTCGCGGTGGGGGTGGAGGGCACCGGCGCCTACGGGGCCGAGCTCGCCCGCGTGCTGACCGCCGCAGGGATCACCGTCATCGACGTGGACCGCCCAGACCGCAAGACCCGTCGGATGAAGGGCAAGTCCGATCCGATCGACGCCTATGCCGCTGCGACGGCCGTGCTGTCGGGCCGGGCCACCGGCGTCCCCAAGAGCCGGGACGGTGGGGTCGAGGCGGTGCGGGTGCTGCGGATCGCGCGCCGCAGCGCGGTCAAGGCCCGCACCCAGGCCATGAACCAGATCCGCGGGCTGCTCGTCTCGGCGCCCGAGATGCTGCGCGAACAGGTCGCCGGCCTGGACCGCGCCGCGCTGATACGCACCCTGGCCCGGCTGCGGCCTGGCCATGACCTGTCCCGCCCGCTGGCGGCTACCCGGGCGGCACTGCGACGGCTCGCCCGCCGTCACCAGGCCATGGACGCCGAGATCACCGAGCTGGACGCGGAGATCGGCCCGCTGGTCGAGCAGGCAGCCCCCGCGCTGCTAGAGCTGTTCGGCATCGGACCCGAGACTGCGGGCCAGCTGCTGGTGTCAGCCGGGGACAACCCCGAACGCATGCGATCCGAGGGCGCATTCGCGCACCTCGCCGGGGTCGCACCGATCCCGGCCTCCTCAGGACGCACCCACCGCCACCGCCTCAACCGCGGCGGCGACCGGGCCGCCAACAACGCGCTGCACACCATCGTGCTCACCCGCATGCGCTTCGACGACCGCACCCGCGCCTACGTCGAACGCCGCACCAAGGAAGGCCTGTCCAAGAAAGACATCATGCGCTGCCTCAAGCGATTCGTCGCCCGCGAGGTCTACCGCGCCCTGACCACCACACCCACGGAACGAACCACTCAAACCGACCTCGTTCCAGCGGCTTGACAACCATAGGAGCATCCAGC
>NZ_JBIARH010000112.1:0-1166 GCF_042889785.1 Streptomyces sp. NPDC002476 | reverse complement strand
GGGGCGCTCGCTCGGCCGGAGTGGACGGGCAGACGGCCCGTTCCGTGGAGGACGGGCAAGGCGTCGAGGCATTCCTCGACAAGGTGCGGTCCGATCTGAGGGGCCGAACCTTCCGACCGCTTCCCGTGCGCGAACGGATGATCCCCAAACCGGGAACGGCCAAGCGCCGTCGGTTGGGGATTCCCACCGTGCGGGACCGGGTGGTCCAGGCGTCCCTGAAGCTGGTACTGGAGCCGATCTTCGAGGCGGATTTCCTCCCGTGTTCCTACGGGTTCCGCCCGAAGCGCCGGGCTCACGACGCGCTCGCCGAGGCACACCACTTCGCCAAGAACTCCTATGAGTGGATGGTGGAGGGGGACATCGAGGCGTGCTTCGACTCGATCGACCACACGGCCCTGATGGGCCGGGTGCGACGCCGAGTGGGAGACCGGCGCGTCCTTGACCTGGTGAAGGCGTTCTTGAAGTCGGGCATCCTCAGCGAGGGTGGCCAGTCCAAGAACACCGATTCCGGCACTCCGCAGGGTGGGATCCTCTCGCCGCTGCTGGCCAACATCGCCCTGTCGGTCCTCGATGAGTTCATCGCGGCCGGGCCGGGCGGGCCGAACTCCACGCAAGGCCAGCGGGCCCGGCGACGGCGCCAGAACCTCCCCAACTACCGGCTGTTCCGGTATGCGGACGACTTTCTGATCGCCGTGACCGGGACTCGCGAGCAGGCCGAGGACATGCGCACCCAGGTGGCGGAAGTACTCGCCCCGATGGGGCTGCGTCTGTCGGTGGAGAAGACGGCCATCACCCATATTGACGAGGGGCTGGACTTCCTCGGGTGGCGCCTCCAGCGTCACCGCAAACGCGGGACCCAGAAGCACTACGTCTACCTCTACCCCTCCAAGAAGGCCCTCCAGGCCGTCAAGGAGAAGGTCAAGACGGTGTGCCGACAGGACACGAACCTGCCGCTGGCAGTCGTGCTGCACCAGCTCAACCCGGTGCTGCGGGGCTGGACGGCGTACTTCCGGCACGGGGTGTCGTCCGCGACCTTCCAGTACCTGTCGGCCTTCACCTGGCGGCAGGTCTTCGGATGGTTGCGGCGCAAACACCGCCGGTCCAACTGGAAGAGTCTGCGCCGTCGCTACTGCGCGGGCCGATGGTGGCCCGCCGACGACGAGGTC
>NZ_JBIARH010000111.1:0-1215 GCF_042889785.1 Streptomyces sp. NPDC002476 | reverse complement strand
TCGGTCGTGTCGGAGGCCATGACGACGCGGTAGTCCAGGCCCGCCTCGTTCACGGTGGCGTCCTGCGCGGACAGGCGCGGGCCGTGGGTGGCGGCTAGGGCGATGACGTCATCAATCATGCTCATGGGACCACGCTCTCACCTGCGCCTACGCCACTTCCAGAGGTCGACCGTGACCTGCCTACTGCGCCTCAGTCCATTCGGGCGGCCTGGTGCCTTGGGCCGCGACCCCGTAAGGCCAAGCGACGCCTCCGAAATCGTTCTTGCCGAATACGGACATCGCGCGGGTCTTGCTGACGCTCATGTGCAGCCCTTCTTGGTAGCGGCGGAAGCTGGTGCCGGACTGGATCCGTGCCAGCGTCGAGCGCGCGCAGCGCGGCGTCGCGGACCGCTGTACTGGACCTTCCGGCGCCGCCACTGGCCGAGGGGCAAACTGTCCCAGGACTGGGGCAACAATTCCTCATCGTAAACGGCACCGGCGACTACACCGCCTACGACGAAGCCACGCAGCGCCTCGACCCCGACAACAAGTGGGTGCACATCGACATCCTTGGCGAAGATGGCACCGAGGTGGAGCCCGTCGGGGTGCCCGGAAGCCTTGCTGACGCGTTGCAGGACTGGCTGGGGTCGACCGATGGGTGCGGCACCCGGCCGAGGGTGACGACGACTGACCCTGCACGCACAAAGCGGCTTCCTGCCCTGGCGTGCGGGAGTTCCTACGCGTGCACCGCCATCATGACGTGGCCGTGCCGCACAGGACATGGGACCAGGCCAACGGCCGCGCCTGCATCTGGTGCGGACAGCTCCTGACCACCAGCACGATCCGGGTCGGCATCACCACGACCGGCTCGGCGCCCACATCCTCGACACCGAGGCATGGACCGGCCCCTGCTGCACACAGCCCCCACCCCGACCACCAAGAAAGCAGGAGGCACCGCGCAGCACTCCAGGCGCGGAAAGCAGATGAGCCAGAACGTCGGCGGCGGGTGGAGGTGCTGGAGCCGCGGCAACTCCAAGCCCGGATACGAAGAGACCAGTGAACTGCCTCGATGTCCCGAACGACTGCGCCCGTTACGAGCAATCGCTTACCAGTGCGCCGGGCTGTCCGCCGTGTCGCTGCTCTAGTACTGCAACCGCATCTGGGGTGACGGGTGGCGCTGTTCGTCGTTGTTGTGACTGTGTGCTGATGAGCTGACGGTCGAGCAGGTCGAGTCGT
>NZ_JBIARH010000110.1:0-1228 GCF_042889785.1 Streptomyces sp. NPDC002476 | reverse complement strand
GGCGGAGTCAACCGGTTGATGCAACAGCTGCCGCGAGCCTATCAGCGGGAGTTTCGAACCCGAGGGTCTGCCGGGGGCGGGTGTTTAGCTTGAGGGCGACGGCATCCAGTTCGGCCTGGGTATATCCGGACAGGTCGGTTCCCTTGGGAAAGTACTGGCGGAGGAGTCCGTTGGTGTTCTCATTCGATCCCCGCTGCCAGGGGCTTTTCGGATCGGCGAAGTAGACCTTGACGTCGGTGGCCATCGTGAACCGCTTGTGGTCGGCCAGCTCAGTACCCCGGTCCCAGGTCAGTGAAGTCATCAACCCGTCGGGCAGATAACGGACTTGATGACTCAGTGCGGAGATCACACTGGTGGTGTCCTTGCCTGCGACCCGGACGAGCATGACGTAGCGGGAGTGCCGTTCGACCAATGTGGCAATGTGGCTGTTCTTCGCACCGGTGATCAGGTCGCCTTCCCAGTGGCCGGGAACAGCCCGGTCCTCGGCCTCGGCCGGACGCTCGTGGATGGAGACCGCGTCGCGGATACAGCCGCGCTGCTGACCGGCGGTGGAGGCGTTCTTCGAGCGGCGCATCGTGCGTCGGCGGCGCAGATGGGAGACGAGCTCCTTCTTCAGTACGCCTCGGGCCTGGATGAACAAGCTCTTGTAGATCGTCTCGTGAGACACGTACATACCGTCCTCGGGTGCGAAGGCGCGGGCAAGCCAGCCTGCGATCTGACGCGGCGACCAGTCCTCCTTCAGCTTGCCCGCGACCGTGTCCCGCAGGGCCGGACTCTGTTGCAACAGACACGACTTCGGGCGCCGGGCATTGCTCCAGGCGCCCTCGTCCGCGCGAGCGGCCCGGTACCTCTCACGCCCGCCGTGACGCCCCACCTCGCGACTGACCGTGGACGGTGCCCGACCCAGCCGGTTCGCGATCGCCCGGAAGGAGTCACCGGCGGCCAGACCTCGGGAGATCTCCTCCCGCTCCGCCAGCGACAGCACTCCGGCCGACCGAGTCCTGGCAGCCGGGACGAAACCGCCGTTCGCCGCGACCACCCCGTGGATTGACCCGGGCACCTTGCCCAGCGCACGCCCGATCTCGCTCAGCGACTGCCCGTCCCGCCATCGCCGCCATACTTCATGCTTCTGCTCGTCCGACAACCCCGGACGCCCGATCCTCGCCACCCAGCAACACCTCCAGCAACCGTTCTACCTGGGATGTTGCACCGACCCATTGACCTCACC
>NZ_JBIARH010000109.1:0-1388 GCF_042889785.1 Streptomyces sp. NPDC002476 | reverse complement strand
ACGCGATGTACAACTGCGGCGAGACCGACTTGCCCGTCTGCCCGACCTGCGCGGAATGCGGATACCAGCCCGCGTCCACCGCCGCACGCGACGCACCCACCGCCGCACCCAGACTGTCCGCGAGCGCCTCGATCAACGCGAAGTTCTCCGCACCGTTCACACCCCGCCCGCCCGACACCACGATCGCGGCCTCGGTCAGCTCCGGACGCCCCGTCGACTCACGCGCCTCACGCCCCGTCACCCGCGTCCCCGACGCCCCCTGCGAGAACGACACCTCCAACGCCACGACCTCACCCGCCGCCGCGACCGGCTCCACCGGCGCACTGTTCGGCTTGACCGTCACCACCGCACCACCCCGCACCACCCGCGACCGCGTGGTGAACGACGCCGCGAACACCGACTGCACCGCCACCACACCCCCCTCCCCGGCCTCCACATCCACCGCATCGGTCAGCAGACCCGAACCGGTCCGCAACGCCAGACGCGCCGCGACCTCCTTGCCCTCCGCCGACGACACCACCAGCACCGCCACCGGCGACACCGCCTCACAAGCCGCCCGCAGCGCATCCACCTTCGGCACGACCAGGAACTCCCCGTACTCCGGAGCCTCGTCCACCAGCACCCGCACCGCACCGTGCTCACCCAGCACACCCGCCGTCGCGCCGGCCCCCGCACCCAACGCCACCGCAACCGGCTCACCCACACGACGCGCCAGCGTCAGCAACTCCAGCGTGGGCTTGCGAACGACACCGTCCACATGATCGACAAAGACAAGAACTTCAGCCATGGAAATGATCTCCCGCCACGATGAATTGAGGAACAGCCACGCACAGCACGGGCCGTCAGATGAACTTCCGGCCCGCGAGGAACTCGGCAACCCGCCGGCCACCCTCACCCTCGTCCGTCACGACCGTGCCCACCGACCGCGCCGGACGCTCAGCCACGGAAACGACCTGCGTGAACGCACCACCCAGACCCACCTCCCCGGCCTCCACACCCAGATCATCCAGATCCCACGACTCCACCGGCTTCTTCTTCGCCGCCATGATCCCCTTGAACGACGGATACCGCGCCTCACCCGACTGATCCGTCACCGACACCACCGCCGGCAACGACGCCTCCAGCCACTCCGAGGCCACATCACCATCACGCCGCCCCCGCACCACACCACCCTCGACCGACACCTCCGACAACAACGTCACCTGCGGCACACCCAACCGCTCCGCCAGCAACGCCGGAACCACACCCCCACCACCATCCGTCGACGCCATACCACCAATCACCAGATCGAACCCGGCCTTCTCCACCGCCCTCGCCACCACCAACGACGTACCCATCACATCCGAACCATGCACAGACTCGTCCTCGACATGAACCGCCCGGTCCGC
>NZ_JBIARH010000108.1:0-1390 GCF_042889785.1 Streptomyces sp. NPDC002476 | reverse complement strand
TAGTACTGCAACCGCATCTGGGGTGACGGGTGGCGCTGTTCGTCGTTGTTGTGACTGTGTGCTGATGAGCTGACGGTCGAGCAGGTCGAGTCGTGGTCGGAGGGGATAGCCGGACTGCATGCCCGCTTCGCCCACCGTTTCGGCAGGTCCGAGCCGCGTGAGCGGGCGCTGGACTACCTTCGGGGGTTGATCGCTCCTCTGGAGAAGAAGAACGGTTGGACACTGTCGGAGCAGGTCGGACAGCTCCGCCCGGATGGTGTCCAGCGCCTGCTCAACCTCTCGGACTGGGACGAGAACGCGGTCCGGGACGACATCCGTGACTTCGTTGTGGAGACCATCGGCAGCCCGGACGGTGTCCTGATCTGCGACGACACCGGCTTCCTGAAGAAAGGTACAAAGTCGGCCGGCGTGCAGCGGCAGTACTCCGGCACAGCCGGAAGGACCGAGAACTCCCAGATCGGCACCTTCCTGGCCTACGCCTCGACGGCCGGGCGAGCGCTGATTGACCGCGAGCTCTACCTCCCGGCGTCCTGGACGGGCGACCGGGAGCGGTGCCGGGCCGCCGGCATCGCCGACGAGGTGCCCTTCGCCACCAAGAACGAGCACTTCCGGCAGATGGTGCAACGCGCCATCGACGCCGGGGTGCCGTTCGCGTGGGTGACCGCGGACGAGGCATACGGGCAGGTCAAGCACACCCGGTTCTGGCTGGAGCAACGCCGGATCGCGCATGTGATGGCCACCAAGGTCAACGACACGGTGATCACAACGCGTTGGGGCGAGGAACGCGTCGACCGTCTGGTCGCCGCGCTGCCCCGGCAGCGCTGGAAGCGGGTCTCGGGCGGACAGGGCGCGCACGGTGAGCGGATCTACGACTGGGCCCGTATCGCGATCCGCCCGTGCTGGGAGCGCGGCTTCGGGCACTGGGTCCTGGCCCGCCGGAGCGTGGCGGACCCCACCGAGGTCGCCTACTACGTCTGCTATGGCCCGGCCGCCTCCCGGCTGAAAGACCTGGTCAAAGTCGCTGCGGCGAGGTGGGCGGTGGAGGAGTGCTTCCAGACCGCCAAGGGCGAGTGCGGCCTGGACCACTACCAAGTCCGGCTTTACCGTGCCTGGTACCGGCACATCACGCTCTCCATGGCCGCCCTCGCCTACCTGACCGCCACTCGTGCCGCAGAAGCCGCAAAAGGGGCACGGTCGACGACGAACAAGACCTCGTACCGCTCAGCGTCCCCGAGATTCGCCGACTGATCGGCCACGTCGTCACCACACCCCGCCACCACACCAACGAACACCATCTGCACTGGTCACGCTTCCGCAGACGCAGCCAGGCCCGAGCCCGACGCTCCCACTACAAACGCCGAGGCCACACCCTTCAGATGCGGTTGCAGTA
>NZ_JBIARH010000107.1:0-1451 GCF_042889785.1 Streptomyces sp. NPDC002476 | reverse complement strand
CAATACCGGTAACTTAAGGGCAATTTGGTCGTTGTTGTTGGTATGCCAAGAGCGGGTCAGCTGAAGTCATCTGGTGAGCGGCTGTCGGATCGGGTCGCGGTCGGGGTGTTGACACAGGCTTTTCCTCCGGGGCTTGTGGACGAGGTGTTGGCGGAGACGGGCCGGGTGCAGCAGCGGAACCGGCTGTTGCCGGCCCGGCTGGTGGTCTACTTCGTGTTGGCGATGTGCCTGTTCTCGGGGCAGAGCTACGAGGAGGTCGCCCGGCTGCTGACCGCAGGTTTGCGGGGTGCGCGGCGTTGGTGTGCGTCGTGGGCGGTGCCGAGCACGGCGGCGATCTGGAAGGCCAGGTCCCGGTTGGGTGTGGCGCCGCTGCGGCAGTTGTTCGTGCGGGTGTGCCGTCCGGTCGCCACACCGGACACTCAGGGTGCTTTCTACCGCGGCTGGCGGCTGGCCGCGATCGACGGCACCACGTTCGACCTGCCCGACACGAAGGCGAACGTGGACGCCTTCGGCCGTCCACCTCGCTCCGGTAGGGGTGAACAGAACGTCGGCTGCCCGCAGTTGCGCATGGTCGGTCTGGTGGAGTGCGGCACCCACGCCGTCTTCGGCGCTGCGATCGGTGCTCTGCGCACCGGAGAGCAGACCCTGGCCCGGGCGGTCCTGCCGTCCCTGCGGCCGGGGATGATGCTGCTGGCCGACCGTGGCTTCTACGGCGTGGACCTGTGGTGCAAAGCCGCGGCAACCGGGGCGGACCTCTTGTGGCGAGTCCGTAAAGACCTGGTGCTGCCCGTGGTCGAGCAGCTGCCGGACGGCTCCTACCTCACGGAGATCTTCGACCGGAGCGACATCCACCACACCCGTCGCGGGGTGCCGGTACGCGCGGTGGAGTACACCATCGCCGGCCACGAGGGTGTCTACCGCCTCATCACCACGATCCTCGACCCGGGCAAGGCCCCGGCCGCGGAACTGGCCGCTCTCTACGCCCAGCGATGGGAGTTCGAGTCCACCCTCGACGAAATCAAGACCCACCTCGGCGGGCCACGCCTGGTGCTGCGTTCACAGCACCCTGAGGGAGCCGAGCAGGAACTCTACGGCTTCCTGCTCGTCCACCACGCCATCCGGCACCTGATGCACCAGGCCGCACAACAAGCCGGCCAGGACCCCGACCGGATCTCCTTCACCCGCTCACTGCGTGTCGTGCGCCGCCAGGTCACCGACCAGGCGGCATTTTCCCCCCGGCAGACTCACCCGCGCAATCAAAGCCACCCACGCTGAACTCCTCGAACGCCTCCTGCCACCACGACGCCGCCGGTCCAACCCCCGCGTCATCAAACGCAAAATCGCCAGCTGGCCCCTCAAACGCGCAGCCCACAGCGTTACAGATCGCCCAAGCGTCCCTGCTATCAACATCGTTGACGCCAGCAAGCCCAAACGGGTCAAGCGAACATAAA
>NZ_JBIARH010000106.1:0-1664 GCF_042889785.1 Streptomyces sp. NPDC002476 | reverse complement strand
CCTCATCAGCGGTCAAGCGGTGCCCCGAAGCCCGGCGGCAACACCCCCCAGGTCATCCGTACGACAGGGGGCACACAGCCATACCGGGCCCGGGGGCCAGGCGCCCCATTGCGGGGCCACTGAAAAGGTAACGGGGGCGGTCATCCGGTGCCGGCGTGGCCGGAAGTGGGGTGAGATGCCGCTGAACGCGGACAGGAATCTCTGGGCTCCTCCGACGCTGCGGAAGCCTTTCATGGCGCGTTCGCGCTGCCTCGTTGGCTGGTGGGAGTTCTCGGCTCGGTTGTTCAGGCCCTTGTGGGAGCGGTGCTCGACCGAGGGCATCACCTCGCGGTGGGCCGCCCCGTAGGAACGGAGCTTGTCCGTGACGATCACCCTCGGCACGGCCCCGATTCCTTTGAGGAGCCGACGGAAGAAGCGCCTGGCCGCGGCCTTGTTGCGCCGGTTCTGAACGAGGATGTCCAGTACGTTGCCGTCCTGGTCGACCGCGCGCCAGAGGTACTTCTGCTCGCCGTTGATCGTGATGAAGACCTCGTCAAGGTGCCACTTGTCGCCGGGGCGGGGACGTCGGCGGCGCAGCGCGTTGGCGTAGGACTGTCCGAACTTCAGACACCACCGGCGGATCGTCTCGTAGGACGCAATGACGCCGCGCTGCAGCATCAGCTCCTCCACCTCACGGAATGACAACGGGAAGCGGAAGTACAGCCACACGCAGTGGGAGATCACCTCGACCGGGTACCGGTGCCCCTTGTACGACAGCGGCGTACTACCCACGGACAACCCCCTCCACCATGATCAACCCGAAGATCATCCCACCCCATCAGCCAACGTGACAGCGCCTGCAGAAGGCGTGGGCGACCGAGACGAGGGTGACGTGGTGGTGCCAGCCTGGCCAGGTCCGGCCTTCGAAGTGGGCCAGGCCCAGGGCCTGTTTCATCTCGCGGTAGTCGTTCTCGATGCGCCAGCGGAGCTTCGCGGTGCGCACGAGGACGGGCAACGGGGTGGTCTCGGGCAGGTTGGAGAGCCAGAACTGCACGGGCTCGTCCTGGCCAGCGGGCCATTCGGCCAGCAGCCAGCGGACCGGAAGCTCGGTGCCGGCCGTGGCTTTGCGGATCTCACGTCCGGCGGGCCGAACCCGCAGGGCCACGAAGCGCGAGTACATGCGCTTGTGCCCGCTGCGGCCGCTGCCCGGCCGCGATCCCTCCCTCCACTGCACCGGCCGCGCGGAGTTCTTACCGGCCGCGATGACCAGGCTCCTCACCCGCTGGGCCGGCTCGGGGTAGGCAGGAACCGGCCGTGGGCCGCGGCCGGAGTAGGCCGGGGTGCAGGGCTGTGCGTTCCCGGGTTGCGCGGTGGTCGTGGTCGAGATGCCCACCACGTACTCGAGGCTGCGTTCTTCCAGGCCGAGCCGGAAGGCGGCGGTGTCGCCGTAGCCGCCGTCGGCGATGTCCTGGGGCACCTCGATGCCCCAGGACCGCGTCTCGTCGATCATGTCGAGGGCCAGCTGCCACTTCTCGACATGGCCCACCTGGACGGGGATGGCGCACTTGTCGCGGCGGGCCACCTTGGCCGGGTCGGCCTTGGGCGAGGCGGGATCCCAGCTCCCGGGCAGGAACAGACGCCAGTTCACGGCCGCGGAGGCGCCGTTGGAAGCCAGGTGCAGCGAG
>NZ_JBIARH010000105.1:0-1679 GCF_042889785.1 Streptomyces sp. NPDC002476 | reverse complement strand
TACTTGAACAGACCGGGGCAAGACCCGATCTTCTCGCATCGGTGCGGCACCTGCTGCACAACGGCTCACGCAACGAGAAAAGAATCGCTCTCCTCGCCCTCCGTGCGACACCTGCTCCAGATGCCGCCACCGCCGCGCGCACGGCTTTGCTGGACGAAAGTCCGCAGGTGCGCGTCCTGGCCATGGAATTCCTTACAGATGCCTCCGAGGACCCTGGCGGGGATCTCGTGCACATGCTCAACGACCCGGAACCAGATGTGCGTGGCCGCGCCATGAACCTCCTGCTGCGTCGGGAACCCGTGCCCCGGATAGTCAAGGACCTGCTCGCCTCCCCGGACGAGAATCTGAGGGCTTCCGTCATCGACGCGATCGACAACCGTTCGACGAAACGACTGCTCAAGGACCTGCGTCCGAGCCTTCGCGCCCCTGCCCCACGCGTCAGGATGGCCGCGCTCGACGCACTGGCGCGCCTGGGCGCCCTCGCCGACGGAGAACTCGGCGATGCGCTCGGGGACCAGGAGGATTCGGTGCGCACGTCCGCGTTGGAGATCGTGCTGCGCGAAAACCGCTCGATCGCCGACATCCGGCTCACCGATTTCCTCACGGCTCCGAACCCCCGAACGAGAATGCTCGCCCTGCGCGCGTTGGCCCGGTGTCCCGATCCGGGCGCGTGCGAGTGGGTGGAACGTCTGCTCACGGACCCTGTCGCGTATGTCCGACGGCTTGCCATGCGCACCGTGGCATCCATGGAATGCAACGGTACCGAGGAGGCCCTCTCCAGGATTGCCGGGAACGCGGAGCACGAGGACGACAGGTACGAAGCACTCGGCGCCTTGCTCTCACTGGACGCCGACGGCATTCCGGCCGTGCTGTCGCACGCTCTGCGGGACCGGAGTGCCAAGGTCCGTACCCTGGCGTCCGGTGCCGCGCGCCGGTGCGGAGCAGACGTCCCGTGGGCCCTCTTGTCCGAGACCGTTCTCGCGGACCCGTCGCCAGGCGCGCGGTCCGCCGCCGCGGAGAGCCTGGCCGGTGGCCACGACGAGGCCCGGGAATCGCTCGCACGAGCGCTTCTCCTCGATCCCGATCGTGCGGTGCGCCTGACGGCCGCCCGCTCCCTCGCCTCGTTCGGGAGCGCCGCGGTTCCCCACCTGATCCATGCGCTTGAGGACGACGATGCCCGCGTGCGGCGTACGGCGGTGATCGCACTCCGGTCCTCCACCGCTCCTGAGGCGGTCCTGGCCCTGACTGCCTTGGGCGGCGTCGAGCGGGACGAGGAGGTCAGAACGGAGCTCGTCGACTTCCTGACCGGATCGGCCAGAAGCGACGGGTGGGGTTCTCGGGACAGGCAGGCCGCCCGCCCCCTGTTCGATCCCGGTGCCCAGTCCAGAGCGTCCACCTCGTGGCTCACGGATCTGGCGCGCTATCCAACCTCCACGGGCGTCATCTTCTACGCCACCGGATACGTCCGAGCGATCGCCGACGCGAGCGCGGGTGCGCTTGCGCTGTACGCCTACCGAGTCCAGCCCGACGGCGTTGCCCACCCTGACGGCCCTGACCGGCACAGCGGTCTTGCCCAGAGGGACGGCCTTCTGCACGTCTTCTTGCCGCAGCGGCCGGATCTCCACACCGCTTTCTCCGTCACGGAGGAGGAGTTCACCGACGCGTACGGCGTGAGCCGG
>NZ_JBIARH010000104.1:0-1959 GCF_042889785.1 Streptomyces sp. NPDC002476 | reverse complement strand
GTACTCCAGCCGTAGATCGTGACTGGCTGGAGTTGGCTCATGCTCTCCGGGGCTTGCGAGGCTTGGCCCAGTTGCCGTGTGGTCGGTTTCGTTCCTTGGCCAGCATTGCCGCGTCGAACTCGACCTTGGTGGTGACCGTTCGTGGTTCGGGTTCGAGTACGGCCGCAGTCGATCGCCACGGGACAGCCGAGGCCCAGCCGACGAGAGGCATGGTCTCGTTGTAGTGGGGGGCGAACTGCGCGGTGATGAGGGCCGGCATCTGGTAGTTCAGGTCGCGCGCGTGCTCGATGAACGCCTCGGGGAGCAGGACGTGGTGCGTTTCCACGTAGTGTGGGAAGTCCTGGCGCCAGAGCCAGGTGCCGTCGGTGACCAGCGATGAGCAGCCCAGGGAGTGGCGGTGCGCGCTCCCGGTGATGACGTCACGGCCTCCTTCCATGACGTCGATGAGGATGTGGCCGGCATCCAGGTAGGCCACCAGGTCCGCCTCATCCGGCTCCCCGGCGGGCTGGACGACATCGCGTAGGGATCCGTTCGGCTGGCCGGGACGGTTGTCGATTTCGTCGTAGAAACCCAGAAATCCCAGCACCGTATCTCCCTCCACAACGGGCATTCCATCCCGCTGGCACCCATGCGCGCGGCCACCGCTGATCATCGGTGTGTGAAGACTAACGATCTTGCGGTGGCCGCGGGTCACAGAGTAGACCCTGCCCGCTGGCAGGAGGCGTTCGAGGTCCTGATGGGCCGGATAGCGGGCCGGTTCGCGCGGGTGGAGCCCCGGCGCCGGGTGCGGGACTTGGTGCTGGGGCTGTTGTCGGACCTGCCGCGCAAGAACTGCTGGTCGATCGCAGAGTGGGCCGGGGATGCGAGTCCGGACGGCATGCAGCACCTGCTCGGCCGGGCCAGGTGGGATGTCGATCGCGTGCGTGATGATGTGCGCGAGTACGTGCTGGAGCATCTACACGACGAAGACGCGGTGCTGGTGGTCGACGAGACCGGGGACGTGAAGAAGGGCACGCACACCGTCGGTGTCCAGCGCCAGTACACCGGCACCGCCGGGAGGATCGAAAACGCCCAGGTCGCCGTCTACCTCGTCTACGCGGGCCGCCGTGGACACGCGGAGGTGGACCGTGAGCTGTACATCCCGCGCTCGTGGACGTGCGACCCGGACCGCTGCCAGGCCGCCGGCCTGGCGGAGGACACCGCCTTCGCGACCAAGCCGGAACTGGCCGCCCGCATGATCGGCCGGTTCCTCGACGCCGGGCACCACGTGAGCTGGGTCGCAGGCGACGAGGTCTACGGCGGCAACCCGAAGCTGCGGGCCGCGCTGGAAGAACGCCAGGTCGGCTACGTGCTCGCCGTCGCCTGCTCGGCCGAAGTGACCACCGATGCGGGGAAGTTCCGCGCGGACGCTCTGGCCGCGAAGGTGCCCAGGCGGGCCTGGCAGAAGCTGTCGGCCGGGGCCGGTGCCAAGGGGCACCGCATCTACGACTGGGCTGTCGTCGATCTGGCCGAAGGGCGGCCCGGCAGCCATCGGCTGCTGATCCGCCGCAACCGCACCACCGATGAACTCGCTTACTATCGCTGCTTCTCGCCCGCCCCGGTGCCCCTGGCCAAGCTGGTCCGCGTCGCCGGGTCGAGGTGGCGGGTGGAGGAGACATTTCAGGCCGGAAAGGGCCTGGCCGGACTGGACGAGCACCAGGTCTGGCGCTTCACTTCGTGGTCTCGCTGGGTCACCCTGGCCATGCTCGCTCACGCCTTCCTCGCCGTCGTCCGCGCCGACGAACACGCCCACCATCCCGCCCCGGATGGGCTGATCCAGCTCACCTGCAACGAGATCCAGAAACTGTTCACCACGCTCGTCGTCCGGCCCATGCACGATGCAGCCCACCGGCTCGCGTGGTCCGCCTGGCAACGTCGCCACCAGGCCCGAGCCCAAGCCAGCCATTACCGCCGGCAAGC
>NZ_JBIARH010000103.1:0-2326 GCF_042889785.1 Streptomyces sp. NPDC002476 | reverse complement strand
CAGCCACGTGATCATTCTGGCTGTCCGGTACGGCCCGGCGCAGCAACCAGGCGACACATCACAACAGGGCAAACCTTGCCTGATGCGGCACTAGCGTTTACCGAGGTGCCTGCGAGCGCCGTAACCAACCCTGACACGTCTCTGTCGGATGCAACTCAGACGTCGCTCGCCGAGATCGTCGAAGGCTATCTCCAGCAGCGAGCCGACATGCTCACCACCAGACCGCCCACGCTCCGAACCGCCGTGGCACACATCAAGGCCACGCGCACCATGGCTGCCCAGACGCAGGACGACTTGGCCGCGCTGGCCGCAAAGGGGGAGCGATACGAGAAAGTCGACGGTGGCTACACCAAGGCTCAGGTCGAGGTGAGCGTCACCGACGTCACCGTCAACGGACCGCAGGCCACGCTTCAGTTGACGGAAAGCACTCGCCTCTTCCTCCCCTTCACCCGGGAGGAAATCGACGACGGAGCACCGGAGTATGAGGAGCTATCCCTGCCTCATACAGTCGAATTCACGAAGGCCGAGGACGGCACCTGGCTTCTGGCTTCGGACAAGGCTCACACCGAAGGGGGCCCTACTCCGACCACGCAGGTCTCCGACGTCGATGCGGAGCCGGCGACGACGGATGAGGGAGGACCCGCAGACGAGAACGAGGGCAGTAAGGGCGGTGGATCCGCCATCACGCCGTCGGACGGCGCTGAAACCGGTCCCGGCACCATCAAGCCCGACGCATCAGTTCTGTACAACTACAGCAAGATGACCGCGTACGCGGACAAGTATTGGAAGAACCACAACTCCGCGTTCCGTACGTACAGCGGCAACGACTGCACCAACTTCCTTTCGCAGATCGTGCACGCCGGCGGCTGGAAGCCTGCCGGCAGCTCCCTGGTCCAGCGAACCAGCAACAAGTACTGGTTCTACGGTCCTGCCAACGCCATAACGTCCTACACCTGGAGCGGAGCCGAGAACTGGTACTGGTTCGCGACGAAGCACTCCAAGCGCACGAAGTCGCTCGGCAACGTGTGGGACCTGCTTGCGTCGGACGTTCTCCAGGCCGACTGGAATCGCAACAACGTCATCGACCACTCGATGTTCGTCACCAAGAGATACAACGGAATCCCCTACCTCACGTACCACACCTCCGACACCCACAACAAAAGCCTGAAGAAGCTCCTCTCCGACCATCGCAAGGCCTGGTGGTACGCCCACCGGACATGACAAGCTGCCGTTCCTCACAGGAAGAAGTAGGGAGCCCTGAGTGAACCGTCGCCACATCGCCGCCGTGGCGCTCGCATTAATGGCCTTGTCCGGCTGTTCGTCGAGCAACGACAAGGCCGCGCCTGCCGCTTCGTCGGGTGACGGCGCACGGCAGGCCGTCCACGACTACGTCACCGCCCTGAACACGCGCGACACCACTGGCCTCATCCGGATCGGTGGTGTCAAGGACGAAAGCTGGTCGCGGAGCGAAGCCGAGAAGATCCTTGCCGACAAGGGCGGACGGGGATGGAAGATCAGCCGGCTGGAGATCGGCCACGACATGGGCCCGGACGTGGGCAGCGCCCGGCTCGCAGTCAAGGACAAGGCGGGCCGGTCCATGCAGGACACCATCACGGTGACCCGGGACAAGGGGGTGTGGCATTTGACCATTTTCACTGGTCAGCCCGTAGACCCCGGTAAGTCACCGGCTGAGACCAGCGAGCGCTCCGCCTCCGGAAGCGACGAACCCAGGTGAGGAACGCGCAACGGCCCGCACTGTAGGCGTGCTGGGGAGAGCGGCGTCGTCGATGACAGCCCGGGGCGCTTCGGTCGGCACCGCGTCTTCCCGGATCCGGTCGACCACGGGCGCGATCGCGGTGTACATGCGCTGCGCCATGGGCCTGTCCTCGCGGCGTGCGAGCGGACCGTCGCCGATGTCCGTCGCGAGCTGGTCGAGGTAGTCGACGAGCTGGGAGCCGGTCAGGGTGACCTCGACGAGGCCGCGTTCGCCCTGCGCGACAAGGACGCCCCTGAGGGCGAGTGAGGGTGTGGCTCGCGCAGCGTTGAGCCACGGCCACATAAACGTGGATGGCTGCGGCGGGCACCGGCCGTGCTGCCGCAGCCACCTCGTTCTCAGGACCGGACGAACACACTCGGTCGACGCCCCACGACCACCTCCAGATCAGATCTCGGGGACAGGCCGGCCGACGCGCAGCAGGTCGATTACGAGACCAAGGCTGCGTAACGATCCACTAGTACTCCAGTGCGGTTTCGTGATCTATCCAGCAGGTTCGTGGGCGGATCGTCGTCGGTAGTGGCTGTGTCGGGCTGTTGCCTGGTGGCGTCT
>NZ_JBIARH010000102.1:0-2468 GCF_042889785.1 Streptomyces sp. NPDC002476 | reverse complement strand
CCCTCGAAACCGCCTGCACCACACACTCGCGAACCGGAATGCCACGCGACAGGCGATCACGGCAGCTTCACTCAATTGGGCAACAGGGTCATCGACGGCTTCTACAACAGATGGCGCATCCAGAAGCGGCTCGGCTACCTCAGCCCCGTCGAGTTCGAGGAGCAGCACTACGCCAAGCAGGCAGCGACCGAACGAACGAACCTGAAACCCCGCCAATCCGCCCTGACCAGCTGATCAGTACCTCCCGCACGCCGGGGGAACCTCACTCTCCATGGTTTTCCGCTGCGCCCATGCGTTTCTGCTGTGCTGCGGTAAGTGCACGGACGACGAAGGCACCGGCTACGGCCGCGCCCACGATGGCCGTGTCAGCCGCCACCAGGAACTGTGCGTCCGTGTAGGCACGCGCGATGATGTCGTCCGTGGAGCCGGCGTACATCAGCCCCACCCCGCTCAGCATCCCGGCCAGCCACAGACCCCACCACCAGTTCACGACACGCGGCAGCCGCTCTCCGGGGGCGCTCTTCTGATGGACGTCCACGACGATCCCGCGGGGTACCCACAGGTTCACGACAGGCACGATCCAGCCCGCGTAGACCCACGGCCAGGCGTAGCGCGGCGCCTGTCCCGAAAGGACACGCGTGTTGTTCCTCACGCGCGCCAGCCACACAAGAAAGGCGACGGCGCACAGCAGCGTGGCCGCATCCCCCAGGACGCTGACGATGTGGTAGGCGTCCTCCAGCCCGGTCAGCGGGCGGTGCCGGCCGTCGCCCTGGTCCAGCGGACCGGAAGGCGGCAACCCCGCCACGGCAAGCCGGACCTGCCACGCAGCCTGGGCCACCCAGGCGGCGCCAGCGAGGACGAAGCCAGCAACCGCGCAACGAGCCGCTCCTCGGACCGGGCGCAGGGCGGGCTGAATGATGTCATCGTTCACCCGGTCATCCTGACCTACGGCAAGCCCACCTGTCCGTCGGACTGAAGCTTCCCCTCTACGTAATCGCCCCGGAACTCTTGAGCGGTCGGGTTCGGCGCGCAGTCCGAGGATGGGCAAAAGAAAATCAAACCAGCACGCTCGTTTGCCGACGCGCGTGTCCGGGGCTATCTGGGGACGGTGCCGGGGTCGACGCCGGTCAGATCACAGCTTGCGTCCCACAACCGGGCCGCGACGGAGGCGTCAGTGAGGTGGCTCCACACAGGTTCACGTCGGGGCTCGCCACGCAGACGGAAGACGCGCGGTCCCCACAACTGGCCTCCGCGTACGGCCGGATCAAGCACCGCCCGGACTGCGGGCCATGCGCCGGCGTGCTTGCCTTGGACGAGGAGAGCCGCAGGTGCCGCACTCAGCCGTGCGCCGACAGTCCGCACATTGACCGGCGGCCGGGACGGGGTGAGGGAGTCCAGCGCGCCGCCGGGATGAACCACCACGCTCGCCACCGTGCTACCGACAGCGCGCAGGCGGCGATCGAGTTCGACACCGAAGTACATCTGAGCCAGCTTGGAGCGGCCGTAGGTGCGCTTGGGCCGATAGTCCTTCCGGGACTGCAGGTCGTCCAGGTCCAGCCGTTCGGACTTCGCCGCGAAGCTGCCCGTGGTCACGACCCGGGCCGCAGGCGCGGCCGACAGCAGCGGCATCAGCCACCGAGTCAACGCGAAGTGCCCGAGGTGGTTCGTGCCGAACATGAGCTCGTGACCATCGCCGGTCCGCCTGCGCGGCAGCTCGTCGAGCGCGACGCCGGCATTGTGAACCACTGCGTCGAGGCATTCCACCTCCAGTGATTCCACCGCTGTTTCGAGCGACGAGAGATCGGCGAGGTCCAGACGTACGGCCCGCACCCGCGCACCAGCAACGCGCGCACGGATCGAGGCCGTGGCGACCTCGGCCTTCGCGGGATTCCGGCTGCCGAGCACGACGGTGGCTCCAGTTGCCGACAACTGCTCCGCGACGAAGTACCCGATGCCGGCGTTGCCGCCGGTGACCAGGAAGACGCGGCCATCGGCACGCGGCAGCCGATGGACATCCCACAGCAGGATGGAGGAATTGGGTGACATGGCGACGGGGCTCCCCTGTTGTTGAAGGTGGCCGCGGCTGCTCGGCCGGGCAACTCGACACCCACGGTTCCAACGGCTACCGACGGATCACCGACAGCCCCGCCAGACAGCCGACACCCCGCCGACATCCCGCCAGAAGTGGGCCACATCAGATATCGGGCGCGTGCGGCAGATTCCTGGGGGCCGGGGGCAGAGCGCGGGTGTACGTGGACACCCACCGCCACCCCACCACCTAAACCTCGATCCGCCGACGTGCTCTGAAGATGGTCTCTTGATCGTTTGGTGAGCTGGTTTCGGTTGGTGGTCGTGGGTGGGCAGGTTGTCTATGCTGGATGCTCCTATGGTTGTCAAGCCGCTGGAACGAGGTCGGTTTGAGTGGTTCGTTCCGTGGGTGTGGTGGTCAGGGCGCGGTAGACCTCGCG
>NZ_JBIARH010000101.1:0-2599 GCF_042889785.1 Streptomyces sp. NPDC002476 | reverse complement strand
AACCAAATGGACGTGAAGGCGGAAGACGCGGTGACGGCCTGTACGAATGTTCTCATCGATATCCATAAACCAACTGTTTATCGTGATTGGCGTGCAGCTTCGGTACAGCTTCCGCCTGTACCCGAGCGCCGGCCAGCGCATGGCGTTGGCACGGGCGTTCGGGTGTGCGCGGGTAGTCTACAACGACGCCCTCAGGGCGCGGGAGACCGCCCGCAGCCAGGGGCTGCCCTTCCCGAAGACCGGCGACCTGTCCAAGGCGCTGATCACCGGGGCGAAGAACACCCCGGAGCGGGCCTGGCTCGGCGAGGTCTCCGCTGTCGTGTTGCAGCAGTCCCTGCCCCGCCCGGTACGGACGCACCTTCATCAGGATCGGCCGCTTCGAGCCCACCTCCCAGCTCTGCTCGCAGTGCGGCGTCAAGGACGGCCCCAAGCCCCTCCACGTCCGCGTGTGGACGTGCGGGGCCTCCGGGGCCTGCGGGGCCTGCGGGGCCTGCGGGGCCGTCCTTGACCGGGACATCAACGCGGCGGTCAACATCGCCAAGGCGGCCGGACTGGCCGTGACAGCCCGTGGAGCGCAGGTAGGACCGGGACTCGTCCCGGCACCGCGCAGCGAAGCGGGAACCCACCCGACACCGCAGCCTTCAACGGCGCGGTAGACGGGAATCGCCCTCGTTCACGGGGGCGAGGATGTCAAGGCAGATCCAGTTCGGCGCGGATCGTCTTCCCCGGTGACGGCACGCGCTCCAGCACCGCCCACCGGTCGGCCAACGCCTCGACCAGGAGCAGCCCGCGACCGCTCTCCGCGTCGGGCGACGGCACCGGCAAATCCCCCGGCTCCGGGGGACGCTGTTCGCCCCGGGTGTCGCTGACCTCGATCCGCAGCACGCCCGGCACCTCCGGGGCGTCCCCACCCGAGTCACGGGTGAGCCGCAGTTCGAAGTCGCGGCCCGACACCCGGCCGTGCGTCACGGCGTTGGTGGCCAATTCGGCGACGATCAGCGCCGCCGTCTCCGAAGCGTCACTGCGGTACGGGATGCCCCAGTCGTGCAGCGCGTGCAGGGCGAGGTGCCGGGCGAGACGTGCACCCCTCGGCGTGGAGCTGAAACGCTGCGCGAACACACATACGGTAACCGGGTGTTGGGGGGTGGCGAGTGCTTCCATGCCCCCACCGTCCCGGCCGGAAAGCCCCTCGGACCAGCGCAGCAACTCGTACGCTGAGTCAGCGTACGGGCACGGACCGTGGACAGTACGCGTAACGGTCGGTGACCATGGGCGAGTTGCGGCCGGGAGAGGCACGAGTACGGGAGGTGGCCGGACATGACGGACGGCGTCGGCGTGACAGGCGGAACGGCAGGCTCGAACGGGGAGCCCAAGCCCTCTGACAGCCTGAAGACATTCGGGGAGGTCGTCAAGGTCTTCCGTAAACGCGCTCTGCTCACCCAGGAGCAGTTCGCCCCGAAGGTGCGGTATTCGGTGCCGACGGTCGCCTCGATCGAGCAGGGCCGACGGTTCCCGCCCCTGGCGTTCATCGAGCGGGCGGAGGAGGTGCTGGACGCGTTCGGGGCCATCAAGGCAGCCGCAAAGCACCTGTCCCGGCGGCCGGGGCTGGCCAGTTGGTTCCATCAGTGGGCCCAGTTGGAGACGGAGGCGATCAGTCTGTACACGTACGAGTGCCGGTTGATCCCGGGGCTCCTGCAACCGGAGTCGTATGCACGGACGCTGTTCGCCAATCGGCTTCCACCGCTCGGGGACGAGCAGATCGAGGCCCAAATCGCGACCCGGCTGGAGCGTCAACGGCTGCTCACGGAACGGCCGAACACCAATTACAGCTTCATCCTCGAAGAGCACCTTTTTCTGCGGCGTACGGGTGGCGCCGAGGTCACGAGGGAGCTCATCGACCATGTGCTGGAGCTGTCGCGGCTCCGCAATGTCGAGATCCAGATCATGCCGCAGGTGCAGGTGAACCACGCCGGGGTGGACGGCCCCATGCAACTGCTGGAAACCCCGGAGAACAAGTGGTTCGGCTACGGCGAAGGCCAGGAGAGCGGCCACTTCCATGCCGACCCGGCCGTCGTCAGCACGCTCCAGATGCGGTATGCCAGGATGCGTTCACAGGCTCACTCCCTCGAAGACTCCGTGAGCCTGTTGCAGCGGATGCGAGGAGCGGTATGAACACCACAGACCTGGCCTGGTTCAAGAGCAGTTACAGCGGCAGCTCCGGAGACTCCTGCGTGGAGGTGGCCCTCTCCTGGCACAAGTCCACCTACAGCAGCGGTAGCGGCGACTCCTGCGTGGAGGTCGCCGCCTGCCCCACCACCGTCCACGTCCGGGACTCCAAGGTCGAGCAGGGGCCACAGCTGGCCCTCGCCCCCACCGCATGGACCGATTTCGTCGCGTACGCCGTGAGCGCCTGAACCGACAGCGCGGGGCCCGAACGGCACCGTGCCGCGCACCGGACCGATCGACTCCCGTGTGCGGCACGGCGGTTGTCGGGACAGCGGTCAGGGGGGTGCCCCTATCTGTTTCGTCAACCCTGACGGGTCTGATTCATAGGGGTTCGCGCTGGTTTCCGGGAACGTCCCGCGAAGCGGGATGTTCC
>NZ_JBIARH010000100.1:0-3200 GCF_042889785.1 Streptomyces sp. NPDC002476 | reverse complement strand
ACCGCATACGCACCGAAGGCATCGAGAAGAACACCCACGACAACCCCTTCGGAGCCGTCCTCTCCTTCCGCGGCACCGTCACCGACACCACCGTCGAGCACACCCTGGGCGCGGCGATGCCGGACCTCTCGGACCTGTTCGAGGTCGGCGACTCCTCGAAGTTCGAGGTCGGCCAGTGGTGGGCCGTCGAGGTCAACGCGCTGGCGGGCAAGTACGAGAAGGAGATCCAGCGTCTCGTCCAGGTCACCCAGGTCGTCGACGCCACGCACATCAGGGTCAACTACCAGATCGGCTGGGATCTGGCCGCGGGCCGCAAGCTCACCTGGACCCGGATCGAGCCCGTCGACCGCGCCCACGTGCGCAACATGGTCTTCGAGGGCTGGGGCGACGACGAGATGTCCGGCTCGCACCCGGTCGCGTACGAGTACGCGGTCCGCTGCGACGTCTCCGGGATCGAGGCGATCGGCACCTTCTGGCCGGTGGTGATGCGCCGCTGGTGCACGTACTACCGCACCGAGCAGTGCTCGCTGACCAACCCGAAGTCCGTCACCTACGGCGGCGCCGGCTACCTCACCCAGCAGATCTACTGCCTCTACGGGCACGTCGAGGACTGCCACACCTCCAACGCCCGCCACCTGAACGACTTCACCGCCTCCGCGTACTGCTACGTCACCAACTGCCACGGCGACGGGGACGACGAGGGCCCGTTCGTGACGCACGGTCAGTTCGAGCACGACCTCGTCTACACCGGCAACTCGGGGCTGATGACGTTCGCCAACTCCGGTGCCGCGTGGGGCGGCAGGGCCAAGCGGATCACGGTGCGCCGGCACGCCTGCTCCTGGTTCGTGGCCCGGGTCAAGATCACCGATCTGACCCTGGAGGACGTCCTGGTCATCGGGAAGAAGTCGCTGTCCGGCTCCGGCATGCTCTGGGTCAACGCCGACGGCGTACAGATGCGCGGCTGCACCGCCACCGGCCCGCTGATCGTGTCCCGGGCCTCGGACCTGTCCGCCCGCCCCAACGTGATCGCCGACTCGTCGTTCGCGTTCGCCCCGGGCGCGGAGATCACCCAGGCCAACGTGAGCGCCCCGCTCACCCTCCAGCGCACCACGCTGAGGGGCGTCGACGGCGCGGTGTTCAACGGCACCGGCCCGCTGGCCTTGGACCAGTGCGTCCTGACCGGCTCCAAGGACACCGCCCCGGTCGCACTCAAGCACGCCGACATCACCGTCCTCGGCGGCGAACTCCGCGACACCGGGCTGAAGCTGACCTCCGACAAGGACCAGCGGCTGCGGGTCGACGGCACACGCCTGAACGGCACCAACAAGGACGGCGCCCTGCTGTCCCGCACCGGCTCCGGGCGGACCGTCGACTGGCAGCTCACCGGCCTCGACTCGACCGCCCCCAAGGGCACCGCCCACGTCCTGGCCGCCGAGGGGCCCAACCGCTACCGGGCCACCGGCTCCACCTTCACCGGCGGCCGGCTCGAACTGCGGCCCGCGGCGTTCACCGGCGCCGGCAGCCATCTGCTGCACACCGGCTGCGTCGAGGACGGCACCGAGCGCACCGCGCTGCCGGACGAGGGCGACCGCGTCGCCCACACCGCGGCCACGCTGCGCTTCTGACCACTCGGGGCCTCTCGTTCGGATCGCGCCCGATCCGGCCTGATCCGAACGGAAGGCCCCGACCCACCGAGCACCAGGGAATCCCCGTGTCCACGCATACCCCGATCACCGGCCGGCCCGTCCGGGTCGCACTCGTCGGCGCCGGCAACCGCGGTCTGACGTACGCCGAGTGGATCAAGGCGCACCCCGAGCGCGCCGAACTCGTCGCCGTAGCCGACCCCCGCCCCGCGGCGCGGGCGGCCGCCGGCGCCCCCGTCGAGTTCGACGACTGGCGCCCGCTCGTCGAGAACCGGATCGCCGACGCCGTCGTCGTCGCCACCCAGGACCGCTTCCACGTGGAGCCGGTGCTGGCCCTGGCCGAGGCCGGCTACGCGATCCTCGCCGAGAAGCCGCTCGCCCCGACCGAGGAGGAGACCCGGCGGATCGTCGAGGGCGTGGAGCGGGCCGGGGTGCTGTTCGCGGTGTGCCACGTCATGCGGTACACCCCCTACACCGACCTGGTGAAGGAGGTCGTGGACTCCGGCGTGCTCGGGCAGCTGGTCTCCATCGACCACCTGGAGCCGGTGGGCTGGTGGCACTACGCCCACAGCTACGTGCGCGGTCCGTGGCGCAGTGAGAAGGACTCCTCGCCGATGCTGCTCGCCAAGTCCTGCCACGACCTGGACTGGATCACGTACGTCATGGGCGGCCGGATCGAGCAGGTCGCCAGCTTCGGCGGGCTCAAGCACTTCCGGCCCGAGAACGCCCCGGCCGGATCCGCCGAGCGGTGTCTCGACTGCGCGGTCGAGCCCGGCTGTCCGTACAGCGCGCCGAAGCTGTACCTCCCAACGCTGCGCGAGAAGGGCGCGGTCTGGCCGGTCACCCACGTCACCGAGGCGACCGACGAGGCCGGGCTGCTGCGGGCGCTGCGCGAGGGCCCGTACGGCGTCTGCGCGTACCGCGGCGACAACGACGTGGTCGACCACCAGGTCCTGGCGATGCGGCTGACGGACGGGGTGACCGCCACCTTCCAGATGGTGGCCTTCACCGAGCAGACGCACCGGCAGACCCGGATCTTCGGCTCGCACGGCTGGCTGATCGGTGACGGCGAGCGGGTCACCGTGCAGGACTTCCGTACCGGCGAGTCCACCGTCCACGAACTCGGCGCGTCCGGTTCGAACGCGGCCGACGGGCACGGCGGCGGGGACGCCGCGCTCGTCGAGGCGTTCGTCACCGCCGTCGCCACCGGCGACGCCGGGGCCGTCCGCTCCGGCGTCGCCACCTCGCTCGGCAGTCATCTTGCGGCGTTCGCCGCCGAGCGTGCCCGGCATACCGGCACCGTTCAGACGGTGCCGGCCCGGTGACTTCCCGCCGGATGCCGTCCTCTCTTTCCTGTCCCGCCCCCCTGTCCTCGGAGGACCCCCTCATGTCCCGTCTTCTCACCCGTCGTTCCAGAGTCCGTGCCGTCGCTGCCCCGGTCGTGGCCACCGCGCTTGCCGTCGGTGTGCTGGCCGGCTGTTCCAGCGGCGGTGACGACAACACCGTCACCATGTGGACCTATCCGGTCATCTTCGACGAGGCCAAGAACAAGGCGTA
>NZ_JBIARH010000099.1:0-3369 GCF_042889785.1 Streptomyces sp. NPDC002476 | reverse complement strand
TCGCCTGCCAGTACCGGTTCCTTGTCGAACTCTTTGCCGAGCCATTGGGCCAGGCGCCGTACGGACGCGGTTTCGGGGCCGGTGAGGTTGAGTGTGAAGGGCTCGCTGCCGGTGGCGTGGAGCAGTGAGCGCAGGGCGACTTCGTTGGCGTATCCCTGCCACACGACGTTGGCGTGGCCGGTGGTCACGTCGACGGGCTCGCCTGCATGTACGCGGTGGGCGATGTCGGCGAGGACGCCGTAGCGCAGGTCGACTGCGTAGTTGAGGCGGATGTTGGCGATCTTGGTGCCCCGGGTCAGTGCGGCGTGGCTGAAGATTCGTTCGCGGCCCAGGCATGACATGGCGTACTCGCCGACCGGGCCGACCGGGTCGTTCTCGGTGCAGCCGCCGGAGGATACGGGTACCAGCGGGTAGACGTTGCCGGTGGAGAACGCGGCGATCCGTGCGTGCGGCCAGCGGCGCGTCACGCGGTCCGGCATGGCGGCGTTGACTGCCCAGGCGTGGGAGGGTGCTCCGGCGGAGCCGAACTTGGCGCCGACCATGAAGACGATGTTCCCGGCGTCGGGCAGCGAGGCCAGGTCTGCGGCTGGGTCCATGAGGTCGAAGGGGACGGTTCGGACCCCGGCGTCCTGCAGTTGTTGTGCTGCGGCGGGGTCGGACCAGCGGGAGACCGCGTGTACGGTCACGTCGGTGCGGCCTGCGGTGTCCAGTGCGCGGCGGGCGAGTGTGCACAGGCTGGGGCCCATTTTGCCGCCGGCGCCGAGTACGAGGAGGTCGCCGTCGAGGCGGCCCAGGTCGGTGACGAGTGCGGGGGAGGGGGTGGCGAGCCGCTCCTCCAGAGCGGCTTCATCGGTGAACATTCGTTGTTATCCCTTGATTCCGGACGCGGTGACGCCCTCGGTGAAGTAGCGCTGGCCCACCAGGTAGGCGGCGAAGATGGGCACGAACGCGATGACGGAGCCGGAGAGCACGACGTTGAGCGGTACGTTCTGCTGCTGGAGGGAGGCGATGCCGACGGTGAGGGTGCGCATGTCGGTGGACTGGCCGATGACGAGTGGCCACAGGAAGTCGTTCCAGTGCCACAGGAAGACGAACACTCCGAGGGTGGCCAGGATCGGTTTGAGGAGCGGCAGCACGATGCGGTGGAAGATCTGCCACTCGTTGCAGCCGTCGAGGCGGGCCGCCTCGAAGAGTTCGTCCGGCAGTCCCTGGATGAACTGGCGCATCAGGAAGACCGCCTGGGCGTTGGCCAGCGTCGGCAGGATCAGGCCCCAGTAGGTGTCCACGCCGCCCAGTTTCGCGATCATTGCGAAGGTCGGGATCATCGTGACGTGGTAGGGGACCATCACCATCGACAGGAACGACCAGAACATCGTCTCCCGGCCGGGGAAGCGCTTCTTGGCGAAGGCGTAGCCGGCGAGCGAGGCGAGCAGCAGCACGCCGATGACGGAGATGATCGAGTAGAGGAGGGTGTTGAGCAGCCAGCGTGGTACATCCTGGGAGTTGAGGACGGTGTCGTAGGCTTCGCCGCTCAGCGGCCAGGGCAGGAGGCTGCCGGGGAATTCGACGGCGGCGGACGGCTTCAGCGACAGTACGACCATGGCGTAGAAGGGGAAGACCGTGACGAGGGCGGCCACGGTCAGCAGGACGGCGCGGCCGATCCGGCCGGTCCGGGTGGGGCGCATGCTGTGCGGGACGGTGTCGCGGTCTGCGAGCTTGCGCAGTCGGCGTTCGGCCCGGCGCGTGGCCCGGTCGGGCGTCGTGGGAGCGGTGTCCGTGGGCGGGGGCGCGGTCTTTTCGGGTGTTGCGGTCATGGTCACTGGTCCTTCCCGATCGCGAGCCGCTGGATCAGTGCGACCACGACGGTGAGCGCGAACAGCGCGACACCGATGGCGGAGGCGTAGCCCAGGTCGAAGTACTTGAAGCCCGCGTCGTAGAGCTGGAAGACGAGCGTGTAGCTGGCGTTGGCGGGGCCGCCGCCGGTCATCGTGTAGACCGCGTCGAAGACCTGGAAGGAGGCGGTGGTCTCGATCACGGCGAGGAAGAACAGGGCGGGCTTGAGCTGTGGCAGCACGATGTACCGGAATCGCTGCCAGGCACCGGCGCCGTCGGTGAGCGCGGCCTCTTCCAGCTCTCGGGGGATGTCTTGCATCCGGGCCAGCAGGATCAGCATCCCGTAGCCGAAGCGGGACCAGATGCCGACGATTGCGAGGGCGGGCAGCACCAGCACGTCGTCGGAGAGCCAGGAGCCCTCGGACATTCCGAACACGCCCATCAGCGTCGACCACGGGCCGCCGGTCGAGAAGATCCACACGAAGACGGTGGCGGCCAGCACCAGCGAGGTGACGACCGGCAGGAAGAACACCGACCGGAAGAACTTCGAGCCGCGGAACGCGCGACGGGTGATCAGTGCCAGCGACACCGACGCGATGAGCGTGCCCGGCACGGCGAGCACGGTGTACAGGACGGTGACCTTCAGCGCCTGCCAGAACAGCGGGTCGTCCCACAGGCGGGTGAAGTTGTCCAGTCCGATGAAGCTGCCGCCGCCGGTCAGGGTGTAGTCGGTGAAGCTCATCAGCACACCGGCGATGCCCGGACCGAACCGGAAGGCGAGGAAGAGCAGGAAGCACGGGAGGACGAACAGCAGACCGATACGGGCCTCGCGGCGCGTCAGCGGCCCACTGCGACGGCCCCGGCGGGTGGGTTCCGCGACGACTGCCACGGGGATCTCCTTGCGGTGCGGGGGAAAGGGCGGGGGCGGACGAGAACGCCCCGGGGGGATGCGGGGCCGGGTTCCGGGTGCGGCCGGAACGGGCCCCGCATCCGGTATCAGCGGCCGAGCAGTGCCTGCGCGGCCTTCTGCGCGGCGTCCAGCGCCTCCTTGGGGCTCTTCTTGCCCAGCAGCGCGGCCTGGATCTCCGGTGCCAGCACGCCCTGGACCTCACGGGACTTGTCCTGGAGCGGGCCCACGGTCATGCTCGGCAGCGTGGCGCCGACCGCCGTCTGGAGGGCGTCGTTGGGGTAGAGGTCGCCGCCGGACTTCCGGGCCGGGAAGTAGCCCGCCTCCTTCTGCAGACCGGCCGCGTTCTTCGACTCGGCGACGAAGTTCAGCCAGTCGCCGGTGTTCTTCTTGTCGGCGCCCTTCAGCATCGACAGGGCGCCCACCGTGCCGTACCCGACCGACTTGGCGTCCTTCAGCGGCGGCTGGACGACGATGTTCTCCTTGCCCCAGAACGGCTCGACGTCCGCCGGGATGTTCTGCCAGGTGCAGGCGACCTTGCCCTTGGCGATCGGGGTCTGCTCCAGCTTGGGCGTGGTCGTGATCATGTCCTTGTCGGTGTAGCCGCCGTCGACGAGCTTCTTCAGATA
>NZ_JBIARH010000098.1:0-3743 GCF_042889785.1 Streptomyces sp. NPDC002476 | reverse complement strand
GCCACGTGATCATTCTGGCTGTCCGGTACGGCCCGGCGCAGCAACCAGGCGACACATCACAACAGGGCAAACCTTGCCTGATGCGGCACTAGCTCCGTCGTCGAAGCTGGCCGCCGCGGACTGGGTCACGCACGACGTGCATGTCGAGGGGCTGCCGGCCACCGACGACGACGCCTGCTACCGGGCGATGGACTGGCTCCACGAGGTAACCGACGACCTGGAGAGACAGGTGTTCGACGAAGTCGCCAACCTCCTCAACCTCGAGGTCGACCTGCTGTTCTTCGACACCACCAGCACCTACTTCGAGCTCGAGGAGGCCGACGAACCCGTCGCCCGCGACGACAAGGGCAACGTCCTGGCGAACGACCGCCCACCCGCTGAAGAGGTGGGCGAGAGCGCGGACCAGGCCGGGTTTCGCACCTTCGGCAAGTCGAAGGACTCCCACGACGACCTGCCGCAGATCGTGATCGGGATGGCCGTCACGAGGGACGGGATCCCGGTCCGCGTCTGGTCCTGGCCCGGCAACACCGGTGACCAGAAGCTGATCCGGCAGGTCAAGGACGACATGCGGGACTGGACCCTCAGCAAGATCGTGTGGGTCACCGACCGTGGATTCTCCAGCGAACGAAACCGCCGCTACCTCCGCCAGGGCGAGAACGCCTACATCGTCGGCGAGAAACTTCGCTCCGGCAGCCCGGAGGTCAAGGCCGCCCTGTCCCGCCAGGGCCGCTACGGCGAGATCGCCGGGAACATGCGGGTCAAGGAGGTACGGATCTCCGAGACCGAACGGTTCGTGATCTGCCACAACCCCGAAGCCGCCGCCCGAGACCAGCACATACGCGAACAGCTCGTCTCCCAGCTCACGACCCTGATCGAAGACACCGACCAGCTCAGCGACTTCAAGCGCGGCGAGCTCCGCGGCAAGATCGCCGACAAGCCCGGCCTCAACCGCTACCTCCGCACCACCCCGGCCGGCAAGCTCCGCATCGACACCGCGAAGATCAAGACCGAGGAGAACCTCGACGGCAAGTACCTGCTGCGATGCTCCGACCCGCAACTGTCCGCTGAGGACATCGCCCTCGGCTACAAGCAACTCCTCGAAGTCGAGCGGGGCTGGCGGGACATGAAGCAGATCATCGACCTGCGGCCCGTCTATCACCGGCTCGAGGAACGCATACGCGCACACGTCGTCCTGCGCTGGCTCGCCCTCCTGCTGATCCGCATCATCGAGACCACCACCGACGCGACCTGGACGACCGTCCGCCGCGAGCTCGACCGACTCCACCTCGGCACCTTCACCGGCCCCACCGGCCTGTTCCGGCAGGTCACCACCCTCACCAAGCCCCAGACCGACCTCCTGGCCAAACTCCACATCCCCACACCGAAGCAGATCATCACTCTCGAACCCGCACCCCGCTGACCAGCACGAACACCAGCGCCTAGAGAAACGCCTCTCAGGCGCCCTCACCCATGTCCGCGCAGGTCAGACCCCAGATTCGTGACTCTAGGCCGCTGAATTACGCGGAACGCAGGCGACTGGGGCCTGTACGTTCCCATGCACCGGGACCCGGTGACCGGCATCGTCCTGGTGGAGGCCCAGGTGACCATCCCGCGCCGCCGGTTGCCGGCCCTCGGGCGGTTGCTGCAACACCCGATCCGCGTTGCACCCCTGACCTGCGGTGTCAGCACCAGTTACCCGTCCGGGAACGCTGTTGCACTACCGTGTTGCAGCGTCCAGACGCACGAGACCCCGAAGCCATCGCTGACCTGTCTCACCAGAGTTAGACCGTGTCTCACTGAAGATGGACAGATGCTGGTCCGTTTTATCGAAGGTGGGTGGAAGGCGCGCGACCAACTCGCAAGTGGAAGGGCAAAGTGCCCTCCATCCGGGGAAAGCGCCGTCCGTGCGGTACGTGTCGCGCTACTGTCGCCACCTTGCGGCACTGACATGTTGGGAGATAACGATGGACCGGACAGAGCTCAAGGCCAAGATCGACGAGCTGATGCGCCAGTACGACGAGGAGGAGATTGACGGCGCAACCTACGCCCAGGCGATGATGGAGTTGACCGCCTCCGCCCAGGAGTGATAACCGGTCCGCAGCCGATCCCTCGGTATAGGTGCGCAGCCGACCCGTCTCACCGAAGGTGTACCGATGCGCGGGAGCGCTGGTCACGCCCGACCTATCGAGCACTTGGCCAGGGCCTCGGCCTCAGCGCGAGGCTACGGTCATCTCATCGGCAGGCGTCGGAGGTCGGCGCACCATCGACGGTGACTGCCGACTCCGGCTCCACTTTCGAGCTGGTGGCTGGCCTGCTGTCCGCCTTCGATGAGACGGACCAGCATCTGTCCATCTTCAGCGAGGCACGACCCAACTCAGTGAGACAGGTCAATCGCGGCCCCGGGGTCTCCTGCGTCAGGCTCAGCGCCGTGACCTTGAGGTCAGGCTGTGCGGATGTGCCGCACTGCGGTTTCATCGAGCTCGGCAGACAGGGTGAGGTCCGGCGCGAACTCCACCGGGGCACCGAAGAGCCAGCAGATCATTTCCCCGGCGCCGTTGACCGCCTCGGCGACAGTCCGCCCGAAACTCGCCTCGGCCAGAGCGGCGACAGAGGCGGCGTAGTAGCCGTCCGACCAGCTCACGCGAAGACGGAAGGGGAAGCCCTTCAGAAGCTTCCAGGAGTCGGCGCTCGCCATCTGGATGATCAAGGGGCTCGGCTGCCGCGCGGCTACCTACCATGGTCATCCCGCCCAGCCGAGTTCGAGGGCGGCGAGTGGGATCAGCTCACGTTGTGGGATCAGTCCTCGCCGCCGGGGTCCGGGACGCCGTCCTCGCCGTCGTGCTCATCGTCGGCAGCATCCTCGAAGGACATCTGACCGTCGACTTCGTCTTCCTTGTTCCCTTCGTCATCGTCATACGGCCCTGCGGTGATTCCGGTGAGACCGGTGAAGTCGAAGTGCGGCAACATACCGGCGATGTCGAGCTTGGGCAGGGCATCGGCGAAGCTGCTTCGCAGGGCGGCAGTAAGGTCGACCTGCGGCCTTAGGTGTTCGACCAGACTTCGGTTCAGGCCGACGAGGTCCGGCTTCGGATACGCGTCGGCCAGGGCCTTGGCGAGAACAGCGTTGGACGTGGAGAAAATCTCGGCGTAGCTCCGGCGCAAGGGGCCGGCGATGTCCAGCGACTCCAGAAACTGCTTGGAGAGCACGCCTTCCGCTACGAATCCCGCCTGGCGCCACTCCTGCATGGCGCGCCGTGTCACGCCTGTGGCGCGGTTCTTCAGCCGCTTGAGGGTCTCCACGATCGCCGGGTCCGAGCCGTCCGGGGCCTCGGGCTCCTTCGGAGCCAAGAGGGTGGGCGTCTCGTCCCCATCCCGCGCGGAGAACAGAACCTTCGTCTCCCACACACAGGCCGTGTAACTCGGCTCCGACTCATCGCCGTCGAAGGCCAGCCCGTAGAGCACCCACCGGGCGTTGGCCGTGTACCAGATATCCCCTTCGATCTCGTGTCCTGTCACATCCGTGACGGAGAGCAGATCGACCTCGGGTGAGGCGAACCAACCACGCCACTCCACGGAGCCTGTGCTCCCCAGACCGGCGAACCCAGACGTTGAGGCGAGGACCTCCACCGCCGTCTGCGCGACACGCGACCGGCGCTGTCACGTTGTTGAGGGTGTGTATGCCTGACGGTGTGTCGGGTGTGGTGGGGTCGGGTTCCGGCTCGGTGCTCAGGCCGCGGCAGGCA
>NZ_JBIARH010000097.1:0-4038 GCF_042889785.1 Streptomyces sp. NPDC002476 | reverse complement strand
GTTCGCTACTGCGGTGCGGCCGGGCCCGCCGGATGGCGTGCCGCGGTTGCGAAGCCGCCGAGTGATCATCGCACCGGAGCAACTACGCGAGCACCGTGCCGTCAAATCTCAAGGTTCTGGCTCACATTCCGTGGAGCATGCACGCTGAGTGACGGTTGTCGAGCGGGCAGGGCCTCGGCAAGCTGCCTGTGCCGCTGCTCCGATCGAGCAGATCCGTGCGCGGGGCCGCCGCCAGGCTGCGGCCCCGCGCAGCGAGCCCGGTCCCCGGGCCGGACCCACCGTGACTTCACCGCATCCGCATTGAGGGTGCCGACGGGGCCGGTATCACCACCGCCACCGGCTCGTGCCCCATGACCTGAGCCGGTGAAGAGCCGTCTGGTGGTGTGCTCCGACGGCCCTTCACCGGCTCCGTGCGTCCGGGCGGAGTACCTCCGGCCCGCACTCTGCCCGGGCCGGGGCCGCCGCTGACCTTCTGGGGCGCCCGTCGGGCGCAGCTGTGCCGTGGCTGCGGATCAGTCCTCGTCGGGTTCGCCGAGGGTCCAGCCGCTGACCGCGGAGATCGGGCCGCGCCAGGCTGGCAGGGCGTAGCTGGTTCGTCCGGAGCGGTATGTCACGTCCCGCAGGTGAAGGAAGCGGTTATCGATCTCGCGGGGGCGTCGGCGTTTCTCGGCGGCCTCGTCCAGGTGCCCGATCGCGTGGCGTACGACCCGGCGCAGGATGTCGTCGTGGTCGCCGAGCTGACGCAGGTGCAGACGTTCCCAGGTGTCGGTGGAGACCAGCGTCCCGGTCACCAGCGCGCCGCCCAGGGCCAGGATCACCACAATGTCCCGAGCCTCGATGTCCTCGTGCTCCGCGCCCAGGCGCAGCATCTCCAGGTACGGGTCGAGCCGGGCCTCCGGCTGGAGCAGCATCCTCAAGGCCGGCTGGACCGCATCTCCCCACGACAACGCGCTGCCCCCCGGCTTGCTGAACACCTTGGCCAAGTACGTCCTGCCCGTGCCCAGGTGATGCGCGGGCCAGCTGATTTGAGGGTGGCAGAGGCGGTCAGGTCGGCGAAGTGCCAGGGCACTCAGCTCTTCTTCTGGGCAAGGGAGGTGATGCCGAGCGGAGGTGAGGGAGCGGGCGCGAAGGGCTGCGTCGCGGGCCCGGCGGGAGGCGGTGCGGCCCGGTCTTCTTGGCGACGAGCCGCGACTCCCGGCAGGCCGGGGAACGTCCGCCCCGAGCGCGTACCGCCCGGCTGCCCGTGGCCGTGCCGTTCGTTGTTGCCCTTGGTGATACCGAATTCGACCACGTTGCCGTTCCGCAGCCCCTGCCCCACGACAAGATGTGTAGGACCCGTGATATCACCGCCCCGGTGGCGTCGTCGTCCAGCGGGCGGGCGGCGAGCTCGGGCAGCCGGTCCGTCCACAGCGCGGCCGAAGCCTTCGCAGTCCGGGCGGCGGCCTGCTCGCGCAGCTGCTCCAGCCTCGTGGCCAGCAGGTGCTCGGCGGTGCGCTCCCGGGCCGCGGTGGCGGCCTTCGTCGCGGCGGCGATGGCGTCCGCACCGTTCGGGTTGTGCTGGAATCAGCGGCGCCCCTGCTCGGTCTTGTACGCGCGCCGGGCCTCCGCCTCGGCTTCCTCGGTCCGTCCGAGGGCGCTGCTGCGGTACTCCGGCAGTGCCTGCTCCACGGCCTGGAGGGCGGTGAAGGCGACCGCTGACGCCGCGGCGACCGGCTCTGCCTCCAGCTCGCCCGGCCGCATCAGCCCCAGGAACTGCTGGGTGGCCGCCTCGATGCAGGAGCTCAGGTGCGCTCGTACGTCTGCGGTGACGGCGGTGACGTCGGCCGGGTCGGTCAGGTCGGCCGACCAGGTCGCGGCGACCAGTCCGGCCTCCACGGTCACCGCCTCGGTCCGGCGCCGGTAGCCGCACGCCTCGCACAGCCCGCCGGCCTGCTGGAGCCCGCAGTCCTCGCGACCGGTACCTACCGTTTACAGACCGACGGTCGCTACCACGCGCCTGGCTGGGCACGCGCCCAGCGTCCCGCCGCCATCATGGACGACGGGCGGATCTGCCCGCCGGCAGTACGCGGACAGATAGCCATGTTTCCCGCGCCCTACCGACTGCTGGAGCACCACGCCGTCTTGCTCCGCGGTCGGCTCCAGGGTGATCTCAAACGGCTGAAACCGCTGGTCAACGAAGTACGGGCCGAGCACCGCCTGAGTCGCACCTGGCGCGTCAGTGCCGTGGACGCCTTGGCCCTTGTGCTGGCGGCCCGCGACGCCGCAGGCCAAGACCTGGTTGACGCCGCCATCCTTGACGCCCTGCCTCACCGGCCCTCCGGAGTCACTGCAGTCTTGAACAAGGCCGGGTTGCTGGCCCCTGGTCTCGACCATGGGGTGGCCGTGCTGCCGCACGCCCAGCGGGCCCGGCCCCAACCTCAGCCACGAAGCTGCGATCACTGCCTTTCGTGGGGCCGAAACCAACTGTGCGACGCCTGTAGGCACTGGCGTCGCAAATACGCTGACCAGCAGGGATGTTGCGGACGGTGTGGTGCCGGGCCGCTTCCTCTGCAGAACGGTCGATGCCGCGACTGCACGAGCCTTCGCCTGCGGCTGGGACCCGGCACCGAGGCCAGCACCTGGCGACAGCTGCGGTTCGCCGGGCCGTCCCTCCCGGCGGGCGTCAGCGCAAGTCGCTCCGAAGTCCACCGAGCAGGTCGACTGGTGCTCGGCCCATCGGTCGTGCAACACGCGGGCCAGTTGACGCAGGAAACGCCTGGCCGCGGCCTTGTCCCGGCGGCTCTGAACGAGGATGTCCAAGACGCTGCCGTCCTGGTCGACGGCCCGCCACAGGTACTTCTGCTCCCCGTTGGTCTTGACGAACACCTCGTCCAGGTGCCATTTGTCGCCGGGCCGGGGCCGGCGGCGGCGCAGACCGTCGGCGTAGGCCTGCCCGAACTTGGCGCACCAGCGGCGGAAGGTCTCGTGGGAGACGATCACGCCGCGCTGGAGCATAAACTCCTCGACCTCGCGGAAACTGAGCGGGAAGCGAAAGTACAGCCACACACAGTGCGAAATCACCTCCACTGGGTACCGATGCCCCTTGTACGACGGGGACGCGCTCCCCACGAACAGCCCCCTCCACCATGATCAACCCGAAGATCATCCCACCCCGCCAGCCAACGTGACAGAGCCCCAGTGAGGGTTGTGTCCAGGCACCGGTTCCCCGAACTGCGGCAGTGCCGCCGCCCTCCCGGGGCGGCGGCACGGACGAGTGCGCCGGTCAGCGCGTGATGTACAGGTCCCAGTCCCAGAGCGACTCCTGGCAGGTGTAGAGGCGCCACATGCCCTGCGCTTGCCCCTGGCGGCCGACCTTCTCGCACTCCGCCTTGGTCCAGAAGTCGTCGTAGAACACCATGCCCTGCGCGGAAGCCTGGGCGGGCTCGGCCGCCTGTGCAGGTGCCGCCAGAATTCCCAGCCCCAGAACGGCGCCGGCACCCAGACCCGCAAGAACACGATGAATGCGCATGGATTCCCCCCATTGATCGCTGTTTTGCCTCGATGGCAGGTCGGCTTCGCAGCCGACTAGCAAGCTAGCCCGGGCTCGTACTCCCGTCACGCTTGGAACCCTTGGGGGGAAATACTCCAGCCTTTTCTTGATCTCCACACTTCAACATGTGTGTCCTCTTTGCCTTACCTCTTTCAGGGCAGGCGAAGAGAGGGCGGGCGGGCCGTCGCGGCCGGGCGGCGTCTGTTTAAAAGCGATTTTCGGGTGCGATCTGGGTGGACTGATCGCATATACGAATCTTCTACATGAAACCGGCTGTTATCCAAGACGGCCTTCATGATCCCAGACAGAGCGATCAAGCGGAACAGGGCTGAAAACAAACCTGAAGGGGCAAAGGAGCGTCGAACGGCGCGCCCAGGCGTATTTGATCAGAAACTCATGGGGTTCCCTCGTCGAGGCGCTGTCGCGTTGGCTGGCCCGTGGGATGATCTTCGGGTCGATCACGTTGGGGAGCCGTCCGTGGTGGGTGCACCGCCGTCGTACAAGGGGCA
>NZ_JBIARH010000096.1:0-4200 GCF_042889785.1 Streptomyces sp. NPDC002476 | reverse complement strand
CCGACAGCCGCTCACCAGATGACTTCAGCTGACCCGCTCTTGGCATACCAACAACAACGACCAAATTGCCCTTAAGTTACCGGTATTGAGGCTAGGCCGCTGAATTACGCGGAACGCAGGTACAAACGCCGAGGCCAGACCCCATAACTGTGATTGCAGTACTAGGCCGTGACCGGCAGGCCGGCACCCGAAGTTCACACGCAGGAGATTCGGCTGCGCGGCACGGCTGCCGACGCGGACGTGTGGGGAGCGGCAGGAGCTGCGGCCGGTGCGGAACGCTCGGCCGCTGCCCGAGCTGCTGTCGAAATGCTGCCCGTTCTCAGGTTCTGGCACAACTTCCGGGAACCGCACTGGGCCCGCTCGTGCTCGCCTTGGAGTGAATGCCCCTCAACCGGTTGACCAAATGCGATCCGAACGGATGGTTTCGGGCCTTTCATGCACTTCTTTTCGGAGTCGGCGATCACGATGATCCCGTTGCTTTGCAACTCAGACACGTACCTACCGACTGCCGAAGCGAGGAACGATGAAGCTGTTCCACACCCTATCCATGCTGGCCTCAGCCGCTGTACTGGGCACCCTCTCCGTGGCCGGCTGGACGACACCGGCCACCGCCGACTCCTTCGTGGTCAGCGAAGGCCAGTTCAACCAGATGTTCCCGAGCCGGAACCCCTTCTACACCTACCGCGGTCTGGTCGACGCCTTGAGTGCATACCCGCAGTTCGCCGCCGCGGGCAGCGACGCCACACGCAAGCGCGAGGCGGCGGCCTTCCTCGCCAACGTCAGCCACGAGACGGGCGGACTGAAGTACGTCGTCGAGCAGAACGCCGCCAACTATCCGCACTACTGCGACACTTCTCAGCCCTATGGCTGCCCGGCCGGACAGTCCGCGTACTACGGGCGTGGACCGATTCAGCTGAGCTGGAACTTCAACTACAAGGCCGCCGGCGAAGCCCTGCACCTCGACCTGCTGAACAACCCGTACCTGGTGGAGAAGGACCCCGCTGTCGCTTGGAAGACCGGGCTCTGGTTCTGGAACACACAATCGGGCGCCGGGACGATGGCCCCGCACGACGCCATCGTCAACGACAAGGGCTTCGGCGAGACCATCCGCAGCATCAACGGTGCCCTGGAGTGCGACGGCAAGAACCCTGACGAGCGCAACGACCGAATCAACCTGTACAAGCAGTTCGCCTCCGTTCTGGGCACCGACGTCGGCGGCGGCAACCTCTCCTGCTGAAGGGACTGACCGGCGTGGAGTGGAAAGCCGAGCGCAGCGACTTTCCACTCCCCCGGCCGATGCCGGCCGGTATGCGCCAGCCGTGCATGGCAGCACTTGAATGGCAACAACGCCGGGCGGTGACCATCGGGGCTTCACCTCGCTAACTACCCGGCTTTGGGGCTTCACCCCAGATCGTGGACACCCGGACTGACCAGCGCGTACTCCACCGCGTTGAGACCGCTTCGGCCACGCGGCACCGGTCATGAACCGGGTCGGATCGCTACCGACCTCGCGGTGATGGTGGCTGATGACGGCGAGACCATCACGGATCCGGCCGTGCCGTGCGACCAGGGCGAGGTGTTCGGCTCCATCGCAGCTTCCTGGGAACGACGGACGTGTGGCCTCCGGCCAGGCCGTTCTTCACTGCAAGAGTGGGAGATGTCTACTTCGCTCCCGGTGGAACACCGAGTACGACGAGGTGCTGCTGGATCGGACCGACTCCGCTGCGGAATTCGGAGAGGTTCGAAGGGCGACGTTCCAGAGCTTTCTCGACGCGGCGGCCACGTCCCGGTCCTGTCCGGACGTCACCCTGCCCGCGAAGTAATGCGCCGGAGGGAGCGCATGCCGGCGCCTGAAGATCACACGCAGGAGATTCGGCTGTGCGGCACGGCTGCCGACGCGGACGTGTGGGGAGCGGCAAGAGCTGCGGCCTCTGCCCCACCGTCCACGTCGGCCTGATCCTGTCCGATCTGCGGCGGCCGGGAACCGAACCACCGCCCCGCTCCGTCGCGTGCCCGTCGTGCCGGGATCCGCGGTGGTCCCGGCCGGGTCGGGCTGTGACGAAGAGGGACCGGCCCGAGACGTCCGCCGCGACGCGGTTCTCGCCTGGACGGCGATCTGCGGAGGCATGCGGAAGTGGGGTGCCCGCCGGCCCAGCAGGACAGGAGCTCCCGCAGGTCGCGGTGGCACACCAGCACAGCTGAAGAGAACCCTGCGGCTGCGTGACAGCTCCGCGACGTTAACCCCGCAACCGCACCCCGTGCCGCCGCCGCAGCCGGTGGATCTCCCACCAGGCCAGAGCCGTCACCGACACCGGGCCACCGAGGAACGCACAGACAGCGAGCGGCACCGGGCCCGGCGGCAGACCGCCCGCCGACAGACCGAGGAAGGCGATTACCCAGACCAGGACGGAGGTGACCAGTGCGGGCAGAGCCGCGTGCAGTGCGGGCAGGTTGAAGGCGTGCCGTAGTGCTGGACCGGAGGTGAAGCAGAGGAAGTAGATCACCCACCAGAACGGTGTCCAGAGCGCGAAGCACACGAACATCATGGATACCAGGAGCAGTAGTCCGGGCAGACCGGTGAAGTTGCTGGGCAGCAGACTCATGCCCTTGAACGCCGCCATGAACAGCAGCGGTAGCAGCGTCCAGGCGGCGAAGTACCACAGGGCCGACCGGGCGGCCGGCCACAGGTGCGTCCGCATGGCCCGCCGCGCCGCGGGCCTGGCCGCCCAGAAGAGCAGCGCCACCACCACTACCGCGCTCAGCAGCGCCACCCAGGGTGCGAGAAACAGCCGTTGCGTGAACTGCTGTTGTGCCTCCGACACGTCCTGCCAGCCGCCAAACACGGCCAGCAGCACCCCCGACATGGTGAGGGCTGTCCAGGCCCGCACCCGTTGCACCCGGAGGATCTCGGGGTCCTCGATGCGCCCTTCCGGGTGTCCGGGGAAGATCCGGCGTGCCATGCGGCGGGCCGTGCGGGCCAGTTGGTAGCCGGCCAGCAGCGGCACGGTCAGCCACCACAGGCACGGGAGGAGCAGCACCAGCCACATCCCGGGGTGTATCTGTTCCTGCCGTCCTCGCAGCACCTCGCCCAGCGGCGGCCATTCGTCCTCACGCAGCCGTCGCCACAGCGGCGTGTACGGCTGCGGCGGCCGGCCGTATGGCGACTGTCCGGACGGGCGGGGTGCGTTGATGCTCATGAGCGTCCTTCTACGGTCTCGGAAAGCGCGGGTCGTCGTCGGGCGGCTGCCGGCCCGACGGTCGCCCATGTGTGCAGGAACCGCATGTACAACGGGATGCTCATGAGCGCGTACAGCCACAGCACCACCCGTATCGCCCGGTCGACTGGGCCGGTCGTCGCCTTCGTCGTAGTCGCGACGGTAGTGACCAGCGCCTCGGGCTGGTGCGCGTTCGTGAGAACCGGCCACCAATCCGGCCAGATGCGTTATGCCACCGGATCCCGCAGACGTCATCCCGGCAAAGAGTCGATGACCGTAGACGCTCAGGGCGTGCTGCCCGTCCTCAGCGGCCCAGCACAGCGGCGGCCGCCCGCTTCGGCCGTGAGTCCGGCCCTGACGGTCCTGACCGCTACTTGTTGCAGCAGACCGAGGATGCGGTGTTGTTCCGAGCCGCAGGTGCGCGCTGGTCACCGAACGGGCGTGGGAGCTCCGCTGGCGGAGCACAACGCTTCCTGTCCGCGTTCAGCGGCACCTCACCCCACGTCCGACCCCGCCGCCACCTCATGGCCGCACCCGACTACCACGCCGAAATGACCGTCCGCTTCACCATCTGGGAGCAGATCACCGGCACCGCCGGCCTGCCCGCCACGGCCTGAGCACGGAGCCGGAACCGACCCCAGCACGCCCCGACGCCCCGCCAAGCGCCAACACCCTCGACAACGTGACAACGCCTCAGGGACGCCCTGCTCGTGTCCCGGCTATGCGCCAGCCTTCTCGACCGTCGCGGTGAACGGGGCCTCGTACGTCGGTGGCGTCTTCACCCAGGAGCCGGTGACCCGCCACCCGTTCCGCTCCAGGGCCCGGGTGGTGGCATCGGGATCGAACGGCTCGTCGGGCCCGGTGCCGGTGCAGTAGCCGAGCGGGCCCTGGGGGGGGTGCCCCTATCTGTTTCGTCAACCCTGACGGGTCTGATTCATAGGGGTTCGCGCTGGTTTCCGGGAACGTCCCGCGAAGCGGGATGTTC
>NZ_JBIARH010000095.1:0-4373 GCF_042889785.1 Streptomyces sp. NPDC002476 | reverse complement strand
CAAACGCGCAGCCCACAGCGTTACAGATCGCCCAAGCGTCCCTGCTATCAACATCGTTGACGCCAGCAAGCCCAAACGGGTCAAGCGAACATAAAAGCCCTAAGTTACCGGTATTGGGCCTAGCCTCCGTGTTTCGGTTCGGGTCGGCTGATCTGAGGTGATCCTCGCGTCGGGGGTCGCGGGGCTGCCGTCGGACGGTGGCCATGCCAAGGGCCCGGCGCGGGGGCCGGGTGCTCCTGTGGTCCTGGGGTCGTGGGTGGGCAGTGGCGGTTTCGTCTGTCAGGTGGCCGGTCGGGGCAGCGCGACGAGGCGGCTGAACGCGGTGGTCAGTTCGTGGCGCCAGGGCCAGGTAGAGGCGATCCGCAACCGTAGGCGACGGGCTCCGCGAGTGATCCGGGCGGCAGCGTGCAGGAGGCGGTAGCGGAGCTTCTTGGGCTCGGCGGTGGCCAACTCGCCGTCCAGCAGCAGGGTCCTGGTCCAGGCAAGCAGGTCGATCGCGGTCAGGGACAGCTCCAGCCAGGCGGCGTTGATCTGGAAGTGGCGGGAGGGGAAGTGGCCGAAGCCGGTGGTCTTACCGCAGCGGATGTGGTCCTCGACCCGGGCATGGGCCCGGTGGCGGACCTCCAGGTACTGGATCGAGCCGCCGCCGGCGACGGGCGTGTCGGTGAGAAGGACCTGGTGGCGCATGCCTTCGTCCTGGTCGAACAGGGACAGCTGGGCGCCGGGGTGGGGACGCTCGCGGCGGACGATGATGCGGGTGCCGTCCGGGTATCCGGTGAGGTCGACCCGGCCGGTCAGCTCGGCGACCTCGGCACCGGCGCGAAAGGCACCGTCCTGTTCCAGCGCGGGATGCCATACCTGGTCGGGCAGCGCCCGGATGGCTGTGCGGACATGGTCGGTGACGGCGTGTCCGACCGAGAAAAAGGTCTGGACCCCGCGCTGTCGAAGGGCGCGCAGGTGGGCCAGGAAGGCTTTCGCGCTGCCCGCGCTGTCGGCACGGATGAGGACCGGGGTGCCGTGGCGGTGGGCGTCGATCATCGCGCATTGCGTGCGGCTGTACTTCCGTTTCCCGCTGTCGTTCCGCGAGGTCGAGGAGCTGATGCTCGAGCGCGGCGTGCTCGTCTCCCACGAGACGGTCCGCCGCTGGTGTACGAAGTTCGGGCAGGCCTACGCCAACGGCCTGGGCCGCCGGCGTGTGCAGCCGGGCGACAAGTGGCACCTGGACGAGGTCTTCCTCAGGATCAACGGTGAGCTGAAATACCTGTGGCGGGCCGTCGACGCCGATGGTGACATGCTCGGCATTTTGGTCCAGAACCGGCGGGACACCGCTGCGGCCAGGCGGTTCTTCCACAAACTGCTCAAGAAGACCTGCTCGGTGCCGAGGGTGATCGTCACCGACAAGCTCCGCTCCTACGGCGCGGCCCACCGCGAGATCATGCCCTCCGTGGAACACCGCACCCACAAGGGTCTGAACAACCGGGCCGAGAACTCCCACCAGCCGACGAGGCAGCGCGAACGCGCGATGAAGGGCTTCCGCAGTACCGGCGGGGCCCAACGGTTCCTGTCCGCGTTCAGCGGCATCTCACCGCACTTCCGACCACGCCGCCACCTGATGACCGCCACCCAATACCGCACCGAGATGACCACCCACTTCGCCATCTGGGACAAGATCACCGGCGCCAGCGACCAGCCCACCGCAGCGTAAGCCAGGCCCCCACCCAACCCCTACACACCCTGACACGCCCTCAATCGATCAACACCGCACCAACGTGACAACGCCTGCGGGAGACATGGGTGTTGAGCCGGTCCCACACCAGCACGATCGGTGCCCTTGATGAGCTGGTGGGTGCCGTCGACCAGGGCGGTGAAGTCGCGCTCGCTCATGCTGCGGCGCTTGCCCTTGCCCGAGGGGTGGGTGCGCAGGCGGTAGCAGAGCCGGGTGCGGGAGCCGGGCCGCATGGCGATCAGCCCGGCCACCGACAGGCGTCCCGAGCATCGGCCACTGACCGTCACGACCGGGGTGCGGCCGCGTCGGCCCCAGGTCCGGCCTTGCGGCGGTCTGCGGGTGAAGTCTGCCTCGTTCTCGAAGCAGATGTAGCCCCCGCAGGCCGCCCTCGCCCTTTTACCTCCGCCCAGGTCGCCTCCTTCCACACGGTGACGGCCTGCTCGTCGCGCTCGGTGACCCGCCGGGCGGGGACCTGCGGGGAGAACCCGAGCCGGTGCATCAGCCGGGTGGCATCCGAGACGCTGTAGGAGACGTGGAACTTCCTGCCGATCAGCGTGGTCACGCTCGCGGCGGTCCACACCTGGTCCTCCAGCCAGCCGTGCGCGGCCAGCCCCTGCTGGAGATACACGGCCAGCTTCTCCAGGCAGCGCGGGGACAGGCGGCATCGCGACCCGCTCGGACCGCGGGAGGCCAGAGCCTGAACACCGCCCTCCCGCCACCGTTGGTGCCACTGGTAGGCCGATTTCAGGCTCACCCGCAGCCGCCGCGCGGCCTCCGGCGGCTTGATCCTCTGCTCGAACAGCTCGGCTGCCTGCATACGCACCGTCTCCCGGCGCCGACGTCCCGCGGCGGTCAGCCCGCCCCCATCCGCATACCTCACACACCACGGGATACAGCCACCACTCCAGGCGCTTCAGGGACTTCGCGCAGATTCACCCCAACGAGCCGAAGTCAGTAGGATCCAAAGGCCCGCATCCGCGGCCCGTGAAGCGAACACCTTCACGACCGGTGGTGCGGGGCTATGGATTCGCTTGCGAGAGCCCATAAGACGGCCCGCGGTCGCGGGCCGTCCGTGACCAGTGGAGTTCGAACAACATGAGACCTGTACGTCCGCGCCCCTACGCGTGCATAGGAATCCTCCTCGCCGTCGGCCTCCTGGCCGGCTGCTCCTCGTCGGACGGGTCGGCCGAGCCGACGCGTTCGGAATCGTCGTCCGACCGGCCCGCGCCCGGGAACGAGAGCCCTAAGGCGTCGTCCCCGGCCTTCGCCACCCCGTCCGAGTGCGACGGCCTCCAGCTCAAGGGCGGTACGACCCTGGCCGGTTCGGCCCTGTCGAAGTGCCTGGTGGCCGCCCTGAAGGCGTACGGATCGGGGACGGAGGCCGTGCAGTCGGGGGACGAGTCGGGGACGTCGCGGTTCCTCTTCGGGGACGAGCCCGCGCTGGCCGGGTCGATGACGGGGCCGGAGGGGGAGAAGGCGTACGTCTTCAAGGGCGAGGACGAGTGGATCAAGACGCCGGGGCTCGGTAAGTGGGTCAAGGGGGACAAGAACAGCAGTGACCCGCAGGAGCAGATCGTGGCCGCCACCGGGAAGCTCTACCGCGCGCTCGCCGATCCGGAGATGACGGCCCAGATGATCGCGTCGGCGCCGGAGTGGACCGTCGAGCAGGAGCGGCCCGTGCTCTCCCTGGAGAACGGGGAGGACGTCACGGCGTGGCGGATCGTGAACAAGAAGCCGTACACGTTCATGGGCGCGGCCGTGCGCGAGCACATCCTCTGGTTCGGGGACGACTTCACGCCCTACGGCGGGCAGGCCGAGTCCCGGACGGCCGGCGTGATGAGCACGACCACGCAGCACTTCTACGACCTGGGCAAGCCGGTGACGATCGAGGCGCCCGAGTAGACCTCTCGCGCTCCGCGTTCCGGGGCCGGCGGACGGCTCCGGAACGCGGAGCGCGCACGGCCGGGCGCCTACAGCGGGACGATGACGAGGGCCGTGTCGTCGTCGGCGCCCGTCGGCGGCAGCAGATCCGCCAGCAGCGCGTCGGCGAGCACTTCGGCCCCGGCCCCGTGGTAAGAACCGCGGCTTCTTCGGCCGCCGCAGGTAGCCGGCGCGGGGCGGCGGCCGGAGGACGTCTTGTCCGCTGCCGGGCCGGGGCGGAAAGATCGGATGCGGACCATCCACGAACGAGGGGGAAGAACACGGTGAGCAACAAGCTGCTGGCACCGGACGGCTGGCTCGTACTGGGACTGCCCTGGCCGGAGCAGACCCAAGACGGCTGGGGTGAGTGCGCGGTGGCCATCGCCCCGACGATGATCCCCCGCCACCTCGTCAGCAAGGGCGCCGGCATCACGCTCGATCTCGCGACCGGCCTGGCCCGCGACCCGAACGACGGGCCGGGCAAAGCGGTCTTCTTCTCCGACGTCACCCTCTGGCTCGACAAGCAGGGCAAGGACTGGGCGGACTTCGGAGCCGACTACGAAGCCGTCATCGACGAACTCGTCAAGGCACCGGTCCCGCAGCTCTACATGACGCTCGTACAAAAGGCCCACGGGTGCTGTCACGTTGGCTGACCGGGTGGGCTGATCTTCGGGTTGGTCATGGTGGAGGGGGACCGTCCGTGGACAGTGCGCCGTCGTACAGGGGG
>NZ_JBIARH010000094.1:0-4949 GCF_042889785.1 Streptomyces sp. NPDC002476 | reverse complement strand
CGCCGGCCCCCCCCCCCCGCGCCCGGCCGGGGGGGGGGGGGGCCCCCCCCCCCGCCCGGGGGTACGGGGGGGGGGGGGGGGGGCCGCCCGGGGGGGGGGGGGGGGGGCCCCCCACCCCCCCCCCCCGCCCCGGCCCTCGCCCTGCCCCGCCCTCGTCTCCGCAGGGGTGGCCGTGCGAGCTACTGTGCCGACAGGTTGTCCAGCGCCTTCTGCAGATCGGGCAGGCCGTCAACCGCCGGATACCTCAGCGAGAGCCGGTAGTGGACGTGCCGGGCCCGGCTCCGTACCGACTGGACGACCCGGCCTTCGGCCAGTGCGGTCATCGCCATGCTGATGGCGGCCTCGGGGTCGCCGAGCGACGCACAGGCCAGGGCGAGATCGAGCCGGGCGATAGCCAGCCTCGTCGGCGCCCCCAAGCTCAGCGGCATCCCCTGGTATCGCTCGATCGCTTCGAGGGCCGAGTCCCGGGCCGCCTCGTGCCGCCCGAGCCACACCAGGGACGACGCCGCGTAGGACGTGACCACCGCGGCATCCAGACTGAAGAGCCCTGCCTTGTGAAGCGGAAGCCTCTCGCTGTCCTGCCGCACGCGCCGCATGACCTCCTCGAACTGCCCCTCTTGCCTCATTTTGGCGTATACGCGGGCGAGTTGAGTCCTGAGCCGCAGGGCGACCCTGCTCCCCTGCGGCGCGACGGCGAGCCCGCGAGTCGCCGCGGCCAGCGCGTCGAGATCACGACCGTCGTAGAGAGCGTCAGTGCAGCGGACGTCCTCCGCCCAGGCGCCGATCTCCAAGGCGCCGGCTTGCTGCCCCTGCTCCCACGCATCGCTGCAATACGCGTCGACGAAGTCACCCTCGCCCAGGTCGTGGGCAATCCACGCGAGGACAACGGAGAGCATCCCGGCGTGATGAGACAGATCCCGGCCTTCGCTCAGGGTGTGGCGCCTCTGGGTCAGGAGCGCCGCGGCACGGGCCCGGACCGAAGCGGCCTGCTCCCACAAGTCCCTCGGGGAGTGAGCAGAGTAGGTCCCCGACAACTGGGCCACATACAGCTCGAGATCCTCCACATCCCCCAGCTGAAGGTCGCTGGCCCGTGCGGACCGGGTGTAGGACCGCACCACATCAGGAGTGATCCCGCTTTTGGAAGCAGGACGGGTCGAACGGAAGCCCAGTTCTTCAGGGTTCAGGGGGTGGCCAAGCCCGAAGTACGAAGTGAACAGCTCAGCGAGGAGGCCGGGCACCGGAGCCTTGGGCTGCTCACCATTCAGCACCCAGTGCGCCACTCGGCTCCGGTCCGTGGCGAGGTCGTAACCCCTCTGGCCGGCCAGCTCGTTCAGATCCCGGGCGATCTCTCCGTACGAGCGTTTGGACCGCGTGACGGCGTGCTGCAGCTGTTGATTCGGCTGCTTCGCAGGCCGCCGCCGGCCCTGGTGGGGCGCCAACGGCGCCCCACCGGTGGAAACCCTCGCGGGTTCGGAGGCAGCGCCATCAGCCATGATCGTCTCCGGCGAATGAAGCAGGGACTGCGGAGCAGCTCCTGCGCGGCGGTCGTCGTGTCAGCCAGAGGCGGGACAGCGACAGGATGAAGCCCAGGCGAGGCGGAACCGGCTCTTGCCAGTGACAGGGCACGGGCCCCGGCAGGCCGCACGCCCCCACGTCATTCCAGGGCGCGTGAAACCAACCGGGAGGCGGCCCCTGCGGTGCAGGTCTCGTATCACGATGCACCCGCAACCAGGCAGACGTCATTGACGGTCTTCTGCGGAAACATTGACCGGTCTGTGCAATGTCCGCCGTGCGGCCCCACCGGCGAGGATGAGCCAAGGACACCAAAGACCGGGCGGAAACAGGGGAAGGCGGGCAGCGGTGGGAGTCACCCGAGGCCGACGTGCGGAGATCCAGCGGGAGGCATCCCGGATCCGCGCCCAGTGCCAGAGGAACGGTCACACCCAGGAACGGATCGTCACCACCCTTCGGTCGGCACTGCCGGAACTCACGGCGCTGGAAGCATGGCGCCTGGCCCTCGGGTGGTCGCGGCCCCAGGCGGTCCGCGAGGTCGCCGCCGTCTACCGGGCGGACGGCCTTCTGCCGCCGGGTCTGACGCAGGCCCTGCTGTGCCGGTACGAGCACGAGCAGGCAGAGCCCGGCAACGAGTACCGCATCATGATCTCCCGGGCCTACGGGGCCCGCCCCGAGCAACTCGGCCTGGAGACACGCGGCCTGTGGTGCAGTACGTGCGCGGCCCCACCGCCGCTCCACTACGGTCAGCGGCAGCACGAGGAACCGAGCACCGGCCGAGAGGAAGCCATGACGACCGCGAGCGGGCTGCCCGCCATCCGAGAATCCGTCCAGTGGGGCGTCCTGGACGCGCCCGAGGGCTCCGCCTCCCTCGTGGCCGTGGCCGAGGCGGCCGTGGAGCACTACGCGCTCAACTACAGCAAGCACGCGCCGGCGATCCTTCACGAGGAAGTCCGCGCGACCCGCAGCCTGCTGTCGGCCGTGGTGGCCACCGCCGACCAGAAGACCGCCCGCGGCCTTCGCCGGCAGGTCGGCTGGCTCTCGGCGCTCCTCGGGAACCTGGCCTACCACCTGGACGACCGCGCCGGGGCGCGAGCCCACCTGACCCTGGCAGGGGCCTTCGGTGAATCCACCGGCGATGCCGCCCTCACCGCATGGTCCAGTGGAGCCCTGGCCATGGTTGCCACCGCCCGCTGCGACTGGGATCACGCCCGCGAGCACGCCGAATACGGCCTCCAGCACGCCCCGGCCGGATTGCGCAGGGCCCAACTCCTGGGCTGGGCCCTGCTGCCCACCCTTGCCGCACTGGGCGACATCTCCCGCGCCGACGATGCCATCGGTGAGAGCGACGAGCTCATGAAGTCCGCCACCGAGATCCCCGGCCGCTTCGGATACGACCGGGCCGAGCACCGCCTCCACATCGCCGAAGCCCACCTGACCCTGCAGCGCTACGACCGGGCCGCCGATGTCGCCCACACGTCCATCGCGGCAGCCCCCGAACACACCCCGGGATGGGTGGCCGCCACCCTCGTCCTCGCCCTCGCCGAAGCCCGCGACGCCCCCGATCAGGCGGTCGGACGCGCACTGGGTGTCCTCGACCTCATCCCGCCCGCACGGCTCAGGGCCACGGCCCGCACCCGCCTCACCCGCCTCGAACGGGTGCTCGGTACGGATGGTCCGGGCACCGAACTGGCCGAGCGCCTGCGCAGCCTCCCTCCGCCCGTCCGCCTTGACGGGACAGCTGCATAGCGTCCCTGCACGGCTGGCACCCCGAAGCAGGGAGGTTCGAGATGCCGCTGAGCGGGCTGGAGCAGGCGTTCGAGGGCAGTACGGCCCGGGGCGGGGCGTCTGGCAGAGCAGCCGGGTCATACGAGTCCTTGCCTCACTGTCCATCGCCTCCAGTAGCTGGCGCTCGGCCACTGCCCCGCGGTCGTTCCGTACGCCCCGTGCCCCGCCACTCGACGACTATCTGGCGGCGCAGCTGGTTGGGCCAGCAGCGGCATTGAGAGGTCGAGTTGCCCCGGGACGAGGTGCACAGAGATGGAATTGTCCTCGGAGAGGCGGACGAGATTGGACAAGTTGGTCGTGGCCGACGACGATTCAGCGTGCGCTTTCGTAAGCCCTCTCCCATGGTCCGAAATCGACCCCGGGGTCGATTTCTTTTAGCACGGCATCGAAATCTCGAATGCCGGGCTGACTGGTCTGATACACGGCCTGGCCGACCCATACCAGCAAGCAGACGAACGTATAGAGATTACTCGACAAGATGACGGGGGATTCTTCGAGTTCATGAGTCAGTAGAAGCACTTTTCCTGTGACACCGTCCAGGCATAGAAAGCCGTCGGGAAAGGTACCCAAACCCAATATGCTATCCGACTGCACCCAGGCGGGTAGCATAATTCCGACCAGCGCTTCACGAAGAGGGCTCATGGCGCGCACGTCGGTGAGGATGAAGTCCCCGACGCTCGTCGGTACACCGATTTCCTGCAGCGTGAAGCGAGCTTTAGCTTCCTTCACTGCCTCAGGAATCTGCTCTGCCTCCAGCACCGGCGCCAGAGCATGGCCGAACATACGGATCATGTCCGAACGATTGACGCAATGCCGAGTCATGTCAAAATTGCTCATTAAGTGATTCCTTTCGGTCTGGCTTCGCGTGGTACTGGGCGAGCACGTCGGCGACGCTGTCGCGACGTAATCCCATACGGATGGCGATGACGCCGGGGCCGGGATCGGCGACGAGATCGGTTTCGCGACCGAGCTGCAGCTGGCCGAGGCCACGGGCGACCGCGCCGTCGCCGCGGAGGTGCCGTTCCGGTGGGTCACCGAGGACGAGGCGTACGGTCAGAGCAAGTCCTGGCGCCACCGCCTGGAGGGGGCGGACATCTTCCACGTCTCGGCGACCCGCCGCAACGACACCGCCGTCACCTGCCGGCGCATGGACCACCGCATTAACGAACTCATCGCCAACCTGCCCCGGAAATAATGGAAGCGCCGCTCCTGCGGAGCCGGTGCCCACGGCCAGCGGATCTACGACTGGGCCCGGGAGATTCGAGGGGAAGGCCGGCGAAGGAGGAGGTGGCACCGTCCTCGTCGGGGGTGAGCGCGCGGCCTTCACCGAGCCCGGGCGCTGACTGCCGGTCTTTGCGCCAACGCGCTGCTCGTCGGCGGCCGCGCGGCCGCCCTGGACGCGATCATCGGTGACGGGGACCTGGAGACCTTCCGCACCTACGTCATCGGCCTGGACCGCACGAGAACTCAACGCTTCACGCAGTACAGATGAACGGGCCCTTCTTCTTGCCGGAACGGCGGTCCGAAGTCCTCCAGAGCCAGCCGATATCGCCCCCGGCTCACGCCGTACGCGTCGGTGAACTCCTCCTCCGTGACGGAGAAAGCGGTGTGGAGATCCGGCCGCTGCGGCAAGAAGACGTGCAGAAGGC
>NZ_JBIARH010000093.1:0-5213 GCF_042889785.1 Streptomyces sp. NPDC002476 | reverse complement strand
CGAGCTTGGGGCGTGACCGGGTAGTGTGCACGCAGAAAGTGCCTTCCCGCTGGAACGACTGGGACTCTAGACAAGCCTCATCGTTGCAGCTCAGAGGCACTTTCGCGTTTCTGATCACGATCCGGACGCCATCCCAGATGAAACGCGCAGGCTAGGCCTGGCGACACGCTTCTGGGGCAAACGCGTCTGGGCAGTGCTGCCAGCGAAGGCAGACACCCCCGCGCGATCCGGCCTCGTTCCAGCAGTCGAGGTGTGACGTTTTCTGTTCGGGCCCTGTTCGGGCCGCTATTCCGTAGTGCCGCGGCAGAGGCCCTCGACGCGGAACCACAGGCCCGGGGCGTAGACCGCATGGATGACGGCTTCCTCTCCTCTCGTGACCCGGAGGATTCTCAGGGCCCCGCTGGAAAGTACGTCGTATTGGTAAGTGATCTCGGAATTCTCCTCGACGGTGTCGTCGTAGGAGATATCCGCCCTACGCTCGTTCGCGTATTCCTTTGGCGGCCGATTCTCCACCAGCTTGATGAAGACGCTCATGGGCCAACGGTACGGTCCTTTCGTGAGCTTCGCCCTCCGGGACGAGGGGAGGTCGAGGCGTCCGCTGGCTGAGGCCCCGCTCCTGTTCACGGCAGCCTGGCAGGGGGCGGAGCCTCCTTCACGCGGGGTGAAGCCGATCAAGTCGAGGTGGCTATTTACCGATGCCCCTCAGGTCGCTGACCTGAGGGGCATGTGCAGGGCATGCACTGCACGGGCTGTTCAGACATCGCCGTGCTGTGGGTGGTCGGCGGCCGAAGCCCGGCTGGTCGCCAGCCAGGATCGCGCGGGTTCGGCGGGATGCGTGGTGTCCACGGTGAGGTGGAGCCGGGTACTGCCTTCGCGGCCAGCCGGGTAGCTGCGTTGTTCGGTGGAATCGAAGCAGTGCCGGAGGACTTCCGCGACGCGGCGGGCGGTCTCGGGGGACGCGGCGACGACGCGAATGTCGGCGTACCCCGCCGGGGGTACCGGATCCGCTGGTGCGGGGGTGGGCGTGGCGTGTGCGGACGTTATGTTCACCGCCTCCGTCCGGAGAAGATCCGGCGGCGTCCGCGGTCCCCGTGCGGTTGCTCGCGGCGGTTACGGGCGAGGAGGGGGCCGGCGGGGTCGATGGTCGACCGGGGGCGCTTCGGGCTGCTGCTGTCGCGCCACGGCAGGACGCCGCTGTAGTGGAAGCTTGCGATCCTTTCGTCGTGCTGGGCGTTGAGTCGGCGGATCAGGAGGGCTCCCACAGTGATCAGGCCCAGGATCAAGGCCAGGGTGACGGCGATCTCCACTGCCCTCACATCCCTCGGGCGGAGGGCGGAGGCCCGGTCGGGTTCCCGGCCGGTGGTGGCGCGGTCCCACCCTCGGTCTCCCATTCCTCTTCGCGGTCCCGTGACTCCGTCGCGTCGTCGGCCGCTCGCTCGTCCTCCATCAGCCTGCTCGCGGTGAGGAGGCCTCCGGGGGTGGTCGCGGCGGACATCAGCCTGGCGGCCGCGGCCGGGTCGGTCTCCGGCGGGATGATCAGCAGGTCCAGGCGCTCCGCGGTGTAGGAGAACACGAGTAGCTTGTGCGGGTCCTGCTCATTCGTGAACCACCCCACGTGCACCGTGTGCCCGGTGACGGGAACCTTGCGCGGGATCACGGGCCAGAAGGCCGGATTCACCGTGACGTGGGTAACTCGACCCCAGGAGTGGTCCAGCCTCGCCGCCAGTGCGGGGAGCTCGCGGGAGAGGTCACGCGAGCGAGGCCACCAGGCACCGTCCAGAAGCCCCGGCGCCGTTCCTGGCGTCAGGGACAGGCGAGCGGGCGGCGAAGGGGCATGCTCGTCGGCGGTCGTACGGTCGATGGTCACTGCCATGATGCGAACCCTGCCCCCGGGCTCGTCGTCGGCGGCCCGGCATTGTGACTCGCCAGCAAACGACACCCGCATGGGCGCCGGTGTGCGAAGTGTTCCCGGTTTCTTCACCCTACTCCGGCAGGCGGGTCCGCAGGCCTCGCGCGACCAGGCAACCTTGCGGGAACGCGGGCGTGCGACGACCCTGTGGGCGACCCGCCGCCGGCCTGCGGAGTACGGGATTACTGGATCACCGCCCTGACCGAGCACCTCGGGCCCATCATGCGCGTGGGCCTGGACGGGAGTGCCTGGGAGGAGCTCCCGGTGTGGCAGACCGTCGACGACCGGGTCGTGCGCATCGACTCCTTCCCTGTCGGTGACGACACGGTCCTCATTACCCGGGGCGACAACGATCACTTCGCCCTGCTGGTGGTCCCGCCCGACGCGGCACCCGACGCTGCACGGGCCGCAATGGCCAGAGCCGTACGGGCCGACAATGTCACCCAGCCCGAACAGATCCTCGTCGACACCGGCAGCACTCCGCAGACCTGAACGCCTGGGCAGCGCGGCGTACGGTCAGCCGAGGAAGGACAGCCGGACCTTTCGGTCGGGGGTGTCCCGGCCGGTGGTCACCAGAACGACGGACTGCGCGGTCCCCAGCTCCAGCTCACCGCCGACCACGGGCAGCGTGGCGTGGGGCGGTACCAGGGCCGGGAGCATGTGATCGCGGCCGGGGACCGCACCGCCGTGGCGGTCCTGCCAGCGGTCGTCCGCGCGAAGAACCTCATGGAGGGCCGCCAGCAGGTCGTTGTCACTGCCAGCCCCGGTCTCGATGACGGCCAGGCCGGATGTCGCGTGCGGGGTGAAGACGTTCAGCAGTCCGTCTCTCCCGTGAGCGACCTCCCGGAGGAACGCGGAGCACGCGTTCGTCAGGTCGTGCATGGTTTCGGCGGAGCCGGTTGTCACGTCGACGGTGCGGGTGGTGAAGGTGCCAGTCATGGTTCACCAGTACCCGCTGTACAGGAGCAGCGCTGACGGCTGGACGGGTTGTTCTGCCGGACTCCGGTCACCGGAGCTGTCCCGCCGCCCGGCCCACGCCAAGGGCCGTCCGGTTCAGCCCTGTTCGCGACGTACAGGAAGGACTGGGTGTATTGCCCTGTGAGGTTGGGAACGCGGCTGGCGGGTGGTTTACCTGTGAGTGCGGTGTGTCCGCGGTGGTGATTGTAGGTGTGTAGCCATTGCGGGAAGGCGTCGCGTCGTTCGGCTTCTGAGCTGTAGGGGCGTGCGTAGGCCCATTCGTCGAGCAGGGTGCGGGAGGGGGGGGGGGGGGGTTTTGGTGGGGGGGGGGTTTGTGGGCCCCCCCCCCGGGCCCGTGGTGATGCCCCCGCCCCACCAACCGTGAGAGGGCGGGTGCGCGCGCTGCCCCGTTGTTGGGTGCGTGGTCCACGCCCGCCACGCCCCGACGCGCCGTCAGAGACCCACGCACCCAACAACGTGACAGCGCCTTCTCGCTCCTTCTTGCCGTGCCGCTCCAGCGCTCTGTCCTGCGATCTTGCCAGAATGGCAACGCTGATCGCGCCGAGGGGCCGCCGCGCCGCATGATCGATGGGTACCCGCCGGCCGCCCGCGAACCGAGGAGAAGTCCGCCATGCAATCCGAGCCGTCCGCCGCACTCCGCCACCGCATTGTCGAGGCCCCCGCCGGGCGCCTGCACCTGGTCGAGCAGGGCACCGGCCCGCTGGTCCTGCTCGTGCACGGCTTCCCCGAGTCCTGGTACTCCTGGCGCCGCCAACTCCCGGCCCTCGCTGCGGCCGGGTACCGGGCGGTGGCGATCGACGTGCGCGGCTACGGCCGCTCCTCCAAGCCGGAGGCGACCGACGCCTACCGGATGCTGGACCTGGTGGAGGACAACGTCGCCGTCGTGCGCGCCCTCGGCGAGGAGAGCGCGGTGGTCGTCGGCCACGACTGGGGCTCCAACATCGCCGCCGCCTCCGCCCTGCTGCACCCCGGGGTCTTCCGCGCGGTCGGCTTGCTGAGCGTCCCGTACGCGCCGCCCGGCGGCCCCGCCCCACCGACATCTTCGGCCAGATCGGCGGCCCCGAGCAGGAGTTCTACGTCTCCTACTTCCAGGAGCCCGGCCACGCCGAGGCGGAGATCGAGCCTGACGTGCGGGGCTGGCTCGCGGGCTTCTACGCGGCCCTGTCCGCCGACACCATGCCAGCCGAGGGCGAGCCCGACCCGCACTTCGTCGCCCACGGCGGCCAGCTGCGTGACCGCTTCCCCGCCGGCCCGCTCCCTGCCTGGTTGAGCGAGGAGGACCTCGACGTCTACGCCGGAGAGTTCGAGCGCACCGGTCTGACCGGCGCCCTCAACCGCTACCGCAACATGGACCGCGACTGGGAAGACCTAGCCCCCCACCGCGGAGCCCCGATCAAACAGCCCGCCTTGTTCGTCGGCGGCGCACTGGACGCATCCACCACCTGGATGGCCGACGCCATCGACGCCTGCCCCACCGCCCTCCCCGCCCTGTCCGCCTCCCACCTCCTGGACGGCTGCGGCCACTGGATCCAGCAGGAACGCCCCGACGAGGTCAACAGCCTGCTGACCGACTGGCTCGCCACCATCCAGGACTGAACCAGGCGGGCTGCCTGGGCAGCTTGGGGGTGCGTTTCGGGTGGCCGCGCCGAGGGCGCTTATGGCGGTCTGCTCGATGATGCCGAACAGTCGCACCGCACGTACTCCACTACGCCGGTGACAACAAGCGTGCCTATGTGACAACTATCGTGCCCCGGCTCAGCGGAAATGTGACTGAGCACTACATCTGGCGGATGAGCACTGAATCTGTCGGGGTGTGCAGCGGAATTAGGAACTGCGAGTTCGGCCCGGGACCTACGCTAGCGCTACCTTCCACCCCGTCTAATAGTGCTTGGTCAGGTCGGTGCGATGGTGGGGATGTCGCGGTGGCAGGTGGGGCAGGCGCCGGTCCAGGCCGCGAGCAGGATCTGTAACTCGCGGACGACTTGGTAGAGGCTCAGGCCGGCGCCGTTCCTTTTGGGGCTCTGGCCAGGCGTTGCAGGGTGCAGAAGGCGTGCGCGGCGGAGACGAGGGTGACGTGGTGGTGCCAGCCGTTGAAGGTTCGGCCCTCGAAGTGGGCCAGGCCCAGGGCCTGCTTCATCTCCCGGTAGTCGTGTTCGACGCGCCAGCGGAGCTTGGCCAGGCGGACCAGCGTGGTCAGCGGGGTGTCGGCGGGCAGATCGGACAGCCAGAACTGGACCGGCTCGGGCGCGGTGGCGGGCCACTCGGCCAGCAGCCAGCACGTGGGCAGTTCCGGACCGTCGATGGCCTGCCGGATCTCGCGTCCGGC
>NZ_JBIARH010000092.1:0-3424 GCF_042889785.1 Streptomyces sp. NPDC002476 | reverse complement strand
TGGGTCAGGGGCCAGTACATCAGCGAGTGTCTGATGCTGGTTGCTCATGGGTGGAACGTTGACTATTCGGCACGGCTTGGTTGTTGTTCGTTAGTACTGCTTCGGCGTGGAACGCGGGTGATGGCTGGGTTGTGTCGGGCACGTTGTTGGGTGTCTGAGGGTATGGCCGTGATGGTTGCCTTCAGTGCCGGTCCCGGTGAACTCGGACTTTTGTGGTCCGGGGTGATGGGTGGCTGGTCGTTGTTTGAGAACTGCACAGTGGACGCGAGCATCTGTGGCCAAGTTTTTAAGGGCGCACGGTGGATGCCTTGGCACCAGGAACCGATGAAGGACGTGGGAGGCCGCGATAGGCCCCGGGGAGCTGTCAACCGAGCTTTGATCCGGGGGTGTCCGAATGGGGAAACCCGGCAGTCGTCATGGGCTGTCACCCGCTGCTGAACACATAGGCAGTGTGGAGGGAACGAGGGGAAGTGAAACATCTCAGTACCCTCAGGAAGAGAAAACAACCGTGATTCCGGGAGTAGTGGCGAGCGAAACTGGATGAGGCCAAACCGTATGTGTGTGATACCCGGCAGGGGTTGCGCATGCGGGGTTGTGGGTTCTTTCTTCTGCGGTCTGCCGGCCGTGGGACGAGTAAGAAACCGTTGATGTAGGCGAAGGACATGCGAAAGGTCCGGCGTAGAGGGTAAGACCCCCGTAGCTGAAACATGAGCGGCTCGTTTGGAAGATACCCAAGTAGCACGGGGCCCGAGAAATCCCGTGTGAATCTGGCGGGACCACCCGCTAAGCCTAAATATTCCCTGGTGACCGATAGCGGATAGTACCGTGAGGGAATGGTGAAAAGTACCGCGGGAGCGGAGTGAAATAGTACCTGAAACCGTGTGCCTACAAGCCGTGGGAGCGTCGCATGCAGGGTTTTCCTTGTATGTCGTGACTGCGTGCCTTTTGAAGAATGAGCCTGCGAGTTTGCGGTGTGTTGCGAGGTTAACCCGTGTGGGGAAGCCGTAGCGAAAGCGAGTCCGAATAGGGCGGTGGAGTAGCACGCTCAAGACCCGAAGCGGAGTGATCTAGCCATGGGCAGGTTGAAGCGGAGGTAAGACTTCGTGGAGGACCGAACCCACCAGGGTTGAAAACCTGGGGGATGACCTGTGGTTAGGGGTGAAAGGCCAATCAAACTCCGTGATAGCTGGTTCTCCCCGAAATGCATTTAGGTGCAGCGTCGTGTGTTTCTTGCCGGAGGTAGAGCACTGGATAGGCGATGGGCCCTACCGGGTTACTGACCTTAGCCAAACTCCGAATGCCGGTAAGTGAGAGCGCGGCAGTGAGACTGTGGGGGATAAGCTCCATGGTCGAGAGGGAAACAGCCCAGAGCATCGACTAAGGCCCCTAAGCGTACGCTAAGTGGGAAAGGATGTGGAGTCGCAGAGACAACCAGGAGGTTGGCTTAGAAGCAGCCATCCTTGAAAGAGTGCGTAATAGCTCACTGGTCAAGTGATTCCGCGCCGACAATGTAGCGGGGCTCAAGCGTACCGCCGAAGTCGTGTCAATCCAGCATTAACCTCTAACGGGGGCTGGGTTGGGTAGGGGAGCGTCGTGTGCCGGGTGAAGCAGCCGTGGAAGCGAGTTGTGGACGGTTCACGAGTGAGAATGCAGGCATGAGTAGCGATACACACGTGAGAAACGTGTGCGCCGATTGACTAAGGGTTCCTGGGTCAAGCTGATCTGCCCAGGGTAAGTCGGGACCTAAGGCGAGGCCGACAGGCGTAGTCGATGGACAACCGGTTGATATTCCGGTACCCGCTTTGAAACGCCCAGTACTGAGCCCATTAATGCTAAGTCCGTGAAGCCGGCCTGATCTCTTCGGAGTTGAGGGTTGTGGTGGAGCCGATGACCCGAGGTGGTAGTAGGTAAGCGATGGGGTGACGCAGGAAGGTAGTCCAGCCCGGGCGGTGGTTGTCCCGGGGTAAGGGTGTAGGACGCACGGTAGGTAAATCCGTCGTGCATGGAGTCTGAGACCTGATGCCGAGCCGATTGTGGTGAAGTGGATGATCCTATGCTGTCGAGAAAAGCCTCTAGCGAGTTTCATGGCGGCCCGTACCCTAAACCGACTCAGGTGGTCAGGTAGAGAATACCGAGGCGTTCGGGTGAACTATGGTTAAGGAACTCGGCAAAATGCCCCCGTAACTTCGGGAGAAGGGGGGCCACGCTTGGTGATCACTTTTACAGTGTGAGCTGGGGGTGGCCGCAGAGACCAGCGAGAAGCGACTGTTTACTAAAAACACAGGTCCGTGCGAAGCCGTAAGGCGATGTATACGGACTGACGCCTGCCCGGTGCTGGAACGTTAAGGGGACCGGTTAGCCGACTTTCGGGTTGGCGAAGCTGAGAACTTAAGCGCCAGTAAACGGCGGTGGTAACTATAACCATCCTAAGGTAGCGAAATTCCTTGTCGGGTAAGTTCCGACCTGCACGAATGGCGTAACGACTTCTCGACTGTCTCAACCATAGGCCCGGTGAAATTGCACTACGAGTAAAGATGCTCGTTTCGCGCAGCAGGACGGAAAGACCCCGGGACCTTTACTACAGTTTGATATTGGTGTTCGGTTCGGCTTGTGTAGGATAGGTGGGAGACTTTGAAGCGGCCACGCCAGTGGTTGTGGAGTCGTCGTTGAAATACCACTCTGGTCGTGCTGGATGTCTAACCTGGGTCCGTGATCCGGATCAGGGACAGTGTCTGATGGGTAGTTTAACTGGGGCGGTTGCCTCCTAAAGGGTAACGGAGGCGCCCAAAGGTTCCCTCAGCCTGGTTGGTAATCAGGTGTTGAGTGTAAGTGCACAAGGGAGCTTGACTGTGAGACCGACGGGTCGAGCAGGGACGAAAGTCGGGACTAGTGATCCGGCAGTGGCTTGTGGAAGCGCTGTCGCTCAACGGATAAAAGGTACCCCGGGGATAACAGGCTGATCTTCCCCAAGAGTCCATATCGACGGGATGGTTTGGCACCTCGATGTCGGCTCGTCGCATCCTGGGGCTGGAGTCGGTCCCAAGGGTTGGGCTGTTCGCCCATTAAAGCGGTACGCGAGCTGGGTTTAGAACGTCGTGAGACAGTTCGGTCCCTATCCGCTGTGCGCGTAGGAATATTGAGAAGGGCTGTCCCTAGTACGAGAGGACCGGGACGGACGAACCTCTGGTGTGCCAGTTGTTCTGCCAAGGGCATGGCTGGTTGGCTACGTTCGGGAGGGATAACCGCTGAAAGCATCTAAGCGGGAAGCCTGCTTCGAGATGAGTATTCCCACCTCCTTGAGGGGTTAAGGCTCCCAGTAGACGACTGGGTTGATAGGCCGGATGTGGAAGCCTGGTAACAGGTGGAGCTGACCGGTACTAATAGGCCGAGGGCTTGTCCTCAGTTGCTCGCGTCCACTGTGTTG
>NZ_JBIARH010000091.1:0-5436 GCF_042889785.1 Streptomyces sp. NPDC002476 | reverse complement strand
GGAGAAGTAGGTGAGGATCCCGCGTGAGCGCAGGGCCCGCACGTGCTCCAGGAACGCTTTCGCTCCTCCGGCGCTGTCCGCGCGGATGAGGATGGGTGTGCCGTGGCGGTGGGCGTCGGGGATTTGGGCAAGCGCCTGGTCGAGGACGGTGATGTGGTCGGCGGCGGTGTTGGCACCGGCGTTGCCGGGCCTGAGGACTCCGGCCAGGGCTTCGCCGGTGTTGTCCAGGAAGCACATCAGCGGGTGGTAGCCGAAGCCGCGCTTGTAGGTCGCCGCTGCCTGTTCTTTCTCGGAGTGGCAGGTGACCAGGGTGGCGTCGATGTCCAGTACCAGGCCGGGCAGGTCGCGTCCGCCCGCGCGGGCTGCGGGTATCCCTGCCCTGGTCTCGGTGGCCTGCAGCCAGGCGATCTCCCGGGCGGTGGCTCTGGCCGAGCGCAGGCGGGCCAGTGCAGCCGAGTCGATGCCGGCCAGCAGGCGCCAGGCGGTCGGGGTGGAGGCGACAGGGCCGAACACCTCGCCCTGGTCGCGCAGCAGGGCCAAATCTGCTATCGCCTCACCGCCGTCGGCGAGCATGACCGCGAGATCGACCGCGATCCGGCCGGGATCGTGCCCGGTGCCACGTGATCGCAGCCAACGCAGAGCGTCCGTGAAGGCGCTGGTCAGGCCAGTGACATCAGCGAGATCAGCCAGCAGGCGGGACCCGGCGTGGCTGACCACCCCGTGACCGTCGGCCGACACGACGAGCTTGGGGCGCGACCGAGTAGGGTGCACGCAGAAAGTGCCTTCCTGCTGTGATGACAGAGACCTTCGACAAGCCTCATCTTCCCAGCTCAGAAGGCACTTTCGCTATTCCGGCCAAGACTCGGACACCGCCACAAGTGAAACACGCAGGCTAAGGGCTGTCCATGGGGATTGGTGAGGGTTATGGCACGAGTGTGGTGATCTTGAACGAGTGAGGCCTTCTGGTTCGGTGTGGACTGCGATACCTCCCCGGCAGGAGGCTCTCCTGCGGGGCTGCCAAACGAGCGGTGCAGCTCACGTTGTTGAGGCATCTGGTGGGCTGCTGAGAGACGGCCTGCCTTCGTAGGGTGATGTCGAAGGCGTGCAGTGCGGCCATTGTTGGGGAAGGACCGCGGGCCTTGACCGCCCGGCAGAGGCTTCTGCCGCTGACGCACGGTCTTCGGCTCGAACGCGCCTTCACGGTCTCTGGGCACGGCGGTCTTCATGGGGTCGAAATATCGGTCAGTACCGTCTTGGAGTGGGTTCCGTTACGCGAGATGCCGCCATAGAGCGTCGTGCAGACGGGGTCATACCCCTCGATTTGAATCGCGCTTTCAGGATGATTGTCGGAGGCTGATGCGTCGCGTCATGGCATCGCTGGTGACGAGCGCTCGGGCGATGATGACGGCCATACGGAAGCACCGGATGTGCCTGTCCTCGCGACATAGCCTTTTCCCCGGTCTGTTGGACGAGCTCCTCGCGCGGTCTGCATCGCCGTGCATACGTGTGAGGTGCATACTAAAAAGACTTGGGAGAACGGAGGACGCCATGATCATCCTCGGCGTCATTCTGCTGGTCATCGGTCTGGTGGCTGGCATATCGATCCTGTGGACCATCGGTATCGTGCTCGTCGCGATCGGCATCGTTCTTTGGATCCTGGGTGCCGTCGGGCATGCAGTGGGCGGTCGACGGCACTACTGGTAGTGCCGCTTACTCCGGCTCCTCGTGCACGCGGCCGCTGTGATGTCCAACGGCGGCTTTGATCCTGGCGTGCTCGGATGCCGCGTGCTATTCAGCGTCCCGGATGGGAGCACACATGGCTGTACGTCATCAGCTCATCGCCCGGGAACCGGCCGTGCTCTGGGCGGTTCTGGAGGACGAGAGCCGTTACGCGGACTGGGTGGTGGGGACCTTGGACTCCGCCCCGGACCACGGGCATTGGCCGGAAGTCGGATCGTCGATCAAATATACGACGCGTGTAGGGCCGAAGGAGTTCCACGGACGCACGACGGTCCGTCGTATCGACGCCCCGCGCGCACTGGAACTCGAAGTGCACGGAGGGCCTTTGGGTACGGCACGGATTGCTTTCGACATCCGGCCGTGGGGCGAGAAGACCCTGGTCATTCTCGACGAGCATCCGCTGCGCGGCCTGGGAGGGAGTCTCCACAACACAGTTGTCGACGCCTTTGCACAGATCCGGCACCGCAGCATGTTGCGGCGACTTGCGGAAGTCGTTGAAGGAATGCCTCAGGACACGGGGTGAGTGACAGGCTGAGAGGACCAGCCCCAACTGCTGGTCAGCTGCCTGGGTCCAGTCCAGTAGCTCAGCAAGACGCTCGGCTGGGGTTGACCAGTCGATCGTCTTTCGTGGTCGGCTGTTGAGTTTGGAGGGCACCACCTCCAGCTGCTCAGGAGTGTGGGACGAGTCAATGTCCGTGGGGAAATGCTGTCGCAGCAGGATGTTGGTGTTCTTCTTCGAGCCGCGCCGCCCGGGGCTAAGGGCTGTCCCGTAATCCCTGGCGGGCGCGCGACGACGGCTGCAGCACCTCGCCGCGTTGTCGGAACGTCCGCATACATCCGGTATGCGGACGCCCCTCCGCCTTACGATGCACCACATCCGACGCCGCACGCTGATCCACCATGGATTACGGGACAGCCCTTAGTCGTATAGCGGAAGTAGACCGAATATCTGTGGACTTGGTGCACGGCTGGTGGGCCGCCATCTCCACGCCCTGGTCACAGGGCAGGGAACGCCGAAGGCGCGGCGGAAGAGATTGGACGGTCGCGGCGAAAGCGTTACGTGTGGCCAGGAAACCGTGGCCACACAGCAGATGGAGGATGGGCTCGTGCCGTCGTCCGTTACACCCCCAAATCGGCGATCCCCACAGCAGCCGCCCACCCCGGCTGATGCGCCCGCTAGCTCCGCTCAAGGTGCGAGGCGCCCGATACCGGTCAGACTTGAATGCATGGCAGAAGAACGACAGCCCCGTGGCGAAAGCCACGACTTCCGAAAAGCGGCGGAGCGATTTGGAAACGCGCACCGCGAACACATCAAGCTGCGTATTACGGGCCTACTGCCTTGTTGGGACTTCGTCGCTGCTGCAGGCACTCACGTTGAGGCCGCCGGAGTCTGGCCATGAGACTGATCACGGGACTTCTCACGCTCCCCGTCGCACTGGTCCGTGGTCTGATCGGGGCGGCGGAAGCTCAGCGTCACTGCCGAGCGCGAACTGTACGACTCGCGAGTGTTCCGTGCCCAGCTGGCTGTACTGAACCGGGAACTTGAAGGCGGATATTTCGGCACGGAGGGAGTTCGAATTCGGGAAGAGGAAAGGCTGCTCGCCGGCTAGGTCGGCCCCGCACCGAACGATCGAAGGTGACCTACTCATGGATGACAAAGCCAAGGTGACCCTCGCGGCCGCAATAGTGGGCGGCTATGTGCTGGGCCGAACGAAAAAGGGCCAGCTGGCCCTGACCATTGCAACGTACCTGGCAGGGAGACGATTCGGCCTAGAACCCCGACAGCTTGCCGCCGAAGGGATGCGCAGACTAGGAGAGATTCCCCAGTTCGCCGAGCTGCAGGAGCAGCTGAAAGGGGAAGTCTTCGACTCAGGCCGTAAGGCAGTGGCTGCCGCCGCTGACCGGGGCATGAGTTCGCTGGCCGACGTCATCAGCGACCGTACGGCCCGACTCGGTAAGAAGCAGGATGAGGGGGAGGAAGAGGGGGAAGAGGAGGAGTACGAGCTGGAAGAGGAGGAACCGGAAGAGGAAGAGCCGGAGGCCGAGTACGAAGAGGGCCAAGCTGAGGAAGAGGAGGAAGAGGAAGAGCCGGAAGCGAGGCAGTCGAAGCAGCGTCGCAGTTCTCGTCAATCAGCCCATCCCAGAGGAGGCGCGGCGCGCAAGAAGGCCGCTCCCGCCCATGGGGAAAAGCCTCGGACGGCCAAGAAGTCTGCCGCCCGGAAGGCGGCCCCGGCAAAGAAGACGGCTGCGAAGAAAACTACTCCGGCCAAGAAGTCCGCCGCCCGAAAGACGACGCCGTCGAAGCGAGCAGCGTCCACGCGCGCCGATCGTCGGAGGTAGCCAGTCATGACCAGGACGAAAACAGACCAGCCCCCGGCACAGATGTCGGGTGCGGACCGGCTTCGAGAAGAGGCGTCCAATTTCCTCAGCGCACAGGTGGAGAGGCTCGCCGAGAAGGCGGGTGACAAACTTACCGATGTCACTGGGAAGCTCACCGATGTGGCCGAGAGTGGATCGCTTCTTGCGATCGGCCCCCGTATTCTCCAGGGCGATTCCCCACTGAAGGCATTCTTCGGAGAGAAAGCCAAGGGCGTCAAGGACAAAGTCGTGGGGAAGGTCAAGGAAGCGTTCGGCGGCGGAAAGGGTAAACGCAAGTCGAGCGGTGGCAAGGTCATGAACATCATCGAGGTTCTCGATGTGGGAGTGCCCCTGCGTGTCGCGTACGATTACTGGACGCAGTACGACCAATTCAGCAGCTTCGCGAAGGGCGTTCGCGACGTCTCGAAGAGCGATGAGATGTCCAGTGACTGGAAGGTCAAAGTCGGCCCTTCCTCGCGCAGCTTCAAAGCGACTGTCCAGGAACAGATTCCCGACGACCGCATCGTTTGGACATCCGAGGGGGCCAAGGGAACTACCCGTGGTGCGGTCAGTTTCCATGAGCTGGCACCCAGTCTGACTCGAATCGTCCTGGTCGTGGAGTACTACCCGTCCGGGTTCTTCGAGAAGACGGGCAACCTGTGGCGCGCCCAAGGGCGCCGAATGCGACTCGACTTCAAGCACTTTCAGCGATACGTCACCCTCGCCCAGGAAGAGCCCGAGGGCTGGCGCGGTGAAATCCGGGACGGTGAAGTCGTCGTGTCCCACGAAGACGCCATGGAAGACGAGGCCGCCGAGCAGGAGGACGCACAAGGCGAGGAGTCCGAGGACGAGGACTACGAGGAGGAGCCCGAGGAATACGAGCCCGAGGACGAGGACGAGGACGAGCCTGACGACGAGGGCGAAGAAGAAGGCGAATACGAGGAAGAAGGGGAGGAAGGAGAGGAAGAGGACGTAACCCCCTCCTGGGGGCGGGGACGACAGAAGTGACGCCGTAACTGGCGCCGCCTCAGCAGGGGGCCTACCCGTTTCGGGGTCGCAGACCACCAATCTCGTCGGGCCGCATCCTATCCAGATGGGTCGTGATCCGCCGCAGGACTTTGCGCGGCTTGGGCGTCGGCCGGTGCGCTATCCGGTTGGCTCGTCGGCGGACCGTCGTCGGTAGTGGCTGCGGCGGGCTGTTGCGTGCGGGGGGGGGTGCCCCTATCTGTTTCGTCAACCCTGGCGGGTCTGATTCATAGGGGTTCGCGCTGGTTTCCGGGAACGTCCCGCGAAGCGGGATGTTCCCGGCAGATCGGGTGCGGTGAGGGCAGGGTGGTG
>NZ_JBIARH010000090.1:0-5888 GCF_042889785.1 Streptomyces sp. NPDC002476 | reverse complement strand
GGTTTGGTGGCTTCGGTCTTTCTTATGTTTTTTTTGGGGGGTGGGGGTGTTTTTATCGGGGGTTGGCGTTTTTTTTGGGCCCCCTGCCGGTAGGGTCCACAACAACCTGACAACGCCTCGCCGTGAGCAGGCACTCGGCAGTGCGCTCCGGGGCAGTCCTCTTGAAGCTGAACTGTCCGCTTTGGGGCTCGCACAGTTACCCTGCTCCCCGGCGTGGTGATGGGGAGCAGGGTTCTGTTCCATCAGAACAGATCGAGGTCGGCCGCTTCCACAGCGCCGAGCAACCGACACTCCCCGGTCTCTGCGTTTACGGCCACGTAGCCGATTCCAATTGCCATATCGCGAGGGTCGCCGCTGCGAATAAAGGCAACCGACTGGCAATCGAACATAATTTCACTTCCTACGCGAGCATGTTCACCTTCCACGAGAGCCATCGGCATGGACTCGCTACTCACGGTCTTTTTCAAGAATTCCGCCGCCAGCCTGGAAGCCTCTTCTATGCTCAGCATCAATTCGTCCTTAGGAGTGAATAGTTTCTCCAGTTGAGCTTAGCCTGCCCCTGCTGGCCGTCCAAGAAAATCACATCTCCCTTGATGTTTACGACGTTGAAAACATGCGCATTGCGTCCTCGACCTCCATAGACAATCCCTCTCGCACCATCCCCGGCCCCCTTTATCTCCTTGACAATTCCAGATACGGTAGACGTCTGGAATGTTCGCCCATACAATTGCTCAATTGTCGCTGCTGATCCTGCCGTAAGACTCCCAGGGGCCACAGAAACTGTACCGTCACGCAGCAGGTGATCGACGGCCACTGCGCAGGCGCGGCAGTTAGTTTCGCCGCCTTGAGGATTGACCAGTGCTTTGAGTCGGGGAGTTATAGGGGTTTTATACGGGATACCACCGTATCCCAGGGTCACCCCTCCGCCACCCGGACCGAATCGCAGATTCCCAACTTGCTGCGGGCTGAACTTCCCACGTGCCCAGTTGAAGGCTGGACGGCGTTGTCAGGTTGTTGTGGACCCTGCCGGTAGGGTGATCTTCGGGTTCGCCTGTCGGGGTCGGGGAGGGACAGCGTGGAGACCGGAGCGGCGCCGTCGTACAAGGGGTTCCGGTTCCCGGCGGAGGTCATCGCGCATGCGGTGTGGCTGTACCACCGCTTCCCCCTCAGCTACCGCGAGGTCGAGGAATTGCTGCTCGCCCGCGGGATCACCGTCTCTCACGAGACGATCCGTCAGTGGTGCACGCACTTTGGACCTCGGTACGCGGCCGGGCTGCGTCGCCGTCGGCCGCAGGCCGGGGACAAATGGCACCTCGACGAGGTTTTCATCAAGATCAACGGGGTGCGGCACTACCTGTGGCGGGCCGTCGATCAGGACGGCGACGTCCTGGACATCCTCGTGCAGTCGAAGCGGGATGCGAAGGCCGCGAAGCGGTTCCTGGCCAAGCTCATGAAGAAGCAGCGCCGGGTACCGCGGGTGCTGGTGACCGACAAGCTCCGCTCCTACGGCGTCGCCCACCGCGAGCTGATGCGCTCGGTCGAGCACCGCTCCCATAAGGGCCTGAACAACCGGGCCGAGAACTCCCACCAGCCGACGAGGCAGCGCGAACGCGCGATGAAGTACTTCCGCTCACGCCGCGCCGCCCAGAAGTTCCTCGCTGCCTTCAGCCAGATCTCGCCCCACTTCCGACCCCGCCGACATCTGATGGCCGCGTCCGAGTACCGCGCCGAGATGACCGCCCGCTTCACCACCTGGGAGCAGATCACCGGCACCGCTGGCCTGCCCGCGGCAGCCTGACCGGCAGGCCTCCACCCGGCCCCACCACGCCCTCGACACCCCCACCCCGAACAAGTTGACAACGCCGTGCCGGGTGGTGCGGCGGCGTACGACGTCGGCGTAGGACTGGGAGGCGAAGCCGCGGACGACCAGGACCGGGATGCCGTTCTCGGCCAGCCAGCCGGTGAGGAGTTGCCGGAGGGTGTCCTTCTCCGCTGCGACGTATACCGGGTGCTGGCCCTCGGTGCGGTCGAGGGCGAACCAGGTGGCGGCCTCGAGCAGGAACGCGCCCGCATCCGGGCAGGCCGGCGGAACGTGGACCTCGCGCAAGGTGTCGATCAGGTCCGGGAAACGGCCCTCGCGGCGGGCCTGGGCGAGGTGGGAGGACTGGTGCTGGTACATCGACGGCGTGTGCGGCAGCATCCCCTCGGAAACGAGCCGGTTCATGACCTGGCGCAGCGTGACGCCGCCCTTGGAGCTCTGCTGGTCACAGTCATCAACGAATGGCTGTGACCAGCGCTTTCACAACGAGCCCTCCAGCGCTCCACCTCGCCGCCCTCCGGTGCTACACCTCCGCGCGGTCGTCCGCCCGGGGCGGGGCGGTCGGCAGGAGGAAGGCGGTCAGCCAGAGGAGAGCGGCGATTGCCAGGGACCCGGGAGCGGACGGGGCGTGGATCGACCAAGCCCACCACTCCGGGGTGTTGTCCGGCGCCACACCAAGCAGCAGGGTAGGACCGAAGGTGCCCAGCGGCAGCAGCCAGGCCAGGCCGCTGCCGAAGAACCGTGCGCTGATCCCGGCCAGGCCCAGATAGCCGACCGCGTTGCGGACCGAGGCAGCGGCTACGTCGGCGGGCAGCCCGAAGAGGATCGGCAGCGCGGAGAGGGCGGCCGCCATCACGGTGAGCGCGAGCAGGTGCAGGCGCCGGAAGAGGGCCATGGGCTGGGCGGCGGTGTGCTCCAGGTCGGCCATGGGAGAGTGGAGCGTAGTGCCCAGGACGACGGCGTGGGCCACCGGTGCGACCGCCGCCACCGGAATGCCGTAGTCGACCAGGTAGCGGAAGTCCGGGATCTCGACCCGCGTCCCGGCGAACACCGCGGTGGCCAGGGCCATCACCAGCGCACCAGCCGCCGCACGGGGCAGGTTGCGGCTGCGGGCGAAGGCGAGGACGGGGGTCACCGCGGCGGTACGGGGACGGGCCGGCACGCGCCGATGGCACCGGCGGCGGCGGACAGCCAGCGGTCCTGGTCGGCGGTCGGCGCGGCGAGGACCCGCTCCAGGGTTTTGGCGAAACGGTCCCCGTAGTACGGCGTGGGCATCTTGGCACGGGAGTTGACCACGGCCTCCACCAGGAAGGCATCGGGATAGCCGCCGGTATCCGGCAGGACGTGCGGCGCACACCCCTCCGGCCGCGGCGGGAGGGCGGCGCTCAGCATGGCCTCGGTCATCGTGGCCGAGTCCAGGACCGGCCGGTACACCGGGAGTTCCGCGCTGCCCGGGCCGACCAACCGTAGCCCGACCTGGCGGAAGTCGCGGCGGAACCCCGGCAGCGGGCCGACCGTGCGGTCGACGGCCCGGGCCGCCTCGCGCGCTTGGGGCAGCAGATGCCGGTCGTTTGGCCACAGGCAGGCGCGGACGTGGCCCTCTGTCACACACACCGGCTCGGCGGGCTGCTCGGCGCGTGCCGCCCAGAACGGCTCGGACACCGGGGCACGGAAGGCCAACAGCGCTCCGCCAGCCGCCACCGCCAACACAGCGGGTACGGCGACGAGCGGCCCCGGCGAGAGCGGCGCGCGCCGCACCAGCGCGGGCAGCGCCAACAGGGCAAGCGCTGCCGCGCCGCACCACAGGGCCGCGATCAGCAGACGGCCTGTGTGCGGCTGGAACATGGCGTCCCAGTGCTCGTCGAGTGCCGGGAACAGCCGTGCCAGGGGGACGCCCGGGAGGAAGGCGAAGAGAACGAACACCAGGTACCACAGCGCACCCATGGCCGGCGCGGTGATCCGGGACGGCAGCAGGGTGCCCGCGCAGACGCCCGCCGCGATCTGAAGCCCGGTCATCGCGGCGCCCAGCATCAGCGGGCTCCACACCGGCGCGGTGGCCTCGCTGACGGCCGCCGTACGCTGGAAGGCGACAGCGGTCATCACCGCGTATACCAGCAGCGACCACAGCCAGGCGGCCGCCCATAGCAGCACCGCCTGTGGCCAGCCGCCGCGGGGCGTGGTGTCGGTCCAGGCGTCTGCCCGCGTCCGCCGGGCGCGGCCCGCCGTCCACGCTGCGGCGGCGCTCATCAGCGAGCCCATCACGATTACGCCGAAGACCTGGACCTTGATGCTCGCCTGGTTCCACCAGCCGATCCAGTCGCTGGTCGCGGCGTCCGCGGAAAGCAGGTACCAGAGGCCGGCCACGCCCGACAGCAGCGCGACCTTGCCCGCCTCGCCGCGCCGCATCTCGGTGAACAGCACCCGCCTCATACCGGCGCCCCGTTCCGCTCCACCACGGCCAGGTAGCCGGCTTCCACCGCCGAGCCGTCCAGCGTCGCACCGTCGTGGCCGTCGGCCTGGGCACACAGCTCGGCGGCCGTCCCGGTGAACCGCATCCGGCCTTCCAGCAGGACGTGAATACGGTCGCAAACCTGTGCCACGTCCTCCGCCAGGTGCGTGCTCATCACCACTGCGGAACGCTCCCCGAGCGCCCGGATCAGGGTGCGGAAGCTGATCCGTTGCACCGGGTCGAGGCCCACCGTCGGCTCGTCCAGCAGGACCAGGGCCGGCCGGTTGACCACTGCCTGCGCGATCCCGGCCCGGCGCAGCATGCCGCCGGACAGGGCACCCATCCGCCGGTCCGCGTACCTCTCCAGCTCCACCAGGTTCAGCGCCTCGCGCACCCGCTCGGTCCGCTCCGCACGCGGCACCCGGCGCAGCCAGGCCGCGTACTCGGTGAACTCCCGGACGGTGTAGCGCGGGTAGTAGCCAAAGGACTGCGGCAGTACGCCGATACGCTCCCGCACCCCGCGCACTCCGGCGCGTCCGTGCACGGACGCGCCGAGCAGGCTTACCGTCCCCTGGTCCGGCTGCCGGGCGGTGCTCAGCAGCGAGAGCAGGGTGGTCTTGCCCGCGCCGTTCGGCCCGAGCAGGGCGGTGGTGCCGGGGTGGAACTCCGCGTGGGCGCCGTCGAGGGCGACCACGGTCTTGTATCGGACCGTGGCACCCTCGACGGTCGCGGTCGGCGCGCTGCCGGCTGCGGTGGTGTGACTTTCTACGGACACGGTTTCCTGTCAGTTCGTTCGGTTTCCGGTCTGCCTTCCGGCCTGTCCGGCCCGGCGCCCGGTCAGTTCTCCGCGGCCACGTAGCCGTTGGCACGGCTGCCGGGTATGCCGGACCACGTGGCCTTGGTGTAGTACTTGCCACCCGTGTTGGTGCCCTTGTACGAGCCGCAGCCGTACGCCTGAGAATAGGCCCGCGAGGTCGAGGCGATCTGCGGGTCGGGCAGGAATGACTTGTCCTCGTAGATGTAGGCGCTGAACGAGTTGGGCTGCGAGGCCGGGACGTCCCCGCACGGCTTGGCATGGCCGGAGCTCGGGCCGTTCCAGCGGTCGCTGTCCTCCGCGGAGCCGGACGTCGCGATGGAGAAGGGCAGACGGCTGCCGGAGATCTCGCCGGCGACGGCGGCGGTGGCAGGCAGTGCCAGTGCCGCCACGAGACCGACGGTCACTATTCGCTTCTTCGTGAGGAACACGTACATGACTCCTTGTTCGGTCTTCGGTTGATCGGGCCCAATGAACATAAGCGGCGATCACCGGGGCCAGAGTGAGGGGAGTCACACATGTGACGGAATGGCTGGAAGCGCCCTGCGGAACGGCCCATACCGCTCCTGTGGGGCGCGTTTCAGTAGCACCGGATGCGGCAGAGCGCCTCGGGCAGCCTGGCACAGCAGCACAGCAGCACAGCAGCACGGCGATGCGGCCTCCGGCCTGGAGGAAGTCGACCAGCTCGACCGGAGGGCACCAGCCGTCCGGCCGGCGCTGTCACGTTGTTGAGGGTGTGTATGCCTGACGGTGTGTCGGGTGTGGTGGGGTCGGGTTCCGGCTCGGTGCTCAGGCCGCGGCAGGCA
>NZ_JBIARH010000089.1:0-5956 GCF_042889785.1 Streptomyces sp. NPDC002476 | reverse complement strand
CGGTTCACGAGTCACCCGGACCGGCGTCCTACGGCACGCTACGAGCGGCCAACCCGACCGCGTCCCGCTTTCCCCATATAAGTCGGCGGTTCAGTCATCGGCAACGACAACAGCCTGCTCGGTGGCGCGATCGGCGCCACCACCCTGGTTGCGGTTAACGCGGCACTGAACCGGTGGCTGGCGGTCAACGAGCGTGCTGTACGCCTGGTGGAGGGAAAGCCGACAACAATCATCGAGGACGGCCGCGGGTGCGCTCAGGCACCTGGCGCTGCGCCCCACAGAAGTCGAGCACGCGGTGCGCCTACAGAACGGCGACGACATCAGCATGGTCGCCGTGGGGCGCCTTGAGCCGGACGGCCAATTGGTGATCGTGCTCAAGCCGTCCGAACAGAACGCCACCCGCGCGGATGTCCAAAGGCTGGAGACACGCCTCGGGGACAGGTCCCCAGTTCCGTGACCTCTGCCAGTGGTCTGTCGGGCCGGGGCGGGCTGGGCGTGGAAACCATGGCGTTGACTTGCGAGGTGGACGCGACCCTTTTGCCAGCATGCTCGTTCGGCGCCTCCGGCGGCGAGCGTACAGCGGGCGGCAGAAGCGGGAAGCCACTGTGTTGTTCCTCCGCCCATGCGCTGAGCAGGCATAAGAGGACTCGCCTCGGAGAGAGCGTTCTCCGTCCTCCGTGCCGCGGCCGGACACGGGCCGACACTCCTGCTCTGGCGCCGAGAGTAACCGGGGGAGACGGATCGCCCCGCAGGACGGCACGGTCAGCACCAGGGGAGACACCATTCAGGGCTGAGGTGGTATGTGCCATGTCCGCATCGCAGCTAATCGACGTAGACGACACCTGGCCAGGTCAAGGACAACATCACGCCTGCCAGCTCGAGCAAGAAGCGTGAGCGTCAGTACGAGCACAGGAGGGCGCCGAGGAGGGGTGAGTCCACAAAGCGAGCGAAGGGGCCGCACGCACCGTGAACAAGAAGCGGGCGCGCTCGGGCGAGTCGAAGACCTCCAGCAAGGTCTCCGCTCAACAAGCAGCTTCGGAACGCCCTGGGCCGCTGATACGTCATTGCGTGGTTCAGCCGGCGCCGGGCAGCTTTACGTGGATGGTGCCGTCGCTGTCTACGCTCACCTGGAAGGACGGCTGCGGTGCGGTGGCCGGCCCGCGTACGTTCGCTCCGTCCGACAGCCGGAAGACACTGCCGTGCCAGGGGCATTCCACGCAGCCGTCGGTGATCTTCCCGTCCGACAGGGGCCCTGACAGGTGGCTGCACTGCTCCGCGATGACATGAATGCGGCCGCCCGGCTGACGGAACACCAGCAACGGCACCTCGCCCAACTCCCGCCGCACGGCCTCGCCGACTGGGAAGTCCTCCACTCTGCCGACCGGGTGCCACCCCTCTTCCAACAGATGCGGGACCGCTGCCGTCTTGTTGGCGCCTGCGGCCTGGCGATAGGCGAGGTGGCCACCAAGCATCCCGCCGGTGCCGGCCATACACAGCCCCGCAAAGCCGAGCGCCTTGCCCAATGCCGTATGGCCACGGCCGCGATGCACCCAGGATCCCGAGTAGAGTCCGATGGCCGCGGCGATCGACGTTGCGTGCACCAGTCCGGTACGCATCTGGTCCTCGTGCTGCTCAGCCCAGTCCACCCAGCCGGCCAAGGCGGCCGGCGCGGCCCCCAGGAGGCCCACACCCACCAAGATGCGGGCACTGCGCCGGGTGCCGGGCACGACGTCCAGCACTGCGGCGGAAAACCACGCGCCCATCGGAACCTGCACCAGCGCGGGATGCAGGGGATGGCCGATCGGCAGACCGTGCAGCACATCGCGGTAGCGCCCCAGAGGCACGCCGCGCACCAACCGCCGCACAGGGCTGATCACCACATCAAGCTTCTTCAGGCGGCCCAGCGCATCGAGGGACCTCAGAAAGAGGTCCTCGGTGCGGACGGCCGCCGTGCCGATGCTTGGAGCGAGAACCGCGAATTTCGTATACCCCGCTGAAAGCCGCATGATGAGCGGTTTGCCATGTGCGGCCGATTCCCAAACAGGCGTCGGCTCCGTTCCACTCTGGTGGCTGCAGGAGTCTCGGGCGGGATGTCATCATGCCTGTAGGGTCTACCGGTGCCTCCACTCACTCCTCTTCTTCGTATCCTTGCTCTTCGTCGTCCTCTTCCCAGTCGACTACTGCTCGCTAAAGCCAGGCGTTTCTCGACGACGGAACGGAAGCGTGTCCCCGTAAACACTGGCCGTCGCCAGTGTGTTCTGAGCGTCGGCGGGTACCCGAAAGAAAATGTCCGTTGCAAAGATAGGTGTCCTCGTTCTGGACTGCGCGGAGCCCGAAGCCTGGCGGAGTTCTACGCGTCACTGCGCACTGCTCGATGCGGAAATTCAGGTGGTGAGCGATTCTGATTTTGTGGAACTTGTCGGCTACAAGGCGGGCACCTGGCAATCCGCCGGGACCACGGCCACGACGCTCCCGGCCGGCCGCGGCCGGATGACGCCCGGCAGGCGCATCTTCGGATACTCGTCGCACACGGTGATCCGGATGAGGCGGAACGAGAAGGGGTGAGCCTCGGGGCAATGCCGATGGAGGCGAAGGCTGGCGGTGCGCTGCGCGGCGTTTCGCTTTTGCCGATCTCGCCGGGCACTCCTTCTCCCTCGCGGTGCCCCCACGGAACGAGCCGACGGGCCGAGGAGAGGAAGGACCATGAAGCTGCCGGAGACCCGGGGTGAGGTGTCTGCCGCTCTGATCGAGGCGCTCGGCCGGGAACCGGGTCGGCGCAGCCTGCCGGACACGTCCCTGGTAGCGGGTGCTGACCCGTACGGCGATGACCTGCAGCTCGCCCTGTACCTCTGTTACGAGTTGCACTACCGCGGCTTCGACGGTGTGGACGGTGCCTGGGAGTGGGATCCGGAACTGCTCAGGGTGCGTGCCGCGCTGGAGCGGGAGTTCACGGCGGCTCTGCGTGCTGACGTGCCGGTGGCCGAGGACGTCGGTCTGGCGCTGGACGAACTCGTTCTGGAGCCGGCGGACGTCGACGGCGTGTCGTACTTCCTGCGGGACGAGGGCGAGCTGTGGCATCTGCGTGAGTACGCCGCCCACCGCTCGCTTTACCACCTCAAGGAGGCCGATCCGCACGTGTGGGTGATCCCTCGCCTGACGGGCCGGGCCAAGGCAGGAATGGCCGCTGTGGAGTACGACGAATTCGGAGCGGGACGGGCGGAACAGGTCCACTCGAAGCTGTTCGCCGATCTGATGGCGGACCTCAACCTGGACACCTCGTACGGGCGCTACCTCGACGCCGGATCGCGGCAGATGCTCGCGACCGTCAACCTCATGTCACTCTTTGGACTCCACCGCTCACACCGTGGTGCGCTGGTCGGTCACTTCGCCTCGGTGGAGACCACATCGCCACCAGGGTCGCGACGCCTTGCGCAAGCATTGAAGCGGGCCGGTGCCGGGCCTGCGGCCATCCACTTCTACGCGGAGCATGTGGAGGCCGACGCCGTGCATGAGCAGCTCGTACGGCATGAGGTCGTCGCCGGTCTGCTCCAGGAGGAGCCGGGTCTGGCACCGGACGTCGCCTTCGGTATCGGGGCCACCGGATGGTTGGAAGACCGGTTCGGGGAGCAGTTGCTCGGCGCATGGCGGGGCGCCGAGTCCTCACTCCGTGTACCGCTCTGAGGCCGGCGGCGGGGCTTTCTTCGGCCTCTTCCGGCCGCGGTGGCTCGTGTCGCACCAAGGGAAGATGAGGCTCCGCCGGCAGGTACACAGTGCGACGACAGGCCGGTCCGAGCGGGCAATGTGGCCGTCCTCCTGGACCACTTCGACCGGCCCCTCCACGAGCATGGGCCCGCCCGGCTCCTGCATGACGCGCCGTGCAGCTGCCCGAGGTGCGGTCTCCGGTTCAGTACGGCCGTTCTGCACGGATCACCACCAGTTCCTCTTTCTCCTGGCCGGGCTGGATCAGGCCCTGGGTCTCCAGCCAGCCGGCCCGTTCACGCAGGACAGGCCCGAAGGGAACGAACCGGCGGTCGGTCACAGCCACGTCCAATCCGGCTTCAGCCAGCCGCGCCAGCGTCATCGCTGGGTTATTCAGCGCGGAGTGGACCGCGAGCAGTACACCTCCGGGGCGCAGCAGAGCGGGGACCTTGGCACAGAGCCGGTCGAGCACCGCCCGGCCGTCGATCCCCGCCTCCCAGGCCCGAGCAATACCGCGACGCGGTACGCGGGCGTTCGCGGACGGTACGTACGGCGGGTTCGCGAGCACCAGGTCGAACATCAGGCCGGTCACAGGCTCCGTCAAGTCGCCCCGGCTGGTCCGGAGCACCCGTGCATACCCGGACAGCAGTGCGTTAAGTCGTGTGGTGAGCACCGCCGCGGCGGAAGTGTCGATGGCGGTCACGCGGGCGGCGCCGTAGCGGGCGGCGGCGATCGCCACTGCGCCGGTACCGGTACCCACGTCGAGTACCTCCGCTCCGGGTGACAGATGCTCGCGCCGCAGAGCGGATATCAACATGGCTGTGTCTTCCTGTGGCGCGTAAACACCCGGAGGCTGGAGGAACTTCAATGTCGCGACCGACTTTCAGAGATCACGCAGGGCGTGCAGCCTCGCAGTTCGTGCGCCCGGACGACATCGCGGATTTCATCCCGTGCGGTGACGACGTCGGCACTTTTGTCGAGGCGGTGCGTGCCTGCGCCGAGGCGGGCTTCACGGAGATCGCCCTGGTTCAGGTCGGCGGTGACCATCAGCAGCCCTTCCTCGACGGGGCGGCAAAGTCCCTGCGCGCCCTGCGTGCCCTGCGTGCCCTGCGTGCCCTGCGCGCCCTGCGCGCCCACCACGTGCTCGTTGAGGTTGTCGCCGAAGCCGAGACAGAGTCATGCCTCTGGCACAGCTGCTGCATCGTCACGGCCTTCTAAGCGACCACCGAAGGGTGGCATCGCACGGTGGGACGCGTCACGACACCACTCGGCTCAAGGAGGTAACCCCGAGTCGATACGGCGGCACTTTCCTCAATGGGAGGCAGGATGAAATCCAGGTGAGGCAATCAGCCTCGGCGACCCGGCGATGCAATCGCCCGAAACCGCCGCACGTCAGCGAACTTTCACCGAGCAACGAAACCTGACGCCTGGTGCCGGCCTGCAAGGCCGGCACCAAGCCGCGCCCCGCCGACCGTGAAACCCGTGTGCCCGGAACGTGGCCCACAATTGCAGGTCCTACCGTCCGGACTTCTTCAGCCGCTCAGCCGCCTTTGCCGCAGTCTCCTGGGCCTTGCCCGTCAATTGCTCGCCGCGGCCCTCTGCCTGCATGCCCTTGTTGTCCGTGGCACCGCCGGCGGTTTCCTTCAGCTTGCCCTTGACCTGCTTGGCCTTCGCCTTTGCCTTACCCATGACCTTTGTGCCCTTCACTGGAGGGGATGACGTATCCACCTTGCGCCGATCACTCTGAGGCCGCAATCGGTGAGGTGTCGCGCTCACGCGGCGTCTGGCTGGGGCTGGGGTTCGCTGGGGCCTGGTACGGACGGCCGCTCCGGGGCGTGTGGCACGGGATCCGGACCACTTGGGATTGGCCCGGACTCTCAGGGGAACGTTCTGTGTGGTCACCACGTTCTCTGCACCTGCGAGCTGCTCGGCGGCAGGACGTTCTGCGGTGCGCCGACAGCAGACGGAAAACGCGGGCCGCCGCGTCGGCGACTTCGTCGAAGTGGTTGCCGAGCCAGCGGGTTTCATCCGTCATGGCCGCGCCGCAGGGAAGCGGGGACGCACAGGGAGGGCTTCTGTTCGCTGGCCGGGTCCGCTCCAGCAGGCGTCGGCAGCGGTCGGCCTGTCGGCGATCTGTCGCGTGTGGCCGGGGTTATCGGGGGGCCCCTATCTGTTTCGTCAACCCTGACGGGTCTGATTCATAGGGGTTCGCGCTGGTTTCCGGGAACGTCCCGCGAAGCGGGATGTTCCCGGCAGA
>NZ_JBIARH010000088.1:0-6105 GCF_042889785.1 Streptomyces sp. NPDC002476 | reverse complement strand
GGACGGTGGGGTGGTGCGGAACGCTCATGCGGACTTCGCCTTCCGAGAAGCGCCGGGGGTGGAGGAGCGTTCCTGCGTTGGACTGCCGAGAGGCGGATGGCTGAAAAGGTCCGGTCGTCGGGTGTTCCGGACGCGATGGGCAGGCGTCGGAAGCGGACCGGAAGGGGGTGAAGCGCGAGTGACGGGAGGATGTCCTCGCGGTTGGCAGGGAACCTACGGCGGGTTGTGGCGATCGGTCAAGACCCGAATTTGCCGGAATGGGCCGTCAGGTGCCGTTTCGGGGCGCCGGTTTGTGTCTTCGCACCGCCGTCGTCCGGCCGGGGCCGGGTCGTGCGTGCCGGGCGCCGCACGAAGGCGAGTGTTCGACGACGGGACAGCCCTCAGGAGGCGGACGCGGTGTCCTCCGCGTCGTCGACCCAGCCCAGCACGAGGCTGATCCGCCGCGCCGCGTCCCGCACCTGGCCGCCCAGCTCCTGGTAGCGCCAGGCCGGCAGGCCGAGCTTGAGGCCCGTGATGGAGACGGCTCCGGCGCACACCGAGCGGTGGTCGAGGACGGGGGCGCCGAAGCAGATGACGCCTTCCGCGTCCTCCTCGTCGTCCACGGCGTAGCCGACTCGGGCGATGTCGCGCAGGTGCGCCAGGAACGTGTCCCGGTCGGTGATCGTGCGGAGGGTGCGCTGGGGCAGTCCGAACCGGTCGACGACGGCGGCGGCCTCGCTCTGCGGCATCGCGGACAGCAGCGCCTTGCCCAGGCCCGTGCAGTGCGGCAGCTCGCGGTGGCCCATCCGCAGATCGAGGCGGACCCGCTGGTCGAGTTCGACCTGGTCCACGACGACCGCGAGGCCCTCCTCGGGGATCGCGAGCCGGGACTCCATGCCCGTGGTCCGGGTGAGTTCGCTCAGCACGGGACGAGCCACCCCGCGCAGGGAGACCTGTGAGCGGGCCCGGTCGCCGAGGCGGGCCAGGCTCATGCCGAGCCGGTAGCGGCGGTTCATGCCCTCGCCGTCGTCCGAGACGAGTCCGTAGGCGCGGAGGGTCTGGAGCGTGCCGAAGGCGGCGCTCTTGGAGACGGAACAGACGTGTGCGACCTCCGTGACGCTCAGGCCGTTCCCCTGCGCGGGGGCGGCGAGCGCTTCGAGGATGTCCGCTGCCCTGGCCACGCTCTTGACCCAGTACTTCGGTTCTTCTGCGGCAGGGCTGGTCGTCATATTCGAACAGTTTAGTGCCTGGATAGGGGGTCGACGGTGGCTTCTTCCTGCATGAAGGCCGAGAACAGATGATCCGACTGTCCGAAAAGGGGTTGACCGTCCCTGGTGGCCCACGTACCATCCAGGAACTGTTCTGCCCTGCAGAACAGCGTTCGGAAAAAGCGAGACGCAGCACCCACGCAACACGCACCACCCACGCAACACGGATCACTCTCTTCCTGCGGCGACTGCCGGGCGGATGGCGCCAGGGACTCACGGGCCGGGCAGGGCCCGCGACAACCGACGACTATCGACGCAAGGAGCAAGCGATATGAGTTCAGGCCCGGCCGGCAACGAATCCGGAGCCCGACTCGCCGAGCGCGCCCGCCGGGTCGTACCCGGCGGCGTGAACAGCGGTCAGCGAAACGTTCCCGGACTGACCGACCTCGTCGTCACCGGCACCGACGGCGCGCGGTTCCGGACCGCCGACGGACGCGAATACACCGACTTCCACGCGGCATTCGGCCCGCCGCTGCTCGGTCACAACGACCCCGACGTGGCCCGCGCCACCGCCGAGGCCGGCACCACCCTCGGCCACATGGGCGTCGGCGTCACCGAGGGCGAGGTCCTCCTCGCCGAACAGCTCGCCGAGCTGATCCCGTCGATCGAGAAGGTGCTGCTCACCAGCACCGGCAGCGAGGCCACGTTCCACGCGCTGCGCGTCTCCCGCGCCGCCACCGGCCGCCGCCTCGTCGTCAAGTTCCAGGGCTGCTACCACGGCTGGCACGACTCCGTCAGCCTCAACGTCATCTCCGCCCCGGACAAGGTCGGCGGCCACGACCCGATCTCCACCGGCATCCTCCCCGAGGTTCTCGAAGCCACCCTCGTCCTGCCGTTCAACGACAGCGAGGCCGTCCGCCGCACCTTCGCCGAGCACGGCTCCGACATCGCCGCCGTCATCGTCGAACCCGTCCCGCACAACGTCGGCGCGCTCCTGCCGTACCAGGAGTTCCTCACCACGCTTCGCGAGGAGACCCGCAAGGCCGGCAGCGTCCTGATCTTCGACGAGGTCATCACCGGATTCCGCCACGACATCGGCGGCTGGCAGAAGATCTCCGGCGTCACCCCCGACCTCACCACCCTCGGCAAGGCCATCGCCAACGGCGCCCCCGTCGGTGCGATCGGCGGCCGCGCCGACCTGATGGACCTCTTCTCCACCACCCCCGGCGCCCCCGCCTTCTTCGCCGGTACGTACAACGGACACCCGTCCGTCGTCGCCGCCGCCCTCGCCACCCTGCGCAAGCTCCGCGAGGAGCCCGTGCACGAGCACGTCTTCCGGCTCGGCGAGCGCGTCCGCACCGAACTGACCGGGCTGTACGAGCGCCTCGGCGTCCCCGCCGTCGTCACCGGCCACGGCTCCGTCTTCGTCAGCTACTTCATGCCCGGCGAGACCCCCCGCACCTACGCCGACCTGCTGAACAACGACGCCTCCCTGTTCGTCGGCTACCGCCGCAAGCTCCTCGAGCACGGCCTGTTCGAGCTGCCGCTCAACCTCAAGCGCAGCCACATCAGCTACGCCCACACCGACGCCGACGTGGACCGTCTCATCGAGGGCACCGAAGCGGCGGTCGAGGCCGTCCTCGCCGAAGGCGGCGCCCGCGACCTGGAGAACACCTCCACCATGGGCGGGGCGACCCGCTGATGCTCACCGTGAACAGCAGCCGCCCGGCCGGCCCCGCCGGACGCATCAGCCGCGTCGAGACCCTGATGCTCGGCACCGCCTGGCGCGACTTCGGCTATGTCCGGGTGCACACCGACGAGGGCCTGTCCGGCATCGGCGAGATCACCCACCCCTACCGGGTCCGGGAAGTCTGCGCCCTCACCGAGTCGATCGCCCAGCGGCATCTCATCGGCGCCGACCCCTTCGACGTCGAGGAGCTGTGGCTCCGCGTCTATCAGGGCGACTTCCTGCGCGGCGGTGACATGGGCGGTGTTGCCCTGTCGGGCCTCGACCAGGCCATGTACGACCTGATGGGCAAGGCGCTCGGGGTGCCCGCCTACCGTCTCACCGGCGGCGCCTGCCGCGACCGCGTCCGCGTGTACGCCAACGGCTGGTACACCGGCGAACGCGAACCCGAGACCTTCGCCGCCAAGGCGAAGGAGACCGTGGCCAAGGGCTTCACCGCCCTCAAGTTCGACCCGTTCGGCCCCGGACTGCACGAGCTGGAGCGCGCCGAACTGCGCCGCTCCGTCGACCTGGTGGCCGCGGTTCGCGAGGCCATCGGACCGGACGTCGACCTGTTCATCGAGGGCCACGCCCGGTTCGCCATGCCGACCGCGGCCCGGCTGGTGCGCGAGCTGGAACCGTTCGACATCGGCTGGTTCGAGGAGCCGATGCCCTGGACCCACATCGAGCGCTACGCGGAGCTGCGGCAGCGCGCCGCGTTCCCGATCTCCGGCGGCGAGCACTTCCACAACCGCTACGAGTACAAGCAGCTGTTCGCCACCAACGCCGTCGACATCATCCAGCCCGACCTCTCCATGGCCGGCGGCCTCACCGAGGTCAGGAAGCTGGCCGCGATCGCCGACACCCACGGCATGCTGGTGGCTCCGCACAACTCCAACTCGCCGCTCTGCACCACGGTCTCGGTACACGCGACACTCGGCATCCCCAACTTCAAGATCCTCGAGACGTTCGACGGGCTCCTGGAGGACTACGTCTTCGACGCGCTCAAGGGCACCCTCCCGATCACCGACGGCCACATCGGCCTGCCGACCGCCCCGGGGCTCGGTGTCGAACTCGTCGACGAGGTCTTCGAGGAGCACCCGCCCAGCCACCGGTTCTGGAACATGTTCGCGGACGGCTGGGAGAAGCGGAACCGGACATGATCGTCGACGTCCACTCGCACCTCTTCCGGCACAGCCACGACTTCACCGACCCGTTCAGGTCCGACTCCGCCCGCGCCCACGCGGGCGAGGTCGACCTGACGGTGACGTGGGAGGAGTACGCCGCCACCGCCCCCGAGGGCACCCGCACGATCGTCGTCGGGGGCAAGGCGCGGCGCAGCGGACTGTGGGTCGACGACGCGGCCGTGGCCGCGTACGCGGGAGAGCACCCGGACCGGCTCATCGGGTATCTCTCCCTCGACCCCACCCAGCCCGGCTGGCAGGACGAACTCCGTTACGGACACCAGGAACTGGGCCTGCGCGGCATCAAACTGATGCCGATGTACGCGGGCTTCGACCCCGCCGCCGAGGAGTACGACGAGCTGTACGGCTACGCCGAACGGCACGGGCTCCCGCTCCTGGTGCACACCGGCACGACCTTCGTGTCGACGGCGCCCCTGGAGTGGGCGATGCCCCGCCACCTGGATGCCGTCGCGATCCGCCACCCCGAACTGCGGATGGTCCTCGCGCACCTCGGCCATCCCTTCGAGGGCGAGTGCATCGCGGTCATCCGCAAGCACCCGCACGTGTACGCGGACATCAGCGCCCTGCACTACCGGCCCTTCCAGCTCTGGCACAGCCTCCGGCTGGCCCAGGACTACGGGGTCCTCCACAAGCTGATGTTCGGCAGCGACTACCCGTTCACGACGGTCGACGACTCGGTGAAGGGCCTGCGGGAGATCGCCCGCGTCCCCGGCATCCCCGGGCTGCCGCCGCTCGACACGGACGCGGTGGAGGAGATCATCCACCGGCCGTCGCTGGACCTGCTGGGCCTGAACGGCTGAGAGGCCGCCGAGTGGCCCGCGATCCGAGGCCACCCGGCAGCCTCCGACCCGGCCGTTCCCGTGAACCTGCCGGTGCGGCGGCCGGGCACCCCCTCGTCCGCGTGCGCCGCACCGGCGGCCGGGCCGCCGCGCACCCGCCCCTGTGTCCCGCGCGGCGGCCCCTTCCCCGTACACCCCCGCTCTCCGCACGTCCCCGCCTGGAGGACCCCCGCCATGACCACAGCCGTCCCGCCCCGCCCCACCGACCGCTTCGACCTGACCGGGCGCACCGCTGTCGTCACCGGGGCCGCCCGGGGCCTGGGCCGGGCCTTCGCCGTCGGGCTCGCCGAGGCGGGCGCCGACCTGGTCCTGGTCGACCTGCCCGGCGCGGAGGGGATCGACGCGACGGCGGCGCGGGTCGAGGCGCTCGGCCGCCGCGCCCGGGTGTACGGGCAGGACCTCGCGGACATCGACGCGCTGCCCGGATTCGTCGACGCCGTGCGTGCCGAGGCCGGACCGCTGCACATCCTCGTCAACAACGCGGGCACGGCCGCCCTGGAGCGCTTCAACGAGATCACGCCCGCGAGCTGGTCGCACATCATGCGGGTCAACGTCGACGCGGTCTTCTTCCTCAGCCAGCGCGTCGCCGAACACATGACGGCGGACCGCGTCGCGGGCCGCATCATCACCATCACCTCGAAGAACGCCCTGGTGGCGGAGGCGGGCCTGGCTCATTACAACGCCTCCAAGGCCGCCGCCCAACTGCTCACCGAGACCCTGGCGGTGGAGCTCGCCCCGCACGGCATCACCGCCAACACCCTCGCCCCCGGCATGGTGGAGACCCCCATCGACGGTGAATTCCCCTTCGACCGGGAGGCGTTCGAGGCCGCTTACCGCGAACGCATCCCGCTCGGCCGGTACGCGCGGCCCGACGAGTGCGTGGGCGCGCTGCTGCTGCTCGCCTCGGACGCGGGGGCGTACCTCACCGGGGCGCGGCTCGTCGTCGACGGGGGAGTGCTCGCCGACCAGATGCCGCGGACGAGCTTCATGCCGCCGTACCGGAACACCGTCTGACATCCGCGAGTGCCGTGACCGGCGGGCGTCGCCGGGAGGGGCACGAGCACGCATCGACCCCGACACCGCGAGGAGCACCTTCGTCATGTCCGTCCCCGCATCGTCCCCCGCCGGAGCCCCGGCACCGTCGTCCG
>NZ_JBIARH010000087.1:0-6140 GCF_042889785.1 Streptomyces sp. NPDC002476 | reverse complement strand
CACCACCGCAACCGCCCCAGGAACAACCCCCACACGCCCCGCAACCAACTCCACCACCGAACGACCACCCACACCCACACCAGGACCCGCCCACTGCGCGAGCAGGACACCGGCTTCAGCGGTCTCCAGCATCCCGAACCGGTCGAGCGGCATTTCCGGCTGCGCGGTCACACGCTCCGCAAGAGCTATCCAGTGGCGGCACATCCGCTCGACGGTCGAGGCGTCGAACAGGTCCGTGTTGAACTCGGCCACGGCGGCGAGGCCACCGCCGTGGGTCTGCTGGAAGTGCAGGCTCAGCTCGAACTGGGCTGCCTCACGCGGCATCGCCTCGTCCTCGACACGGAGGCCGGGCAGCTCGAAGGCGCCCATCGGGGTGTTCTGGAGCGCCACGAGCGCCTGGACGAGCGGGGTGCGGGAGGTGTCACGCTCGGGAGCCAGCTCCTCGATGAGCCGGCTGAACGGCACGTCCTGATGCGCGAACGCGTCCAGCGTCGTCTCCCGCACCTCCGACAACAGCGCTCCGAAGCCCATGGACTCGTCGATCCGCGATCGCAGCACCAGCGTGTTGACGAAGAACCCGACCAGATCCTCGATCTCGGCGCGCTCCCGTCCGGAGACCACGGTGCCCACTGCGATGTCCCGCTGCCCGCTGTACCGCGAAAGCAGCAACTGCGTCACCGCGGTCAGGGCCATGAAGAGGCTGGCCCCACGCTCCTGGCTCAGCCTCGTGAGCCGGTCGGACAGTTCGGACGAGACCTCGAACGCGTGCAGGGCGCCGGCCGAGGTGCGCACGGCCGGACGCGGCCGGTCCGTCGGCAACTCCAACGGCTCCAGACCCGACAACTTGTCACGCCAGTAGTCGAGCTGACCGTCCAGCGCCTCGCCCGCCAGGTGCTCGCGCTGCCAGACTGCGAAGTCCGGGTACTGCACGGGAAGTTCGGGCAGCGCGTCATCTTCACCACGCACGGCGGCGGTGTACAGCGCGCTCAGCTCACGGGTGACCACGCCCATGGACCAGCCGTCGGTCACGATGTGGTGCATCGACAACGCCAAGACGTGCTCACGCTGGGAGAGACGGACCAGCAGGACCCTCGTGAGCGGACCGTTGCGCAGGTCGAACGGCAGCGCCGCCTCGTCGGCCAGCATGGCCCTGAGCCCGTCCTCGCCCGCGGTTTCCGCCAGGCGGACGGCCACCTCGATGTCTTCGGGTGCGTGGACGGTCTGGACGCCACGGCCGTCGACGGAGTCGAAGGTCGTACGCAGGGCCTCGTGCCGGGCAACTAGCCCGGCCACGGCCGCACGCAGCGCCACGACGTCCAGCTCACCCGTCAGACGCAGAGCGGCTGAGATGTTGTACTCAGTACCGCCGGGAGTGAAGTTCTCCAGGAACCAGAGGCGTTCCTGGGTGAACGAGAGCGGGAGCGGTCCGGTCCGGGGCGCGGGGAGGATCCCCGGCTCCTCCGGCTCGTCACCGGCGACCTGTCCGGCCAGGGCCGCGACGGTCGGGTGGTCGAACAGCGCACGCGGCGACAAGCCCGTGCCCAGGGCGCCACGCAGCCGCGAGACGACCTTCAGGCTGGAGATCGAGTCGCCCCCCAGCGCGAAGAAGTCATCGTGCACACCGACCCGTTCGATGCCGAGCACATCACCCCAGATACCGGCGAGGATCCTCTCCGTATCGGTGCGCGGGGCGACGTACTCCTCCCCCGGCTCCGCCTCCGGCGCGGGCAGCGCCCTGCGGTCCACCTTCCCATTGACGGTGAGCGGCAGCTCGCCCAGGACGACGAACGCCGACGGCACCATGTACTCCGGCAGCAGACCGGCCGCATGCTCACGGATCCCGGTCATGTCCAGGACCTGACCGGCTGCCGGGACGAGGTAGGCGACCAGGCGTTTCACCCCTGGGCGGTCCTCACGGACCTGCACCGACACCACACCCGCCGACGCATGACGCGACAGCACCGACTCGATCTCGGCGACCTCGATCCGGAAACCACGGATCTTCACCTGACCGTCACCACGGCCCAGGAAGTCCAGCCGGCCATCCACCCGCCACCGCACCACATCCCCCGTGCGATACAGCCGACCGCCCTCACCGAACGGATCCGCGACGAACCGTTCCGACGTCAGATCGGACCTGCCGTCATAACCACGCGCCAGACCGGACCCACCCAGATACAACTCACCCGCGACACCCACACCCACCGGCCGCAGCGCGGCGTCGAGCACATACGCACGAGTGTTGTCCATGACCCGGCCCAACGGCACCGAACCACCCGCCACGTCCTCGGACGCGATCGGCCCGCACACGGCGAACGTCGTCGACTCCGTCGGACCATAACCGTTGACAAGCACCAACCCCGGGCAGGTGTCCAAAAGACGCCGCACCGCCGCGGCCGGAACCGCGTCACCACCCGTCCACACCTCACGCAGACCCTCGAAACACCCCGGATCCTCCTCCACCAGCACACCGAACAACGCCGCCGTCACCCACAGACCCGAAACACCCGACGCCACCGCCTCACGCACCACCGGCGCACTCAACTCCGCCTCCGCCACGACCACGGTCCCACCGTTCAACAACGGCACCCACACCTCATACGTCGCCGCATCGAACGAATGCGGCGAATGGAACAACACCACCCCATGCCCACCCGAACCCCAACGACCATCCGCCGCCAACGCAACAATGTCCCCATGCGTGACCGCCACACCCTTCGGCACACCCGTCGACCCCGACGTGAACATCACATACGCCAAAGAATCAGCCCCCACGACCGGCGCGACCACACCAGAGCCCACCGGCACCGCATCCACCGCGAGAGCCGGAATGTCCGCGACCTCGTCCACACCCCGGTCCGTGAGCACCAGCCCAGCACCGGCCTGCGCCAGCACCTGCCGCACCCGCTCCTCCGGATACGAGACGTGCACCGGTACGTACACACCGCCCGCCTTCAACACGGCCAGCATCGCCACGACCACGTCCACCGACCGCTCCAACAGCAGCCCGACCCTGGACTCGGACGACACACCACGCTCCACCAGGACGGCGGCAAGACGGTCGGACTCGGACGCCAGCTCGACGTAGGACAGCCTCGCGGCACCACACCGCACAGCCACCGCCTCCGGCGCCGCGGCGACCCGGCGGGCAAACGCCTCTATCACCGAGGCGTCGTGGAGCGCGACGCCCCCTCCATCGGCCCACTCGTCGACGACGAGGGCGCGTTCCTCAGGAGCCAGGAAGTCCAGCGCTCCGAGCCGGGTCTCAGCGTTGTCCACGAGCACGGTGAGAACCTGGGCGAGGCGTTCGGCCAGGGTGTCGACCGTGGTCCGGTCGAGGAGAGCGGGGTCGTACGCGAGCGTCATGTCTAGACTTTCGCCGGCCAGTGCGGCGATGAGGGTCAGTGCGTAGTTCGTCGACTCGACAGCCTGAACACCACTGACCGACACACCGTGCCGCTCCGCCGCGCCCGTATCGACCGGGTAGTTCTCGAACACCACCAGGCTGTCGAACAGGGATGCACCCGCGGGCAGGTCCGTCTCGATGTCCGACAACGCCACGTACTCGTACTGCCGCGACTCCACCAGATCCGACTGCACACCTCCCAGCCACGACGCCACCCGCGCCGACGGATCCAGCCTCACGCGCACCGGAACCGTATTGATGAACAGACCCAGAATGTCCTCCACGCCCGGCAGATCCGCCGGACGCCCCGACACCGTCGTCCCGAACACCACATCACCCGAACCCGACCCGGACGACGCCCCCGCCGACTGCGACAGCAACAGCGCCCACGCCCCCTGCACCACGGCGTTCACCGTCAGACGATGCCGACGCGCGAACCCACCGACCCGGCCCGCAACCCCAGCACTCAGCACCACCGGAACCCGGCCACTCGAACGACCCCGCTCCACCTCACCCGGCAAACGGTCATACGGCAATGCCACCGGATCCGTCACACCCGCCAGCCGACCACGCCAGAACGCCTGCCCGGCATCCGCATCCTGCCCCACCAGCCAACGCACATAATCACCGAACGAACCCCGCGACCGCGCAGCCCTCCCGGACCCGTCACCGGCGTACTCGGCAAGCACGTCCGGCACCAACGCCGCCGTACTCCATCCATCCAACAGCACATGGTGGAACGTCCACACCACCCGCACCGCATCACCCGACAACCGAGCCAACACCACCCGCAACAACGGACCGGAGGTGAGGTCGATCCCATGCACGCGATCCTGGTCCAACAGCTCGGCCAGAGCCTCGGCCTGCCCCTCCTCCGTCAGGTCGCTCCAGTCGAGCACGGTGACCGGCACCGTCACGTCCCGATGCACCACCTGCACCGGCTCCGACAACCCCTCCCAGGCCAACGACACCCGCAACGCGTCCGAACGCCCCACCACCGTCCGCCACGCGCACGCCAACCGCTCCACATCCGACACACCATCAAGCCGGAACACGAACTGCTCCACATAGGCCGACGAACCCGGATCCGCCAACGCGTGGAACAGCATCCCCGCCTGCAACGGCGTCAACGGATACACATCCTCCACACCCCGACCATCACCCACCACACGATCCACCTCCACCTGCGACAACCCCACCAACGGGAAGTCCGACGGAGTGCAACCACCGGCCCCCACACCCTCACAATGCGCCACACACGCGACCAACTCCGCCGCGAACGCATCCGCCAGCCCCCGCATCGTCTCCTCGCGATGCACATCACCCGAGTAGATCCACGAGAACGCGAGACGGCCGTCCTGGATGGCTCCGACCACATCGATCAGATGGGTGCGGTTCTCGTGCGGTGCGTGGTCACCGCCGGGCAACGGCAAGGCGTCTCGGAAGAGGCCTTCGCCGGCTTCGCCGCCGATGTCGAAGTGACCGTGGTAGTTGAAGCTGATCTGTGGGTCGTCCTCGGCCAGGCCTTCCAGGCCACCACCGAGGTAGCGCAGCGCCCCGTAACCCACACCCCGGTCCGGAACAGCACGCAACTGCTCCTTCACCGACTTCAGATCACGACCCCACGCATCGCCACCGTCCACGTCCTCACCCGGCAAGCCCAGGGCCACCGGATACACCGACGTGAACCACCCCACCGTGCGCGTCAGATCCACACCCGCGAACAGTTCCTCACGACCATGCCCCTCCAACAGCACCGGAACCCGGTCACGCCCCGTCCACCCACGCAACACCCGCGCCAACGCCGTCAACAGCACATCATTCGCCTGCGTCCGATACACCGCCGGCACCCGCTGAACCAACGCCTCCGTCTCCTCCACCGACAGAGCGACGGAGACCGTGCGGGCTGAGGCGACGGTGTTGGTTCCGTCGGGGTTGTCGAGCGGCAGCCGGTGGTCGGCCTGTGCCGTGGCGGAGGTCCAGTGGGCACGCTGGGCGTCGAAACCGCCGCGCGCCGTGTGAGCCGCCAGTTCCTGGGCCCACTGACGCACGGAAGTGGTCTTCGGGCCGAGGTCAGGCGTACGCCCCGCGGCAGCCTGTTCGTACGCCGTGCTCAGGTCCTCCAGCAGGATGCGGAGGGACACACCGTCGATGACCAGGTGGTGCGCCGCGATGAAGAACCACGGGGCACGCCCCGCGCCCCTCCGGCCGAGAAGGACGCGGACGAGCGGACCTCCATCGAGGTCCAGGTCCGCCTGGGCGGCAGTGGCCAGCCGCTGCCAATGTGCTTCTGCTTCGGCGTCGTCCTCGGGCAGGTCGTGGGACGCGAAGATCCCTTCCGCGGTGACGGACGAGCGGTCCTCGTACCGGGCCGAGGTGCGACCGGAGAAGGTGGTACGGAGCGCATCGTGCTGGGACAGGACTGCCCCGAGCGCCGTCAGCAGGGCCGACTCGTCGGTCTCCGGGTCCAGCGCGAGGGCCAAGGACATGTTGAAGTGCTCCGGGGCCACCGGGTGGGTCTCGAAGAACCACTCCCGGGCGGGCAGCGTCGGCACCTCACCGGTGAGCTCACCCTGCTCGGCGGTCGAGGCCGCCGCCACAGCGTCCGACTCCACAGCCGGGATGACCGCGGCCAGAGAGGAGATGGTGGGGTGCTGGAAGACGTCCCGGGACGAGAGTGACAGACCGGCGCGGCGGGCCCTTGAGACGACCTGGAGGCTGATGATCGAGTCGC
>NZ_JBIARH010000086.1:0-6937 GCF_042889785.1 Streptomyces sp. NPDC002476 | reverse complement strand
CGCCCCCGCCCCCCCCGCCGCCCCCCCCCGCCCACCCCCCCCCCCCGGCGCCCGCCCCCCCGCCCCCGGACCGGAGATCCGTGGGGGCACATGAGGTGGGTCACGCCCCGGTAAATTCCCTCGCTCCTGCTCGGGGCCTGTCCGTAAGCGCTGTCCCGTACCGGTTCGGACCCCGGGCCACGATCTCCGCCGCCGCGCAGCTGCACTACAGCCGCTTCGTCGACATGCCCCAGGAGGACTGATGCCGGAGCGCACGCATGATTTCGGGCTCTACGGCGCCCGGGGCGCCCAGGGCCACCAGCTGGTCGCCCGACGGCTCGACGAACTCGCGGGCGGCATCACCACCCCCGCCACCGCCCGGCGCGGGTGGACGGCGCGCCTGCACTACCTGACGAAGACGCCCCAGTCGAACTCGGGTTCCGCCGCCCCCTCGTAGGTACTGGCGAACGGGTACTCGTCGCCCTCCTTGCCACCATTGGTGTACTTGGGCCCCCAGTGCCGCTTGCACTGCTTGACAGCCGCAGCGCACGGTTCTTGTCGATGCGGGCCTGGCTCACCGTACGGTGCAACGGGTCCTTCGCGGTCTGTCCGGGCACCTTCTTCGCCGACATATACGGCTTGGTCCTGCGGAACCAGGAACGCCTGACGGATGTGCGCGGCCTCAGCCTGCTCCGCCGGCCCAAGTCCAAGGGTGTTCTCCAGCGGCCACTGCTGCGCGGCCACCAGCTGCTCCCACCCGTGCCGTTGAGCAGCATCCAGCTCCAGCATGCCCGGTCTCCTTCCTCTTCCCTCTTCGTGGCCACCTTGCCGGCGATGGTCGTGAAGCACGTCTACCCGGCGCTGCGGTCGGTGCCGTCCCAGTCCGGGCCGGGGGTGTCCTGTCCCAGGCCCCGGCGGATCGCGATCTCCACGGGTGAGTACGCGCCATCGGCCCGCTCCAGTTCGTACGGCGCGGCCGGCATCAGCGGCGGCTGCGCCATGAAGCGCGGCCGCACCCCATGGTGCGGTTGCGCAGCGTGCACCAGGAACGGATGGCACAGGAAGACGTCGCCCGGGGACCCGGTCGCGAGGGCGAGTGGCCGGTGGTCGGACGCCGCCACCAGATCGGGCGCGAGGGTCAGCCCGCTCGCCCCGTCCTCCCCGTACTTCTCCAACACCTTCGGCACGTCGAGGTGCGAGCCGACCCGGATCCGGGTCGGGGCATCCTGTTCACCGACCTCGCTGAACAGGAACAGCATCAGCAGCGCCCGGCCCTGGGAGCGCAGGTTCGTGAAGTACCAGCTCTCGCCCTCCGGCAGGTAGCTCCCCTCGATGTGCCAGCCCGCGTCGTCCGGCTCCTCCTCGTGCGGGAAGCGCAGCGGGAACGTACCCAGCGAGTAGCGCGGCTCCCAGCGTCCCGCGCCGACGAGCAGGTCGTACGCGTGGTGCAGGGAAGGGGAGTTGGGTGCGGCGGCGAACGGGCCCTGAGCCATGCCGGCCACCCAGTGCACGGGCCGATTCCACGTCGACGGGTCGTCCGGATCGCAGCCCGTCTCCCGCCACAGCAGCCGCGCGCAGTCCGCGGCCACGCGCGGCGCGACGGCGCCCTCCAACTTCACGAAGCCATCGCGGAGGAAACGGGATACCAAGGTCGTGTCATCCATCCCCCCATCGTGCGGCGACACCGGCCCCGGTCACCCGACATTCTCCGCACCGCCTTTATCGGGTATCAGGATGGGCGTGTGGTCCCCGGTCACGCCGCCCGCTTGAGCTCGTGCCCGGAAGAGGTGGCGCGTCGGCCGTCAGCCTTCGTCGACGGCGTACGGGTCCCGGAAGGGGCGAAGGCCCTGGCCGGGGCCGCTAAAAGGGCTGTCCCGTAATCCCCGGCGGGCGCGCGGCGTCAGCTGCGGCACCTCGCCGCGTTGTCGGAACATCAGCATACGTCCAGTATGCGGACGTTCCTCCGCCTTGCGATGCACCGCATCCGACGCCGCGCGCTGGTCCACCACGGATTACGGGACAGCCCTTAGCCTTGAGGTCTTTCAGGAGGTCCGCGGTTTCCGCGCCGGTCGTGGTGCGGGGATTGAGCCGGTGAACCTCATCGATCATCACCAGACGCACGCCCACCTTGTTGTAGGTGTGGCAGACGGCGTCGGTGATCTGGGCCTGGGGCATCCGGGCGGTGACGGGGATGCCGAGGTAGCGGGCGAATTCGGCCGCAAGTGCTTTCGCGGTCGCCCCGGGCGGGACCAGTACATAGGCGACCGGCACCGGTGCATGCGTGGTGGTGGCCGGCGGGTGCTGCTGGGTGTGGGCGAGGTGGCAGGCACGCCCGACGCGGAGCAGCGCGGTGGTCTTCCCGGCCGCTGCCGGCCCGTGGCTGGTGTGATCACGGCGTCGGAGTCGTCCTGGATAGCCCTGTTCACTGGGCTGAGCCCTCGGCAGTTCGGCAAGTTGGTCACCGCGCTACGGCGTGGGGGCGCCGACCCAGTCCGCAAGGGCCGGCCCTGGAGCCTGCCGTTGGAGGACCGGGTCCTGCTGGTCGCCGCGTACTGGCGGACCAACCTCACCCTGCGCCAACTCGCCCCCTTGTGCGGAGTGTCGAAGTCCGCGGCCGACCGGATCGTCGACCATTTCGGCCCGTCGCTCGCGCTCCAGCCCCGCCAGCGGTTCCGCAAGGACACCGTGCTGATCGTGGACGGCACCCTGGTCCCCACGCGGGACCACTTGGTCGCCGAGAAGTCGAAGAACTACCAGTACTCCACCAACCACCAGGTCGTCATCGATGCCGACACCCGCTTGGTCGTCGCGGTCGGCCTGCCGCTGCCCGGCAACCGCAACGACTGCAAGGCGTGGGAGCTGTCCGGCGCCCTCCCGCACCGCCGCGAACGGGGTCAGGCCGAACTCCCGGACTGGAAGGAAGAGCACAACCGTTCGCACCGCAAGGTCCGCGCCCGCGTCGAGCACGCCTTCGCCCGGATGAAGACCTGGAAGATCCTCCGCGACTGCCGCCTTGAAGGCGACGGCGTTCACCACGCCATGCTCGGCATCGCTCGCCTCCACAACCTCACCCTCGCCGGACGACCGGGAAACAACGCTGATCAACCAGCATGCCGTAGATCATTTACGGGACAGCACTTAGGTTGTCAATTCTGGCCAATGCTTGAGTAATTTTGGGACGCCCTTTCCGATCAATTTTCCCTCCGAGGGTTACTCGGAGTGTTCTCGCGTGCCTCAATTCTTGATTGTCTCAAGCTGAGGGAGACGTTCCGTATGGTCGGAGGGGCTGGTGGGGGCGCCGGTCGCGCTATGGAAGTGGAGGGAGGGTGTGCAGCACCGCATGAGGGAGCGAAGTGGCCTCGCCGCGCATGGAACTTGCCATTTGCGTAGCGTCATCGATGACCAAGTGGAACGAATTTCGAGTGTCGACAAGAGTTCGCCCGTCATGGCTCGCTTACGTATCTCACCTGACTGGTAGGCAGAAGTGATCGTCACAGGATGTGAGCTGGGGCGAGCGACATGGGTGGCACAAATATTCGGAGCACTCGGGTCGGAGCTGCCGTACTTTCGCGATGCGAATTTGCAGACGAAATGGATTGGCTCAGGTTCGTTGTCCGGGCCCGACGAGGGGGGATCTGTGCGTACGTCTCGGATAGCAACTGTTGCGACAAGTGCCGCGGTGATCGGGGTGCTGGGAATCGCACCGGCGTTCGCGGAGGGCGGTTACACCAGCAGCATCAGCGGGTGGCTGCCGGGGAAAGACTCGCGCCAGTGGACGGACAACAACAGCGACAGTGTCTCGACCACGGTGAAGTTCTCCGGCTGCTCTGTCGACAACAGCAGGTTCACCTATGCGGGACTCCAGCTGAAGAAGGCACGCGCCGGGCTGCCCGACCCGGTTGTCAACAGGGACGACAATCACTGCGACACGTCGAGCTTCGGTGGCAAGGCCGCGGGCACCTACTACTTCCACTACGCGAATCTGAACGGGCAGGACTCCGTGTCTGCCTATCTCACCGTCTCTAAGGTCACTGTGGGTTACTGACCGGATCGTGGTGTTACGGGGTGGCAGGCTGCAACCGGTCACCCCGTAACACTGTCTGGGCCGGTAGTCATCACTCACCTGGAGTTTGCGTGCCACTGCGTTTCACGGACTGTTCGTTTTCCTACCGGGCCGGCACTCCTGTGCTTGAGGGCCTGACGATGGACTTCCCTGGAGGATGCACAGTCCTGCTCGGCCCGAACGGGGCGGGGAAATCGACGCTGCTTTCGCTCGGTGCGTCCTCGCTCGTCCCGGCGTCGGGGCGCGTCACCCTGAGGCGCGTGGACAGTGTTCGGCGGCGGGACCGACGGGCTTTCCGGCAGAGGGTGGGGTGGCTGCCACAAGAAGTAAAGGCGATCCCGGCCCTGACGGTTCGTGAGCAGGCCGCATACGTGGGTTGGCTGAAAGGCCTGTCCAAACGCGATGCCTGGGACCGGTCGGCCACCGCACTGGAACAGGTCCGACTCACAGAACTGGGCGGCCGTAAGAGCCATGAACTCTCCGGAGGCCAGCTGCGACGCCTGGGTATCGCGCAGACGCTGGTGCACCAGGCCGAGGTTGTCCTCCTGGACGAGCCGACCGCGGGCCTCGACCCGGTTCAGCGCGGCGTCTTCCGTGACCTGCTCGCTGAACTGAGCGGCTCGGTGCACTTCATCGTCTCCACACACCAGACCGAAGACCTCGCCGACATCTACGACACCGTCGTCGTCTTCGACCGCGGTCGGCCAGTCTTCCGGGGATCGGTGCCCGAGTTCTTCTCCACAGCCCCCGTCGGCACCCCGTACGAGCGACGTGCGGAAAGCGCCTACCGCGGCCTGGTCCGAGGGGAGATCTGAACTATGCGCACCACAACGCTTCTGCGCTCGGGCCCGGCCGTGTGGACCGCTCTGGTTCTGGTTCCGGTTCTGGCCTGGTTCAGCGCCCAGAACACCGAGTCCACGATCGCCTACTGGCCGTCCGTTAGCTCCCAGACCACCATCGTCATCGGCTTCATCAGCGCTGCGTGCGGGGCGGGGGCTGCCTGGGAAGCAGCCCGGATCAAACAAGGCGGGATCGCCGTACTGGCCCCGGCCCGCAGGATGCTCAGCATCACATTCCTGCACCTGGGCCCCATCGCCGTACTCGGAGTGATCACCATGATCGCTCCCTTCGCCGTCATCATGACCTCGGTTGCGTCCCCGTCCGGCTTCCCGAACCCGACGATCCTCGCCGTTTCCTACAGCGTGATCCTGGCCCACATCGCGCTGGGCTGGTTCGTCGGCGCCCGCATGCCGAAGCTCCTCGGCGCCACCGCCATGCTGCTCTTCGGCTACTTGTGGGGGTTCTGGCCAGCCGCTCTCGGTGGTCTGCCCTGGCTACGCCACCTGAACGGACAGGGCGTCACCGAATGCTGCGGCCTCGACCAGGAACCCTCCATCCGCAGCATGGCAGCCACGCTGACCTTCTCCCTGGCCATCGTGACCGCTGTCGTTCTCAGCACAGCCCTGCGCCATCGCCTCTGGCGCCCCCTGCTGTCCCTGACCGGCTTCACAGTCGCCACCGCCGTGGCGCTCACCCTGGCCGTCCCTCTCGACTTCCACGGCACCCAGGCCCGCGACACTGCATTGCGCACCTGCTCGGGGCAGAACCCGCAGATTTGCCTGTGGCCCGAACAGAACACCCAACGAGCAAACATCACCCATTGGGCCGACGAGACCGTTGCCCAACTGGCAACCGTCGGAGTCACTCCAGCCAGACAGGTCGAGTTCGGAGACCCCCGCCCCGACAAGGCCAAGGTCGCCTCGAACATCGCCACCAGCCCTCTGCCCAACGAACCACCTCCGTGCGCCCTGCGCCAAGGCGCCGCATACCCCGGTGAAGAAGCCATGACCGCCATATACGCCTGGCTCTCCCTCACCGGCGGCGTCCCCAAGAACGACCTCGCCCAGCGCTGGCCCCACGAAGCCATCGCCCTAGCCGAAAAGATCCGCGCCCTGCCCGCACAAGCCCAGCGCGCCTGGTACGAGCGCAACATGCGCTCCGTCCACGACTGCGCCGTCCTGCCCGACCTCGCACCCGCGTCCTATACCAAGGCAGCCGCATCGTGAATTGGTGGCACCGCGCACACGCCACGCCCCTCACCGCCGCCGTCCTCACCGCCACCATGCTGCTGGTGCCACTCATGGGCGGCTCCGTCGTCCCCATCCCGTCCCTCCTTGCCGGGATGAGCGCTGGAATCCCCGTAGCTCTGGTACTCCCCGCCATCCCTGCGGCGCTCACCCTGTACGCGCTCAACCGGGTCCCCCGCGTCTACGACACCACCGCAGTCCGCCCCGTGGCCAGCTACCAGGCGGGCATGCTGGCAACAACTGTGCTGCTGGCCACCGCCCTCGGCTGCGGTGCCGCCTACGCTGCGGACTCCTCCATGTCCCTCGCCGCGGCAAGGAACTTCCTCGGATACCTCGGCAGCGGGCTCATCGTCCAATACTTCGCCGGTCGCCTGTACGGCCCACTGACGGTCGCACTTGTGCCAGTCCTCTGCGCACTCATCGGACTAGGCCCCGGCGGCCGCCCCTATCCATGGACTTGGCCCCTGCACGAAGCGCCCTCCCTCGTCGCAGCCGCCGCCTCCCTGTTCCTCCTTGCCGGGGGTATCGCGGCGACAACCCTCCTTTCACCTCAGCGCGATGCTTCGCGCCCCGCGGCTGCCTGAACTTTCGTGCAGCGGATGTTGCTGGAACCGGAACTGTGGCTGGAACTGCGGCGTTTCCGGGCCCTACATGGAGACGGGCGCGACCTTCTCGGAGATCGCCCGGGAGACCGGCCCGAACTGGCGCACGGTTAGCCTCAATACCGGTAACTTAAGGGCAATTTGGTCGTTGTTGTTGGTATGCCAAGAGCGGGTCAGCTGAAGTCATCTGGTGAGCGGCTGTCGGA
>NZ_JBIARH010000085.1:0-7625 GCF_042889785.1 Streptomyces sp. NPDC002476 | reverse complement strand
GACCTGCTCGACCGTCAGCTCATCAGCACACAGTCACAACAACGACGAACAGCGCCACCCGTCACCCCAGATGCGGTTGCAGTACTAAGGGCTGTGTGCGCTCGGGCGTCAGCGGGCGTTCGGCAATCACCGCCGTGAGAGGGGGCTCGATGCCGACGGTGGTATCGAGGAACGCGTCGCGCAGCGCGGTCCGGGTGGTGATCAGCAGCAGCGCCTCGTGTTCGCGCTCACCGGTGTGCGTGTACTGCCCGACCACTGCTTCGGTGAGGGGTGGCGGGTCCGAGGCCGATGTCCAGGGGCGGCGGTCGGGGCGGGTCCGCCGACGGTGGGTGGTCCAGGCGCGTCGTACGAGGCTGCGGGCGGTGACGGTCGCATCCGCGAGGTCGAAGAACGCCTCGATCACGACAGCGCGACGCTCGAAGCAGCGGGCGAGGCGGTGGAAGGCGTTCTGCCAGGCGTGCGTGCGTTCCACATGCCACCGGCGGCTTGCCCGGATGGGGGCCGGTCGAACGGTGGCCCGTCGGCGGTGGTCAGTCGCGCCGGGGGCGACGGTCGGTCGTACCGGTGTCGAGCGCCCGCCGGGCGAACCGCAGGGCGTACGGCAGCGCGGCCCGGGTCAGCGGGCCGGCGCCGACGGCGCCGGCCGCGGCTGAGAGCAGGGGCTCCGCGCACACGACGGCGCGCAGCAGGGTGGCGGGAGCGGCGCACAGCCGGGCGGGCAGGTCAGGGAGGTCGGGAAGTACCAGGGTCAGGGTCCGGTCGTCGGTGTCAGGACGCGGCCAGGTGAGTTCGATGCGCATGAGGCGGCCTCCGCGGAAGTGGGGATCGAAGCCCGAGGCCCGGACGGCGTCGCCGTCGCTGTGCCTGTGAGGCGTCTCCCCCGAGCGGCGGACGTTTCCTCGGCTCGTCCGGCGGAGGGAAACGGGCGGCGAAGCGCCGTGTCGTCGAGTCCATCCTCCGGCGGGGCAGACATTTTCAGAGTTGCCGAAATTGCCGGATCTGGTCAAGGTTGTCGAGAATATGAGGTATGTCACAGCCTCGATGCATGTCTTACCTGTCCTACGGAGGGAGTGCGGACCATGACTGACAGTTCCCATGCGCAGGGCTCGGGGGACACGAAGGAGCGGCATCCCGTCCAGGAGACGCTCACGCACCCCGTGGAAATGATGACGGCGGCGGTGGAGAAGGTTCCTGGCGCGGACCGGGCCAAGGAGTTCGTCGACGGTGTGCTGGACTCCGTCGGGATCGTCTCGCCCCGCGCGCGACGCGTCGCTGCGTACACGGGTGCCGGGCTGCTCGGTGTGGCTGGTGTGGTCGAATGGCCGCTGGCCGCGGCGGGCGCCGCAGCCGTGTGGCTCACCCAGCAGCGCCCCAAGGACGCCGCGGCGGCCCGGGCGGCCGACGAGACCCGTGCCGAGGGAGCGCAGCCGAAGCGCACTGCCGGGTCGGCCAAGGCGTCAACCGCCACGGGCAAGGCGAAGTCCCGTTCCGGCAAGGCGACGACCCGTCCCGGTAAGGCGAGTGCGGGGACGGCGAAGAGCCGCACGCCCAAGTCGGCGAGTACCAAGGCCAAGGCCCGCCCGTCCGGGCGGACCTCCAGGAGCACCGCGTCGGGCACCTCGCGTACCCGGGCGGGCGGGCGGAAGAAGACCTGACGACGCCCGCCCGCTTCGGCGGCCGAAGTGGGAGCCGACCACCGCGACCGCCGTCCGCCACGGCGGCCGATCACCACGACCATCACGCGCTCGACGACCGGCCGCCTTGACCGCAACCCGCTCGGAGCCTGCGCTCGACGACCCCGTTCGACGATCCTCGCTCCCCCGCTCCGACGACCCACCGTCCGTACCGCCCCGGCCCGTGCGGCAGGCTCGCGAAGGTGACACATGCTGCTCCGCTTGCTGACCGGGCTGCCCGCCGTGGTCCTGCAGAACGCCTTGGCGGCCCCGGTCGGGGCCGCACGCCGGATCGCCCCGCCGGCCACCGACACGGCACGGACGGCCGCCGAACTCGTGAGCGCCGGTGCGCGTGGCGTCCTGAGCGGTGCGGCGGAGGCGGCGCAGACCGCGGTGCGGGTCGGCAGGGTCGCCCGCAACGCCATGACCCCGCGGACCGGCCACTGGCGTGCCGGGTCCCGCATGCACCTCGCGCTGCGGGCGTCTCCGGAGACGCGGAGACCGGCCCTGGAGCAATTCGAGGCCGCCTGCGAGAAGCTGGCCGTCGAACTGGCCGAACACCCCGATGTGCTGGTCGCCTACTGGGACAGCGGCCTGGAACGGCTGGTCGTGCAGACCGCCGAGGCCGCGGTCGATGAGCAGTTGGTGGACCGGGTGTCCGAGATCGCCGCCCGGCACGGGCTGGTGCGCGTCGACGACCAGGTGCTGGAGCACACGCACCCGGGGGCGGTCGGAGGTGTGCGCGTCAATGCGGTCGCCGTGGCCTGCGACGCGGTGGGCATCGCCACCGCCCTCGTGGCCAGGACGGTCCCGCTGAGATCCGTGCCGGAGATCGTCGTTGCCGCAGCCGTCGTGATGCGTGAGGACTCCCGCGTACGGGCGGTGCTGAACCGGGCGCTGGGCCCGGACCTGGCCGACCTGGCACTCGCCGCAGCCCATGCTGCCGCCTGCGGGATCGGGCAGTCGCCGAGCCCGCTGCTGCTCGACGCGGTCTTGCGGATCGCCCAGTTGACGGAGTCCGTCGCCCGGCTCGCGGCGTTCGACGCCGTGCACGACACGTTGTGTGTCCCGGGCAGGCCGACGGTGGGCGGGGACGACACCGTGCGCCCGCCGCTGCGTTCGTGCCCCGGCGAGGAGTATGCCGACGCCGCGATCAACGGAATGCTGGGCGGTGCCGTCACCGCGCTCCTGTTCACCCGCAGTCTCGACGGGGCGGCGGAGACCGCACTCGCCGGTTCGCCCAAGGCCGCGCGCTACGGCCCGGCGGCCTTCACCGCAGCGCTCGGCAGTGTCCTGGCACGCGAGGACGTGCTGGTCCGCAGCCCGGAGCGACTGCGTCGACTGGAGATCGTGGACACCGTCGTCCTGCATCCAGGAGCGCTGCGCAGCACCCGGCGCACCGTGCTGAAGGTCCATCCCAGCGCGAGCGGATGGGATCACCGCCGACTGTGGCGGGCGGCCACAGCGGCCCTGCGCACGCCCGAGGACGGGGCGGTGGTGTCCCGGGCCGGGAAGCCGGGGCTCGGCCTGCGGCCGGTGCCCGACGAGGCGGCGCCGGGCGCGGGGCCGCCCGACACCGGCCTGATGATCGCGTCGGTGCGCGGCAGGGATGTCGGCACCGTCCTGGTCGGCCGGGAACTCGACCCGATGGCCGAGGCCGTGCTGGACGCCGCGCGCCGAGCCGGTCTGCACGTCGTCGTGCCGGATGACCGCTCGCTCGGCGAGTTCGGGACCCTGGCCGACCAACTCACCCCTCCGGGGCTTCCGTTGGCCGCGGTGGTGGCCGGTTTACGGAACGGCGGGCGGACGGTCCTGACGGTGGCGCGCGTACCGGTCGACCGGACGGCGGCGGAGGCGGCGCCGACCGACCGGACGGCGGGGGAAAGAGCGTCGGGCGACATGGCCGGGGAAGGGGTGCCGACCGGCACGGCGGCGGAAGAGGCGCCGACCGACGCCGCCCGCGACGTGCTCGAAGGGCTGCTCGGCAGCGATATCGCCGTGGCCCTCGCCGACGAGCGCGGGGCCGTCGTCTGGGGTGCGGACATCCTGCCCCTGCATGGTCTGGAGGGTGCGTGGCGGCTGCTGTCCGCCGTGCCCGCGGCACGGGCGGCCGGCCGTCGGGCCAAGTTCCTCGCCGAGGCGGGCGCCACGCTCTCCGAACTCCTGGTGCTCACCCGCGGGGCCCGGACCCAGCCGGTCCCCTTTCCCCTCGAACTGCGGATCAGCCCGGTCAGCATCGCCGCCGCCGCGGCTCTGGTGTCCGGCTGGTGCGGCGCGCTGGGTGCCGCCTCGGGCGAGCCCCCGCACCCCGGGCCGCGGGTGCCGTGGCACGCCCTGCATCCGGAGGAGGTCATGGCCCAGCTGGCGAGGGCGCCGCGGGCCGCTCCCACGCCGTGGGAGGTGGTACGGGGCCGGGCCGGCCACGCTCTGAACGCCGCTGCCGCCCACCCGGTCCTCGCGCCGGTCCGGATCGGTGCGAGGCTGGCGGGCGCCGCCTGGGCCGAACTCGACGATCCCTTCACTCCCGTCCTGCTGATCGGCGCCACCGCCTCCGCGCTGCTGGGGTCCGTGGTGGACGCGTTCCTCGTCGTCGGGGCCGTCACAGGGAACGCCCTGGTCGGCGGGGTGCAACGGCTACGCGCTGAGCGGGCACTGGCCGAACTCGCGACGGGGCAGCGGCGCACGGCCCGGCGCCTGCCCGACGTGTCGGCGGACGAACCGACCGTCGTCGAGGCCGGACGACTGTCACCCGGCGAGGTGATCGAGCTGCGCACCAATGACGTGGTGCCGGCCGACGCACGTCTGCTGGAGGTCAGCGGCTTCGAGGTCGACGAGTCCTCGCTGACCGGCGAGTCGCTGCCCGCGCCCAAACAGGTGGCGCCCGTGGCGGAGCCGTCGGTCGCGGACCGCAGTTCCATGGCGTTCGAGGGCACCACGGTGGTGGCCGGGCGCGCCCGCGCCGTGGTGGTGGGCACCGGCGACCAGACCGAGGCCGGCCGCGCGGCGTCCCTCGCCGCCCGGGTCCCCCCGTCGGCGGGGGTCCAGGCGCGGCTGCACCAGCTGACCCGTCGGGCGCTTCCCCTCACCCTCGCGGGCGGCGCCGCGGTGGCGGCTCTGTCCCTGCTGCACGGCCGCCCGGTGCGCACCGCGCTCCAGGGCGGGCTGGCGGTCGCGGTGGCCGCCGTTCCCGAGGGCATGCCCTTGGTGGCGACGGTGGCGCAGATGGCTGCGGCGCGGCGGCTCAGCCGGCTGGGCGTCCTGGTCCGTACGCCGCGCAGCCTGGAGGCCCTGGGCCGGGTGGACACCATGTGCTTCGACAAGACCGGGACCCTCACCGAGAACCGGCTGCGAGTCGTCAGCCTGGTCACCGCCACCGGCGCCGAGCACCATGCCTCGGCCCCCGAAGCGGAACAGATCCTTCGCATCGCCGCCCGGGCCTGCCCCCGCGCCGCCGAGCAGCCGGGCGTCCACGCCCACGCCACCGACGAGGCCGTCCTGGCCGCCGCCCCGCGGGAGACCGGGTGGACCGTCCTGCGGGCCCAGCCCTTCGAAGCGAGCCGGGGGTACGCGGCCGCCGTCGGAAAAGACGCGGACGGCGCGGACACCCTGGTCGTCAAGGGAGCCCCCGAGGTCATGCTTCAGTGTTGCCCCGACGCGGATCCGGCGACCGTCGGCACGGCGCGTGCCCTCGCCGCCAGAGGCCTGCGGCTGCTGGCCGTCGCCCGGCGCCGCCTCACGGCGCAGGAGGCGGCCGAGGCGCTGGACAAGCCGCTCGAACCGCTGGAACTCGTCGGGTTCGTGGCGCTCGCCGACCGCCCTCGCCCCAGTTCGGCCCCGCTCGTGGCCGGACTCGGCGAGGTCGGCGTACGACCCGTCATGCTCACCGGCGACCACCCCGAGACCGCCCGTTCCGTGGCGCTGGCCCTCGGCTGGCCGACGGACGTCACGGTCGTCACCGGCGACGAACTCGCCGCGCTCGACCGGGCGGGGCGGGCGCACCTGCTCCGGGACTGCGGCGTCGTGGCCCGCGTCGCACCCGAGCAGAAGCTGCTGGTGGTCGAGGCGCTCCAAGAGGCGGGGAGCGTCGTGGGCATGGTCGGGGACGGCGCCAACGACGCCGCCGCCATCCGCGCCGCCGATGTCGGGGTCGGCATCGCGGCGCGTGGGTCGGCCGCCGCGCGCAACGCCGCGGACCTCGTGATCACCACCGACGAGCTGTCGGTGCTCATCGACGCCATCGGCGAGGGCCGCGCCCTGTGGCGGAGCGTGGCCGACGCGATCAGCATCCTGCTCGGCGGGAACGCCGGAGAGGTCGGTTTCTCCGTACTGGGCACCCTGTTGTCGGGCACCTCACCGCTGTCGACGCGACAGCTGTTGCTGGTCAACCTGCTCACCGACATGTTCCCTGCGATGGCAGTCGCGGTCACCCCGCTCGACCCGGAGCCCGCCCGCGAGCCTGCTGCCGTCGGCGAGCCCGTGGGTCTCGCCGTCCTCGGGCCGCCGCTGACCCGTCAGATCCGCCACCGCGGCGTGATCACCGGGGTCGGCGCGGCCGTCGCGTGGCTGCTCGGCGGGCTCACCCCCGGCTCGGTCCGGCGTACCAGCACGATGGCCCTGTGCGGTGTGGTCGGCGCCCAGCTCACCCAGACCGTCGTCGGGCGCCGCCACAGCCCGCTGGTCCTGGTCACCGTCCTCGGAACCGCCGTGCTGCTCGTCGCCCTCGTCCAGACGCCGGGAGTCAGCCACTTCTTCGGGTGCACGCCGCTGGGACCGGTGGCGTGGACGGGCGTGGCCGTCGCCGTCGGCACCGCCGCCCTCGGACCCCGTGTACTGCCGCAGGCCGACCGGCTGCTGTCCGACCTCGCGGCGCGGGTGCGTCCTGCGGTGCGTTTCGTCCGCTGAGGGCCGTCCGCGAACCGCCATCGCGGACCACCGCTCGGGGGCGGACGCCGTCGAGGACGACGAGGACCGACGGCCGGCGTGCCGCCTCTTCCGGGCACGAGCTCAAGCGGGCGGCGTGCCCGGGGACCACACGCCCATCCACTGTTCGGCGCCCCACGCCTCGTACCGGTGCACCTCGGTGAACCCCAGCTTTGCCGCGAGGCGCATCGAGCGGTCGTTGGCGGTCCGGGTGCGGAGCACCACCGGCTCGCCGGGAAGCGCGTCGGCGAACCAGCCGAGCACCGCCGCGCACGCCTCGGCGGCGTACCCGTATCCCCATGCCTCCGGCAGGAACAGGTAGCCGAGCTCGGCCTCCCCGGCATCCGGACGGACGTGACTCCGACGCTCCGCGTCGCGCCGGTTGAGCTCGATGGTGCCGATCATCGCTCCGTCGAGCTCGATCACGAAAAGGCCGGGGCGCCTCTCGGGCGTCTCGGGCAACGCGCGCTCGCACTCATCACGCGGTCGAGGGCCGCCCATGTAGGCGCCCACCTCCGGCGAGGCGAACAGCTCGATGAACGCCGCACGGTCCCGGGCCTCGGACTCGCGGAGCACGAGCCGCTCGGTCCTGATCGGGGCAGGTGGCCAGGCGACGGACCCCAGTTCAGTCATGGCGGGGAACCTATCGCACGCTCGCCGAGCAGCAGGTGCTCTCACCACTCGGTTCCGGTATACGTTCCGTTCGCGCAGTAAGGCGCTGTTGGTTCGAGTGGAGGTGGAAGACCTGCACCAACCCCCTGTCGCAGCAGTCGGGTTGAAGCTGAGGGCCGCCTGATCCGGGTGATGCCGGGGAGGGCGAGAGCGGCCCTGACAAAGCCAGGACGTGACCAGCACCGCCAGATGGGGCAGGTCCGGCGGGCGTGCTGGAGAGGAGTACGCGGGGAACCGCCGTCCAGGGCGTGTTTCGAAAGTTCCGTCCGGCCCGCGACGCCTGGCACGGCGCCTCGCCACGTTGTCGGGGTCGTCCACGTACGCCCAGTACGTGGACGACCCTCCGCCTTGCGATGCACC
>NZ_JBIARH010000084.1:0-8039 GCF_042889785.1 Streptomyces sp. NPDC002476 | reverse complement strand
CTTCGGCTACCTGACCCCAGCCGAGACCAGGCAGCGGCACCAACACGCCCTCGCGGCATAACGAACACGTGTCCAACATCACGGGGAAACTTCAGTCAGTGGTCCTTCTTGCGCCTGCCTCCGACTTGGAGCGGCCGCATCATCTCGTTGTCCTCGTGCTCGACGATGTGGCAGTGCCAGACGAAGCGACCAGGGTGGTCGAACCGGGCCTTCACCCGGGTGATTTCTCCGGGATAGGCGATCACGGTGTCCTTGAAGCCACGCTCCCAGCTCTCCGGCGGCATGGGTGACCCGTTGAACGGTTCCCGGTTCACCACCTCGAACGCCACCTCGTGGATGTGGATCGGGTGGGCGTCCACAGTGAAGTTGTGCAGCTCCCATGTTTCGGTCGCGTTCAGCCTTGGGTTCTCCGTGACCGGGTCGGCCCAGCCCAGCAACACCGGATTGCCGGCGGAGTCGACCGTTCCGAGCAAAGTCTGGACCGGCGTTCCCGGCGGCACCTGGGGACTGCTCGATTGCATCTCGTTGAGGGAGAGCCGACGGGTGACGTTCGACGAGCCGAGTGGTCTGATCTTGGGCAGCCTGAGCCGATCCGGCGGGACACTATTGTCCTTGCTCGCCAGCGGGCCGACCACGAATTTCATCACCTGCCCGGTGGTGGCCGGATCCGCCACGGGGAAGTCCACGCCTGGTTCGCCTCGGCCGAAGGGTTCGTCCGCGCCCTCGTTGATGAGGTACAGCTCGGTGCCTTCCGGGATCCCGGTGAAGTCGACGATGACGTCGGCCCGCTCCGCGTTGGCCAACAGCAGCCGCTCCAACTGCACCGGCGAGGGCAGGAATCCACCTTCGTTGCCGATCTGCCAGAACGGTACGGCCGACTGGGCCGGCCGGGTGGTCGGACTGTCCGCGATCTTCAGGATCAGGAACCGGGCATTGCATCCGTTGAGGAAGCGCAGCCTGTAGCGACGCGGTTCGACCTCGAGATTTGGCCATGTCCGCCCATTGACCACCATGGTGTTGGCGAAGAATTCGGGGTTCCAGATGGGAGATACATCGGTGGTGGGAATGTACGGACCCGCGAACCCGTCGAAGAATTCCCGGCTCGTGGGGTAGAACAGCGAGCCGTCCGAGTTGAACGAGCGGTCCTGGATGGCCAGGGGGATCTCGTGGTACCGAGTGCCCGGAGGATCGCCGAAGGCGGGCGCCGGTCCGGGCAGAACCCCCTTGGGCAGGTCGCACTCGCCGCCGCGCAGCAGATAGAACCCGGCGGGTCCGGCGTAGACGTTGAGACGGGTCAGACCCAGGGTGTGATCGTGGAACCAGAGGGTCGCCGCCCGCTGGTTGTTGGCGTACTGGAAGGTCGCGGTACCCGGCTTCCACTTCAGGCCGTGCGCATCGGCGAACTTCTCCTGGAACTCGTTGTAGAACGAGCCCACGGTGGCGAATCCAGGAGGAATGTTGTTCGCGCGTGGCAAGTACCACGCTTCGGTGTAGCCGTCGCTCTCCTCGGTGGAATGCCCACCGTGCAGGTGAGTGACGATCGGCACGGGGCCGGTATACGGACCCGGCGTCGAGGTGAACGTCGGCCGGGAATCGCGCCCGGCCTTGCCGCCCGGCGGGTTCGCCCAGTGCAGCGTGGGGTCGACCGCCAACAGGTGCGGGAGGAAACCGCCCTGGCCGTCGATAAGGTCGTTCACCCAGGTGACCCGGACAGGCCGGTCCACCCTAGCCTCGATGGTGAACGACGGGTAATTGAACGTGTTGGTGTCCCCGAGCGAGCCGTATCCCCACACAGTGGTAGACGGCAGAGCGGGCGGCAATACCTGCTGGCTGAACTGTCGAACGCCGATGACGTACGTGTCGATGCCGTGCCGCTGCGAGTGGCGAGCCTTCGGCATCACCGGCGGGATCACCAGGCTGGTGACGTATTTCGGGATGGTCGTGGGGTCCAGGGTGGGAATTGGGAATTTACCGCCAGAACTGGCCCCGGGGGCCACCGCTGTCCCGTTCGGGGCAGCCACCGCCCCACCAGGTCCTGGCAGGACCAGGGCTGCCCCACCGACGGCCCCGGCTACGAGCAGGTCTCTTCGTGCAATCATTTCTTCCGCCTTCTGCAGCCCGAGGGCACTGGTCGCTTCATCACCGGATGTTAAGGCGTGCGCACGGTGAGTAAGGGTGCAATGTCTGGTGTGTCGTCAGATCGTCGGGACCGGGCGACGTGCGCGCTGCAATCGGCGCAGCGACGGCCAGAATCCCTTAGTGACTGTTGTCGTTCCGATCTTGAGGGCTGTGCGTCGAACGGGAGTCTCGATCGGGTGATCGCGGCTGGCCGCGGGCATGAAGGCAGGGCCTCTTGGTAGCTCGGGGTTGCGAAGCCGACCGAGATCCAGGAGACCCTGTTGCTGCAGTTGTACGCGCTCGCGCCGGTCGAGCTCAACTCAGCTTCCCGGTCGTGTGATTGTGTCGCCCACCGGTTCGGAAACGCGGCCGACCGTGGCGAGCGTGTTCGTCACTATCCGTCGGACATGACGGACGCGGAATGGGCTGCTGTCCGGCCGCTGCTGCCGGTGCCGAGCTGGATGCGCGGTCGGGGCGGGCAGCCGGAGACGTACTGCCACCGGGCGATGCTGGACGCGATCCGGTACCTCGTGGACAACGGCATCAAGTGGCGGGCGATGCCCGCCGACTTCCCACCATGGGACCGCGTCTATGCCAGCGCGTGACGATCGTCGACGCAGCCACCGGCCGACGGGAGCGGGACGTCGACGTCGGCCAGCTGCACGCGTACCCGGTCGGCCCTCGGGGTGGCACGCACCGCCGGGGGTACGTGCACACCGCGACGCGCGAGTGGGTGGAGCATCTGACGGACCGGGCGCTGCGCGGCCACCCGTTCACCATCGCTGCGTCGTCGATCGCGCAGAGCCCGTGGCGCGGTGGTTTCCTGCGGCTGCGGCGCGAGGTGACCCTGCCTGCGGTGCGTGTGATCGTCGCGGCGCTGGAAGCGGCGTCCTGGACGGTGGAGGGCTCCACCGTCGCCGAAGACGAGCTGCGCGTACGCCTGTGCGGACAGCTGACGTGCCCGGCCACCCACGTCGGCAGCGCCGGTCGGTGGTACTGCGACCTGGGCCGGGGCCACCGCTACGAGCACCGGGATAACGAGACGTTGGAGACGTGGGACGACGACACCCCGGAGCGTGCGGCGTGGTGGCTGCCGGGCCAGCCGCTCCCGGGGCACGCGCCGGCCGGTGTCTGACGCGCCCGGCCTGGGTTCTACCCTCAGCGGAGGGCGGCGGTCCCGGGCCCGGGCGTGGTCGCTTTCGTAGTGGCGGCGGAAGGCGTCCAGCTCGATCGCCTCCATCGGCAGCGTCAGCGGCTCTTCCGAGTCCGCGCTTCCCAGTACCGCCGTCTGAATCTGCCGCCTGTCACCGCGCACGAACCCCACCTTCTGTCCTGCAGTAGGCGCAGGTTAGGCGCGATCGGGCCGTTCCGGCTGGCAGATACCGCACAGCTTGAAGTGCTTGCCACCCTTCGGGCCAGTGCGTTCCGCGATCCAGGAGGCGGCCTCGTGCCGGGCGAGCACTGTACGCACCTCGCCGGGAATGTTCCCACGTTCGTCGTGCACGAACCACTTGAGATGCTGATCGTACTCATCGGAATTGATCTCGCCCAATTCCGTGAACAGGAATCCGCACGGGAGGCTGCGGCGGCGTGCTGCCCCGCCACGGCGGCCGCCGTCCCACCGTCCAGCGCGCCGCCGGCGCACGATCTTCTGCTACGTCCGAAACGGCTTCGCTGCCGCGGCCCCAGTGCGCGTGTTCGTTCCGACGGCGCGGGCGTTGATGGGCGGGCCAGCAAGGTGGACTGCATTCCTCGCATTGCCCTCCGCCGCCGGCTCGGCAACCGGCACGCGATCACCAGGCCGTGTCCGTGCCCGCGCACCTTCGGACTCGACATCGGCGGTCAGCCTGCCTGCGCACACCGGGGAACCGGTCTCGCCTCCGCCCGCAAGAGAGAAGAACGCGTCGCACCCGGAGGCGGAGCCGGCCGCCTACTGCAGGTCGGTCCAGGCAGGTGGGGGAGTTGGGCGGGTGACGCGGCGGGGGGTCTTGGGGGCAGCAACCGCCATCGTGGGTGCTGCCCCCAAGACCCCCCGGATGAAGCGAGGTCAGCCGATGATGGCCTGGAAGAAGAGCACGCCCGCGCCGAAGCCGGCGCCGGCGGCGAGTGCCGCGGCCGGCAGGGAGTGCTCGGACAGGTAGGTGAGGACGCCCGCTGCGACGCCGATGAGGACGCCGAGCAGCAGCACCATTGCGCTGCGCAGGGCGAGCAGTGGCTGGTTGCCGTTGGTGTGCTGACTCACTGTGAACTCCATTTCCAAGGTGCTGGTTTCACCCGCTGCCGGATGGCTGGTGTGGATGCTTTAGCGGGCGGCGGCACTTGTCCCCTCGCCCAACTCCCTGTGACGTGAGTCACGCAAATTTCTTCCGGGGTGAGCGAGGGGAGAGCGGCCGGTGATGCCTATGACATCCGCGTCAGGCTGGAAAGGGGCCCACATGGGCGGCAGAGACGCAAGGGAGCGAGTGTGCCGGATGAGACGTGCCAGGGGCGTGCTCCCCAAGCACTGCTGCAGGAGGACGTGGAGCTTAAGGAGCTCAGCTCCGAGGAGCTGCTGAGCCTGGAGCACACCCTTGCCGGCCCCACCTCGGAGAACAGCGTCGCTCGTGCGGCACGGCTGCAGGCCGACGCGCGTATTGTCGACATCCTGCGCGCCGACGACTTCCAGGGACCCCGCTACCAGACGGTCACGGCCCGCCTGATGGACTACAGCTGGCGAACCGTCAGCAAGTGGACCGCGAGCGGCGAGATCTTCGAGCGCGCCCGGCGGGTCGGCCGCCCCGTGCCTGCCCACATGACCACGCCCGACTGGAACGCGGACGACCGTATCGAAGTCGCTACCGACACCGTCATCGCCGGCCTCGACCTCTTCCACGAGCACGGCCTTGTCCGCGGCAGGTGGAACCCCATCGGCGGAGCCAGCCTGAGCACCTACTTCGTCGGTGCCTCCATCCGTTCCTTCCGCACCGTCTACACCCGGTGGTTCCGAGTCCGGCAGATCGGGCAGTTGGAGCTGGATCTCCCCACGGCCGACAACGAGAGCGTGGCGCGGGAAATCCCTGACCAGCGCGCCACCGACCCCTTCTACGCCGCAGCCACCCACGACGAAATCAAGCGCATCCTCCCGTACATCACTGATACCAAGGTCCGCAAGGGACTGGCCCTGCGCGCCCAGGGCTACACCCAGCAGCAAGCCGCCGCGGAGGTAGGGCTGACGGAAAAGGCTCTGGAAGGCCGCATCGGCCGACTCCGGGCCCGCATCCTCGCCGACCTCGCCGACACGCCCGGCCTTGGGGAAGGGGGAGCACGATGACCGTCCGGAAGGACGAACCCATGGATCACCTCGCCGTGACGACCGACGACTTCGGCGCGCTACTCGACGCATCCAGTCTCGGTGCACCGCATGTCCTGGCGGAGACCGAGCCGATCCCTCCGGCGACCCGGTGCCGGATGGCACAAGCTGTCGACCAGCAGCAGGCCCGACCCGAGGCCCGCCCCGACGCGAAGGCAGCGCAGGAGCACGAGCCAGACCCGTCCGGAAGAATCCCCGGCGAAAGCGCGTCGCAGGCGCGCCCTCTTCCCCGGGCGGCCTTGAGGCCTCGTCGTGCACTCCGCCCTCTTCCGTCCGGCGATCGCGGCGAGTACTCGTTCGCTGCCGCCTTGCGGGAGCTGCACGGATCGCAGTCCAGCAGTTATGCGGTCCTGACGCAGCACATGGCGCCGCCAGGACGTGGCCGGTGGGAAGCCGACGACCTGCGGGCCCTCTGCACCCGCGGCTTCCTGCTCGCCTCACTGCCGCCATACCCCCTGCGCGATCCGCTGACGGCGTGGCACACCTCCAGCACCGGCGGCGGACCGCACCAAGTAGCAGGTCTCCTGGAGAGACGGCAGCTCGCACCGGGTTCACTCGAACCGTGCGAAGGAGGACGGTGGTCCACTGGTGGAGGGCTGCTTTGGTATGCATTGACTGACACTGCGAGCGAGCGGACACGCGGCGAGATGACATCCGCGCTGTCTTCGATGCTGCAGCAGGCAGGGCGATCCTGGGCCGACCTTCAGGCGTACTTTCAGCCTGCCCTCGACCCGACGCGTGATGTGAACCTTGATTCCGCCACGAGCCTGCTCGTTCGCAGAATTGCGCCACCGCGCCTGCACGTAGCGCGCCTTGCCCCTTCGGCGTATCCGAGAACTGCAAGCGGGCTCCACTTGCCAGCTGGCATCGCGGCACAGCAACTCTTGCGAGACCGCAATGCGCAGACGAAGCCTCCAACGGCTCGAACCGCCACGCCGGACGTGCTTGCGCGGACACAACGCAGAGCACGGCAGTGGATCACCATCGTCGATGGCGTACGCACCCTGCATGCTGATGTGCCGATGCGGATCCATCCGGAGGAACACGAGGCACTCACGCAACCGGTGCGCACGCGCCTCACGTATCGCGTCTGTGACCCCTACGCCGTCGAAGCGCGGTTCGGAGTAGGCAGCGGCAACGAGACCGTCTGGACCTTCTCCAGAGACCTGCTCAGGGACGGACTGCAGAAAGAGGCCGGGCTGGGCGATGTGATCGTTCGGCCGGAGAAAGAACCGCGGCAGCAAGTGCGGGTTTTCATCCGGCTGGCATCGCCCGAGGGCAAAGCCCTGCTCTCTGCCGCCGAGCACGATGTACGCGCATTCGTCGAAGCGGCCGGCAGGCTCGTCCAATACGGACTCGAACACTCCTACCTGCAGCCCATGATGGATTCCTTCGAGGCGACCGTAGGAGAGCTTGCCCGGCCCGGCGGGCGTGACTGACGGTTGGAACAGGAAGCAACTGCCCCCTGGCCAGCGGATGGGGAGCGTAAGTCGACTCACGCTCCCCATCCGGCTGATGCTCAACCACGGTGTGACAACACCTGCTGAGCCAAGGCGTTGGATGGACCGACCGCGCGCACTCCGACGGGTGCTCGACTGTCTGCGCCAGCACCCCGCAATCCCACTCCGCACTCTCGTCCCCCTGAACTTTGTCGCTGGCACCCAACTCACGCAGACATCGCCCCCACCAACGACGCCGGCCAGCACCCCGCATACGGCACAGTCGGCCCGGCACGCGCCCCTCAAGACCCACCTGCTCACCCTCCGAGAGAACGAAGAGCCAGCCCGGCACCAGGACGCGATATGCCAGGATCACCATGTAAGGGGGCGACCCGGTGAGCTCACTGCAAGTGGACGTTCTGGCATACGGGGCGCCATGCGAACGGTGCTCTTTCTCCCTGTGGTGGGTGTTCGGACTGCTGCCGTCATACTGGCCACGCGCCGAGAAGTTCACCACCACCCCGAAGCCGTCGCCATGTCGCGCCGCATCCTGGCAGCACCGAACAGCGACACGGCAGACGTTGCAGCACAGCTGCACGACCGGCCGGCCTGGCAGCGGGGCCGCAGCTTCAACCCGAACCGGTGCGGCGCTTGCGGGCATCACGCCGACTGGCACGTCCTCGACACGCTCCTCAACCGCGTCTACCACCGCAAGGGCTGGATCTATGCCGCCGCCGGCCGGGTCCCGTCTCCGAGTGGCGTGCGATCAGAGGCGGCGGACAAGGAATCCACTGGCCGCACAACTGACTCCGATCAGCCACGTCCCTTGAGGAACCCTTTCGATGACCACCGGCCCAAGCCACGACAGCCCACCCGCCCCGGCCCGTCGTACACCGCGTGCGGATCAGCAACGCGCGGTGGAGTCCGCGGTGCGGCATCTGAAGAACCCGGGTACGCGAGGGCACATCGTCTCCGCCTGCGGGACCGGGAAGACCCTGACCGCGCTACGTGCAGCAGAAGTTCTCGATGTCCGTTATCTCCTGGTTGCGGTGCCGGGGCTGGATTTGATTGGTCAGTGGGTGGCTGCGGCCCGTGCGGATGGGCGCCGTGAGTCGTTGATGGCGGTTTCCTCT
>NZ_JBIARH010000083.1:0-8359 GCF_042889785.1 Streptomyces sp. NPDC002476 | reverse complement strand
AGACGCCACCAGGCAACAGCCCGACACAGCCACTACCGACGACGATCCGCCCACGAACCTGCTGGATAGATCACGAAACCGCACTGGAGTACTAGGTGTATTGCCCTGGGAGGCTGCGCCCGGCGCTGAAGCAATGTGCGAGCTCCGAGATGCGGTCGGCCCAGGCCGTATATCATGGAACGGCGTCTTGTGAAGGCGACGCGGGCATTACGTCGTCTCCGATTCCGGAGCGGGAACATGGCCGTAGGCGAAGAGGACGAGACAGGGCGCGTCCGGCGTCCGTCCAGCGAGAAGCCCGTCAAGAAGACCGCCAGGAGAACCAGCACCGGACGGGCCAGCAGCCGCACGAGCGAAACGAAGCGTGCGGCCCGCCGGGTTTCGGCCCCGCGGGCCATGCGGTATGCGGCTGAGCAGCTCCAGGAGCTTTTGGGGCGAGCGCCCGAGTCTGTCTCGGCAGTGAAGCCGACGGAGGGCGGCTGGCAGGCGGACGTGGAAGTTTTGGAGCTGGAGCGTATCCCCGGTACTACCAGCGTGATGGCGAGTTACCGGGTGACGCTGGACGAGGAAGGCGAGCTGCTGGCGTACGAGCGCATCCGCCGCTACACCCGAAGCCAGATCGACCCGCGTGGCTAGGGCCGGAATGCCACTGCTGCGCCGCTCGCCGGACGAACGGAAGCGGCCTCGTCCGGAGCCGCGTGTGAGCTGCTGAAAGGAGGCACCATGACCATGGTGCCGCAGGGCGGAGGAACCATTTCCAGGGCCGGCGGAGGAGGGTCGGGGAACCTTTACGACATCCTCGAGCTGATTCTGGACCGCGGCCTGGTGATCGACGTCTTTGTACGTGTGTCCTTGGTGGGCATCGAGATCCTCAAGATCGATGCCCGCATCGTCGTGGCGAGCGTGGATACCTACCTGCGCTTCGCGGAGGCCTGCAACCGCCTCGACCTGGAGGAGGGTCGCAAGGCTCCGTCTCAGCTGACCGACCTGGTCGGCGAGGTGACCGAGGGCAGTGCGCATGGGAAAGCCAAGGGTGCTCTGAGTGGGGCCGCTGACGTGCTGACCGATGCCCTGAAGGGAGGGCATGACGACGAGGAGGCCGAGCAGTCAGAAAAGCGCAAGGAGCCCGAGGAAAGGCGGGAGCGGCCGCGGCGTCGGCCTGCCGCCCGACGCCGCGAGGAGTGAACCATGGCCGTATACGTGTATTCCATTGTCCTGGCCACCCATCCGCAGCGCTTGGACGACCTCCACGGGGTGGGGGACCCGCCTGCGACCCTCCGCACGGTGCGCACCGAAATGCTGTCCGCAGTCGTCAGCGACGCGCCCGAGGAGCTGCGTCCCAAACGCCGAGACCTCAGCGCGCACCAGGCCGTCCAGGAACAGCTGATGGCCGACGGCACCGTCTTGCCGCTGCAGTTCGGCTTCACCACCGTGGACGACGACGCTGTACGAGCGGTCCTGGAGGACGGCACGGATAATTACAGCGAACGATTGCGGGCGCTGGAGGGCTGCGCAGAATACCACCTGAAGGCCGCCCAGGACGAGGATGCGCTGTTGCGCCAGATCCTTCAGGAGTCCGACGAGGCGCGCGAGCTCAACGAGGAGATCAGAAGCGGCCGCAGCAGCCCGGAACTGCCGCTCGCCCTCGGGGAGCTGGTCTCCCAAGAAGTGCAAGCGCGGCAGGATCGGCTCGCCGTCGCAGTCCTCGATGCGCTGCGCGGATTCGCGCGGGAAGAACGCTCGTCGCAGCCGACCGGGAACGACTTCTTGAATGTGTCCTTCCTCGTGGAGCGGGGCAACGAGAAGTCCTTCCTCGGCGCGGAAGTGGATATCGCCAAAAAACTGGGCGAGGAATTCGACCTGCGACTGGTCGGGCCGCTGCCCGCCTACAGCTTTGTCTAAGGAGTCCTCATGGGACTGCTGACTCAACTCGCGACTCTTCCGCTGGCGCCGGTGCGCGGCGTGGCCTGGGTCATGGAGCGCGTCGTCGAGGCCGCGGAGAACGAGTACTACGACCCGGCACCCGTCGAACGGGAACTCGCCGCACTTGAGCGCGCGCTCGTGGCGGGAGACATCGACGAGGAAACCTTCGACCGGCGCGAGGACGAGTTGCTGGACCGGCTGGACGAGATCAGGGCCCATGTCCAGGGCGTCGATACCTGATCGCGCAGCCGGTGGAACGGGTGCATTGCCACGCGCTCCCGTCGAAGCAACGGGACACCAGGGAATTGGGGTGCAGCAGCCGTGACCGAACCCGTCGCCAGGAGGTTGGGCGACCTCCCGTCCAGGTCCGCCCCGTATGGCCAGGGCTCCTCGGCCAATCTCGCCGACATCCTGGAGCGTGTCCTGGACAAAGGCATCGTCATCGCAGGCGATATCCAGATCAACCTCCTGGACATCGAACTGCTTACCATCAAGTTGCGCCTACTGATCGCTTCGGTGGACAAAGCGAAGGAAATGGGCATTGACTGGTGGGAGCACGATCCCTCACTGTCGTCACGCGCCAACGACGGCCGCTCACTCGCCGAGGAGAACAAACGGCTGCAGGCTGAAATCACGGCGCTGCGCGAGGGCCGTGAGCTGCCACCGGCCAAGGACGAGGAGAGCCGCGCCGCGGCCCCCCGCCGCACCGCACGCACCAAACGGGCAGAGCCCAGCCCCCGCAGCGAGAGGTGGGACGAGCCATGACCGCCACGATCTCCTACGCGTACGCCATAGCACGGGACGCCGACGGATTGCTGGAAAGAGCTCTGTCCGGGCTCCCTGGAGTGGCGGAGGCGCCGGTGAATCTAGTGCGTGTAGGGCGCAACGACGATGTGGTCGTCGCCGTGAGCCCGGTACCCGAGCGGGACTTCCAAGAAGCCGCGCTGCGAGCGCATCTTGAGGACTTGGACTGGCTGGAGTCAGTGGCCCGCGCCCATCACCGGGTGATTGAGGCCTTGGCCGCCCGCACCGCCGTTCTGCCACTGCGTCTGGCAACGGTATACCTCGACGACGAGCGGGTGCGGCTCATGCTCCGGGCCCGCCACGAGGCGTTTGCCGGCAGACTGACCGACCTGGCAGCGCAGGTGGAGTGGGGCGTCAAGATCTATGTCGAAGCGGCCGCCGAGGCCGATAGGCCAGCAGGCCCACCCGCAGATGCGGGTCTGAGCCCCGGGCGGGCTTACCTCAGCCAGCGCAGAGCACAGCGGCACGCCCGCGAAGACGCCTATCGGGACGCCGGACGGGCAGCCGAGCGGGTCGAGGCCGCCGCCCGCGCTTATGCGGTTGATCGCGTCCAGCACCGGCCGCAGCAAGGCGAACTCGCCCGCGGGCCGGGAGAGAACGTCATCAACGACGCCTACCTTGTGCCGCTGCAACAGGCTGAAGACTTTCGCGCCGATGTCATGCAGGCCTCAGAAGGACTACCCGGGGTACGCGTCGAAGTCACGGGGCCGTGGGCTCCGTACTCCTTCGCCACCCTCACCGAAGCCGAACCTCTGAAGAGGGCCACGTCGTGAGGACGGCGGGCAGGCCGGAGGAGCCGCCGGAGGAGCCGCCGGAGGAGCCGCTGCCGCAACGGCAGATCGCACTGATCGACCTGCTGGACCGGTTGCTCAGCGGAGGCGTGGTCCTCACCGGTGACGTCGTGCTCTCCATCGCCGATATCGACCTCGTACGCATATCGCTGCGCGCGCTGATCGTCTCCATCAGCGAACAGAATCCTTCCCCGTGGCATGCCATCTCAGCACCCATAGGAGACGACCATGTCGGGTAAGGACCGTCCGCCCGGAAGTCGCCTGGACGAGATCGCCGATGCCGCCGCCCGCGCCTTCCGCATGCTGCCCGCAGTGCCGCAGGACATCCTGCCCCGGGGCGGTACGGAGGCGCGAAGGCCGGCCCATCGGATCACTACCGCCCCGGACACGGTGGAACGGGACCTGATCAAACTCGTACTCACACTCGTCGAGCTGCTACGACAGCTCATGGAACGCCAAGCCCTCCAGCGGGTCGACGCAGGAGACCTCACTGAGGAACAGGAAGAGCGCCTCGGAGCAACTTTGATGATTTTGCACAGTCGTATGATTGAGCTGTGCTCTCGGTACGACCTTTCCATGCAAGATCTCAACTTGGATCTCGGACCTCTCGGAACTCTGCTGCCACCACCTGAATGACGTCAGGGAGAACGAAATGGGTATCGGAAAGAAGTCCAAGAACATTGGCAAAATCGCGGAGGGGAAAACAAAGGAATCGGTCGGGCGGGCCGTGGGTAACGAAAGGCTGGAGGGAAAGGGGAGGGCCCAAAAGGTGAAGGGTAAAGTGAAGCAGGTCGTCGAGAAGGGCAAGGATACCTTCAAGCACTGAAAGAAAGACACGCCGCACTGACCCGCTGCCACGCTCCGAACAAGGGCGGGTCGCCGTTTAGGGGAGCAAGTGTTGTCTGGCTCCAATCGACGCAGCTGGCGGCGGGGCGGTGCGCGCTCGGTATACGAGGCGCTGAGGAGGGTGTTTGTCTCGAGGCACTCGGCCGGGAACCGGGTCGGCGCAGCCTGCCAGACATACACCTGGTGGCGGGGACCGACCGTACGACGACGACCTCCAACTCGCCCTGTACCTCTGTTACGAGTTGCACTACCGCGGCTTCGACGGTGTGGACGGCGCCTGGGAGTGGGATCCGGAACTGCTCATGGTGCGTGCCGCGCTGGAGCGGGAGTTCATGGCAGCTTTGCGCGCTGACGTGCCGGTGGCCGAGGACGTCGGTCTGGCGCTGGACGAACTCGTTCTGGAGCCGTCGGACTCCGACGGCGTGTCGTACTTCCTGCGGGACGAGGGCGAGCTGTGGCATCTGCGTGAGTACGCCGCCCACCGCTCGCTTTACCACCTCAAGGAGGCCGATCCGCACGTGTGGGTGATCCCTCGCCTGACGGGCCGGGCCAAGGCAGGAATGGCCGCTGTGGAGTACGACGAATTCGGAGCGGGACGGGCGGAACAGGTCCACTCGAAGCTGTTCGCCGATCTGATGGCGGACCTCAACCTGGACACCTCGCACGGGCGCTACCTCGACGCCGACTCTCGGCAGATACTCGCGACCGTCAACCTCATGTCACTCTTTGGACTCCACCGCTCACACCGTGGTGCGCTGGTCGGTCACTTCGCCTCAGTGGAGACCACATCGCCACCAGGGTCGCGGCGTCTCGCTCAGGCATTGAAGCGGGCCGGTGCCGGGCCTGCGGCCATCCACTTCTACGCGGAGCATGTGGAGGCCGACGCCGTGCATGAGCAGCTCGTACGGCATGAGGTCGTCGCCGGTCTGCTCCAGGAGGAGCCGGGTCTGGCACCGGACGTCGCCTTCGGTATCGGGGCCACCGGATGGTTGGAAGACCGGTTCGGGGAGCAGTTGCTCGGCGCATGGCGGGGCGCCGAGTCCTCACTCCGTGTACCGCTCTGAGGCCGGCGGCGGGGCTTTCTTCGGCCTCTTCCGGCCGCGGTGGCTCGTGTCGCACCAAGGGAAGATGAGGCTCCGCCGGCAGGTACACAGTGCGACGACAGGCCGGTCCGAGCGGGCAATGGTGCCGTCCTCCTGGACCACTTCGACCGGCCCCTCCACGAGCATGGGCCCGCCCGGCTCCTGCATGACGCGCCGTGCAGCTGCCCGAGGTGCGGTCTCCGGTTCAGTACGGCCGTTCTGCACGGATCACCACCAGTTCCTCTGCCTTCTGGCCGCGCTCGATCAGGCCTGGCCCGGATGGCCCGCGCGTGCCCCGACAGCAGTGCGTTCAGTCGTGCCGTGAGCACCGCCGCGGCCGACGTGTCGATGGCGATCACGTGGGCAGCGCCGTGGTGGGCGGCGGCGATCGCCACGGCGCCGGTACCCACGTCGAGTACCTCCGCTCCGGGTGACAGATGCTCGCGCCGCAGAGCGGATACCAGCATGGCTGTGTCTTCCTGTGTCATGTAGACACCCGGAGGCTGGAGGAGTTTCACTGTCGCATCTGGCTCTCAGAGATCACGCAGGGCGGGCAGAAGGAGAACCCCACATCCCGCGCGGTTTCTCCCTGTCCGGGAGTGCCGACCTCGCGGAGAGTGACGCTCATGACAGTGATCCGCTGGCTGGTCTTGGGGCGGGTCTGCCCGGTGACGGTGTACTGGGAGATGGGGCACTTCACGAGGCGAGCGCTGGTTCGCGCGCGACGAGGAGGCAACAGCCCGGTGAGCACGGCCCGGGTGACACCGCCGGAAACATCGGCGGGCGAGATGATCCCTTGAGCGGTGATCACCTGTTCCCGCACCGCGTGGAGGGCGATGGTGAAGCTCGCCCGGTCCGGATTCGTACCCGGCCGGGACTCGACGGCGTCGACCATCGCTCGCCGGATCGTTTGATAGACGGTCAGCAGCGCCCATAGTTCCTGTTCCAGACCGACAGGGTCGGCCGACCGCAGGACCCGACCGGTGAACAGGGTGTCCTTGAGCGCGAGGAAGGCCCGTTCGATCTCCCACCGCTCGTGATAGAGACCGACCAACTGTTCGGCGGGGTCGGTGCGGTGGTCCAGGAGCGTCGTCACCAGCCGGCACCGATCACCGATACGGCTCCCGTCGGAACATTCCGCGGTCACGTCCGCCTCGGTGATCCGGAAGGTGCGGCCCAGCAGCCGGGTGAGGTAGGAGCCGTCCGGCAACACTTTCATTACCGCAGGCCGACGACGGAGAGTGATCCTCGCTACCAGTTGCGCGCCGGTGTCGGCCACGTCGTTCAAGAACTCGTCGCCGGAGAAGTTGCGGTCGACGAGCAGCAGCATGCCCGGGTCGAGCAGAGGCAGGAGCCTCGACGCCTCGGTGACGTCGGGTCTTGCCCAGATGGCCTCGGACACGGAGACTGTCGGGGGCCTCCAGTGAATTGCAGCCGTCGAAGGCGACCATACGCCACCGGCGGTAGCACACGCCTGGGGTGGAGGGACGCGCCAGCGGGCCGGCCACGACCTCGAACAGTTCCCGAAACGGTGCCGGGCCAAGGCGGCGACGGACCTCGCGTAGCGCCTTCTCCGACGGAACCCACCAGGTCAGGGCACGCAGTCCGGCGATCATCTTGACCCAGACGCCCAGGTAGCCGACCTCCGGGAAGAGACACAGGGCCAGGACGAAGTACACCCCGACCCGTGAGGGCAGCCGGCGCAGCCTTCGCTCCACCGAACGCGTGCGCTGCAGCACGTCATCAACCAGATCAAAGGGTAGGTAGTGCGTCAACTCACCCAAGTGACCTGGAGCGAAGACGCCAGCAGCGACCGTGACGGCGCGCGTGAACGTCGAAGTGCCAGACTGGTCAGGCAACGGGACCTCCGCTCAGAGTGAAGACCTTGGTCGGCTTCACTGCTGTAACGGAGGTCTCGTTCTTCACGTCCCACAACGACCACGAGAAAGATCAACTTGACGTGGCAGGAGGCGTGTTAACTCCGAGGCATTGCCTGTTCAAGACCGAGCTGATCAAACCCGGCCGGCCCTGGAAGACGCTCTCCCAGATCGAGCTCGCCACCGCCGAATGGATCGACTGGTACTGCCACCGCCGACTCCACGGTGAGATAGGCCACGTCCCACCCGTCGAGTACGAGACCAACCACTACATGCAATCCACGAAACCTCAGGTCACAACCACAATCTGAGATCTCTACCGAACCTGGGGTGCCTCTGTGTTTTGTCAAGTCCCGTGGTTAGGGAGCGACTTGACTTTTCGCTCATCGGCGATCATGACGCGCCACACGTGGTCGGCCAGGCGGCGTTTCAGGCACCGCCTCGCTTCCTTCGGCGTCTTATCCTCGGAGAGTTTGCGCTGGTAGTAGGCGTGTCCAGGTGATTTCGGCATCCGTATCTGCACGACCGCGATGGTGTGGAGGACGGAGTTGAGCTGGCGGTCGCCGGAGCGGGAGAGCCGGTGGCGGGCCTTGTCCGCGCTGGCGATCTCCACCGGGGCGGCACCGGCATAGTTCGCGAATGCCGCCGAGGTGGAGAAGCGGTGAGCCCGTCCGGTGCGGCCGATCAGCCGAGCGGCCATGACCGGCCCGATGCCCGGGGTGTCCATCAGCGTGCTGCTCGATGCCTCTACCAGTCTCTGCATCCGGGCAGCGTTGTCCGTGAGCTGCTTGTCCAGTTTCCGGATCTCGGCGACCAGGTCCCGGGCGATGTCCTTCCGGACGGTCTCGGTATCGCCGGCGGGGCGGACGGATCGCAGCAGTTTGGCGGCCACGTCCGCGGACAGCTGGGTCGGGGCGCCGCCGGGCAGCAGGTCACGCAGCAGTGCGTGGAGCTGGTTGACCGTGCGCACCCGGGCCTGGGCCAGGTTCACACGCCGTTCGTCCAGGAGCGCCAGCGCCGTGGTGTGATCCTCGGGCGC
>NZ_JBIARH010000082.1:0-9768 GCF_042889785.1 Streptomyces sp. NPDC002476 | reverse complement strand
ACGCCTGGTGGAACGAAACGCCCCTCGCCCGCACACGTACGTCCCGCCTGGCAGCACTCGACCTTGCGGCATGAGACCAATTGGGCAACAGGGTCATCGAGACCTTCTACAACAGACGCCGCCTGCGCGAGCACGTCCACTGGGGCTGCCTCACACCCCACGAGACACGCCTGCGCTACCAGCAGGATCAGGCCCTCGCAGCCTAACGACGACGTGTCCGAGATCACGGGGAAACTTCAGCGGACCGCTACACCCGCCACCCGGTCTCGCAGTACATCGTGCGCAAGAAAGATCAGGTCAGACGAGGCACAAGACGGGTTCCAGAGAAAGTCATCACCCTTACGCCCTCGATACTTCAGTAGCTCAAGCAATGGCATTGCGACAACGGCATCAAGTGGCGGTCCATGCCCGCGGACTTTCCCGCCGGGCCCCGGGCCATTCGAGGCCCGGGGTCTTGTGTTGCTCGCAATGGGCTACAACTCGCAGCGGTGAGGCAGCTGACGAGCGGCGCGGATGAGGTCTTCCGCAGGCGGGTGGTACGGGACCTGGACCAGTCTGGAGTGAGGATGAGGGCCGGGATGTTGCCGTAGTAATGAGTGCCCCAGCCCGTGTGCAGGGTCAGGCCCAGACCGTGGTGGCCGGCGCGGGCGTCTGATTTGCCGAGCGAGCGCAGCGGGACGTCGCAGGGCCGGGTGCGGCGACAAGAGCGGGGGACCGTCCCGGCCCGAGGGCGCGGGACCGTCCGCTTAACCGATGCGCCTGGCCGGGGCGCTCTTCCCGTACGGGCTCCTCTCCCCGATAATGGCCCTCAACTGTCTGGCCTTGGGGGGCTTGTGTCGGATCGTGGTTCCACTCCTGTTCCGCCCTCCATGCGCAGAGTCGCGCGGGAGTCCGAACTCGGTTCGCGCCAGGGGCTGGTGTGGACCGAGCCCAAGCGCTTTCCGTGGATCGTGGTGCTGCTGCCGGCACTGGTCGGACTGCCGGTGCTCTGGCTGGGGATTTCGGCCGCAGTGGAGGGCCAGCGGAGCCACGGCGCCTGGTACTACGGGCTGCCACTGCTCATCTTGGGGACCGCCATAGTCGCCGCAGCCGGGTATTTCCTCTTCCTCGCGCTCACGAGACGGCAGGCTCAGGTCTGGGTAGGTCACTACCAGCACGGCATCGTCCGGGAGGTCGCCGGGCACGTGCCGGAGGCGTACTCATGGGACGAGATCGATGGCATTCGGCGGAGCAGCACCAAAGTGACAAACGGGATCACCAGCGTCACCACACACGAACTCTGGGTGCGTCCCCGTGAGGGCGCCGAGATCACGGTGACCGACGCGTACAAGGGGGTCGCACGGTTCATCGACGAACTGGACAAGACATTCACGCGCGTACGGCTGCCGCAGGACAGGGACCGGCTGAAGGCGGGCGAACGGGTCGACTTCTTCGGGGCCCACCTCGATCCCGCCGGTGTCGGGTACCTCGACCACCGGCTCGGCTGGCGCGAGGTCGACCGGGTCACGGTGAAACAAGGCTGGCTGGAGATCCATCGGCACGGCGACGGAAAGCCGTGGGCCAGGCTCCCCGTAGAGATGGTCGAGAATCTGTCGGTCTTCCTGGCCCTCGCCGCAAGGATGCGCCAGGAAGCGGCCGGAAAGCAGCCGCAACCAGACGATCTGGCCTGATCCGGCGAAGGCCGGCACTCCGGCAGCAGGTCTGGATCAACGAACCAGCACCCCGGCGGTCACCGTGCTTGGGAGAGGAACTACTTGCGCCTCTCAAACAACGGCATTGGCCGGTGTCCACGACGTAGCGGATGGCGTTCACGATCTCCCGGCGGTGGTGTTTCTCCGGACGGCCGCCAGCCGAGGTCTCGCAAGCTGGGACCGGCAGCAGTGGTTCGATCAGCGCCCATTCGTCGTCCCAGGTGTCGGAGGGGTAGCAGCGCCTGCGCGGCATCGTTCCTCCTTCAAGGACGATGACGTCGAGCGTGGACTCGACCGAGTTGAGCTGGGTGTTGAGGTGTCTGATCCACCAGCCTTTGGGCTGGAGGGCGGCGTGCCGGGCGACGGTTCCGGTGATGAACCGCCGGATCTCGGTGAGCTTGCCGCGGATGATCGCGACCTCGTATGCCTGGAGTTCGGCGGGCGCTGTCACGTTGTTGAGTGTGTGCGTGCCTGACGGTGTGTCGGGTGTGGTGGGGCCGGATTCCGGCTCCGTGCTCAGGCCGCGGCAGGCAGGCCGGCGACGCCGGTGATCTGGTCCCAGATGGCGAAGCGGGTGGTCATCTCGGTGCGGTAGTGGGCGGCGGTCATCAGGTGGCGGCGGGGCCTGAAGTGGGGTGAGATACCGCTGAACGCGGCAGGAACTGCTGCGCTCCGCCGACGCTGCGGAAGCCTTTCATGGCGCGTTCGCGCTGCCGGGTGGGCTGATGACTGTTCTCGGCCCGATTGTTCAGGCCCTTGTGGGAACGGTGCTCGACGGAGGGCATGACCTCGCGGTGGGCCGCGCCGTAGGAGCGGAGCTTGTCGGTGACGATCACCCGCGGCACCGAGCAGGTATTCCTGAGCAGTTCGCGGAAGAAGCGCCGGGCTGAGGCCTTGTCCCTTCGGCCCTGGACCAGGATGTCGAGCACGTTGCCGTCGGCGTCGACGGCCCGCCACACGTACTTCAGCTCACCGTTGATCTTCACGAAGACCTCGTCCAGGTGCCATTTGGCCCGGGACGGGGCCGCCTCCGGCGCAGGGAGTTGGCATAGGCCTGCCCGAACTTCGCGCACCAGCGGCGGACCGTCTCGTGAGAGACGAGCACACCGCGCTCGAGCATCAGCTCCTCGACCTCCCGGAAGCTGAGCGGGAAGCGGAAGTACAGCCACACGCAGTGGGAGATGATCTCTACCGGGTATCGGTGCCCCTTGTACGACGGCGGCGCGGACGACACGAGCGAATCCTCCCCGGCACGATCAACCACAAGATCATCTCAGGCGGTCAGCCAACGTGACAATGCCCTCAAAAGGTCGCTGGCGCGCTCGAAGTTCCGGGAGCTGACCACGACGTGACCGGAGTCGCGCCGTCGCTGGACAGCGCGACTCCATAGCCGGGCCGCAGGGATGTCGTGGCTGATCCCCCGGGGCCCATGTGTTCGGGCGCGGGGTCAGAGATGCGAGGCTTAGAGGTCGCGCAGATAGGGCTCGGTTCGGGAGTGGGAAGTGGTCGCGCGGTCACCGTGTGTCTAGGCTGGCGGGTAATCGGCGTGATGGGGCTTGGCATATGCTGAGCCGATGTCGGACGACGGCGAACTGCCAAGTATCTCGGGCATTGGTGTGGACCTGCCTGCAACGCTGCGTATCGCCGGGCTTGCATTGAAACGGACGGAGAGCCCTCCGCCTTTGGCCTGCTGGACCGGCTGCTTCCCGGAGCCGGCAAGCGGCAACGCGGCGGTTATCAGTCTGGTGATTGAGCCGGCCGCGCCGCCTGAAGAGGTCACCCTCCAACTCGCTCACGACGTTGTGAGCCGTTTCGACGTCTTCGTCGACCGAGCCGTGCGGTACTGCCGGACCCGGCTCCGGGAGCGGCACTTTGAACTCACATCCGAGGAACTGAGCTGGCTGGATCTTCCAGAGTTGCCGTTGGCAGTTCCCGAAGCAGTGGTGTGGGCCGACCAGACCTGGGCAATCCGGTTCACAGAGGGCAGGTTCCGGCTGGCGGACCCCTACGGAATCCTGGTGACCTTCAACGGCACGCAGCCTGTCGACGTTCAGGGCCTCGAGGACGAGCAATGAGCCGCTTGTTGTGGCATCGCGACTCTGGAGGCCGCGCAGATCGTCAGCAGGCGGGGCCAGTTGGCAGACGGCACAGGCACAGATCCGTGATCATGGAGTTGCGACGCAGTAGCACCAGCTGCACCGGGGTGTTCTGGAGCAGCAAGGCAGCGCTGCACTGCTTGCAGCACGCCCCGTCCGGGGCCCAGCCTGATGCCCGTGCAGAACCCGTGTGCCGACTGCCCCATGGAAATTCTGCGCTGCACCTTGCTGCACGTGCGGCACCGCCCTGCTGCACCCCGACGACCGTGACCAGGACCACGAGCAGCACCACCGTGCCGACGGCCGCCACCGACCCCCGCCTCTGCCCGGTCATCGTCGACCGCCTGACCTTCAACGGCACCGTCATCGACACCGACTCCTACCGCCGTGCCAGCACCAGGGCGCGAACGGAGCAGCCTGCCAGAGTCAGCTGATGTCTGTCTGAGCGGCCTGAGGCGGTGGTTGATCGACGAGGATCGTTGCCATGACCTACGTGATCGAATCCGCCCGTCCGGGCGATTCCGCATGGTTGGGGCCGTTGCTGCTGAAAGCTTGGCTGCAGACATACCCCAACCCGGAGATGGGGATCGACGAGGACTGGATCCGTGAGCATCGTGGCTCGTCAGCCACCGCGGAAGGCATCGCCCAGTGGCGGGAGTTCATCGAGGCGGCGAACCGGCAACCGGACCTGCTGTTCTGCCGTGTTGTCCGTTCCGATACCGAGATCGTCGGCGTTCTCTGCGGCCGCCGCAGCGAGGTGATCACCCTCGGACCGATGTATTTGCTAAACCACGTCCAGGGCCAGGGACTCGGTGGCCGCATGATAACCGAGTTCCTCACCTGGGCCGGAGCCGCACCCATATGCCTATGGGCCACTGACTACAACGACAGCGCGGTCCGCTTCTACCAACGCCACGGATTCAAGATCACGGGCGAGCGGGAGCTTTGGCAAGGAAAGCTGCCCAATTTACGTATGACACGCGAGGTCGCATCCAGCGTCAACCACAGCTGAGCTGCACGGAACAACCAGACCCGTCCGAGCCCGCCAAACCCGGCTTAGAGATCGCGCGGATAGGTGCTCCGCGGCGATGAGCATCCCGTGCCCAGGAAGCTCTGTAGAACGGGCCTACAAGTGAAGAGATGAGACGTCAGGCAGGTTCCTGAGCCGGGCGTCTCCGCCCTGGTAGCGTTCACGGCATGTCTGCTGCTTCGTGTGCGGCCGCTTGCGCCGCAGTGACCAGGACGTCCCGCTAGCGGCGGGACGTTCGACTCACACATTCCTCCTGGACGTCCAGCCGCTTCGTGATCAGACCGGAGCGGCACGTTTGTGCTGCTCAGAACTTCTTCTGAGCGACGGAGCACCTGATGTTTCCAGGCATCCTTTCTTCCCGCGGGCACAGCCCGTCCACGGCACGCGCATGGCTGATGCTGTGCGCAGTGTCCATGCTGCAGTTCTTCATCGCGGTCGACGTGACCGTGGTCAACATCGCCCTGCCCTCGATCGGCGCTGACTTCGACGTTGACGGGCACGCTCTGACCTGGGTCGTGGTTGGGTACACGGTCGCCGGTGGTGGGCTGCTGATGCTCGGTGGCCGGCTGGGCGACCTGCTTGGGCGGCGGCGCGTGCTGCTGCTCGGCACCGTCCTGTTCGGTGCCGCTTCGCTGCTGGCGGGCCTTGCCCCCACGTTTGCGCTGCTGGTGGTCGCGCGCCTGTTGCAGGGCGCCGGTGAGGCCATCGCGCTGCCCGCTGCAATGGCCACCATCGTCCTGATGTTCCCCGAAGGTCCGCGCCGGTCGCGGGCCCTGAGCGTGTGGGCGGCGGTGGCCAGCTGCGGTCTCGTGCTCGGATTCGTCCTGTCCGGAATCATCACCGCCCACCTCGGATGGCGGTGGATCTTCCTGGTCTCGGTCCCGTTCGTCCTGATCGTGCTGCTGGCCGCTGTCTTCCTGGTCGAGAGGGGCCAGCCCGTGGCCAAGGACGCCCCGCGGCTGGACCTTCCCGGCGCGCTGTTGCTGACCGCCTGCCCGCTGCTGTTCATCTTCGGCGTGGTCGAGGCCGGTGAACCCGGAACGCCCGCATGGGTGGTCCTGGGGGCGCTGGCCGGGGCGGTGGCCGCCGGGGCCGGGTTCGTGCGTGTCGAGGCGCGCTCGCGTAACCCTCTGCTGCCGCTGCGCTTCTTCTCCAACCGCACGCGTGTGGCGGCCAACCTGGCCACGATGCTGCTGAGCGGGGCGCTGTCGACCTCGTTTCTGCTGTTCACCTTCTATCTGCAGGACCGGTTGGGTATCGGCCCGCTCGGCGCGGGTCTGACGATGCTGCCTCTGGCCCTCTCGCTGATCGTTTTCTCCATGCTCGTGCCCCGCCTGCTGGGCCGGTGGGGAACACGCGCGTGCGTGCTCGCCGGCATCGGGTTCACCGCGGCCGCGATGGCCGCGATCGCGGCCATCGCGGCCCTGCGGGCAGGCGGCATGACGATGATCCCGCCCATGCTCCTGATCGCGGCCGGGATGGGGTTCGGCATCGTGGGGCTGCAGTACCTCGCGGTCAGCGGCGTCACCGAGGAAGACGCCGGGACCGCCTCGGGCGTCCAGCGCGCGGCTGACCAACTGGGCGGTGCGACCGGGGCAGCAGTCTGTGTTGGGATCGGGTTCGCCCCGTCCTTGCACTCCTTCGATCCGTTCCTGGTGGCCACCCTGCTGGCCGTCATGGGGCTCGTGACCGGCGCGGTTGTGGCTTGGCGCATGCCCGCGCCCGCTCCCGCAACGGACCTGCAGGAACAGGCCGGGTGACTTTCGCCCCGCAGGGGTGTGCCGCCACGACTGTCATGGCGGCACACCCCTGCGGGACTTGCTGGTCGACCGGGAAGCGGTAGTACAACCACACCGCGTGGGAGATGACCCCCGCCGGCAACCGGAACCCCTTGCACGACGGCCCGTCCCCGGCGCCCTCCACCACCAGCTCCTCCCGAACGATCAACAAACCCGGCCACCATCCCAGCCCGGAGACCACTCACTCAACTTGACAGTGCCCGACGAGCTCTTCCTGCTCGTCGAAACTCAGTGGTCTCGTGATCACGTGTCCCCCTCGGTGTGTGTCGGCCCGCTCAACGAGCGTACGGCCCCTTCGCGGCAATGCGTGCCGAAGGGGCTCATTGAGGCGCATCGATCCGTTCCGCCATCACGTCCTGGTCGGCGCGCTCGTCGTGAAGCGGTGACTTCGGCCGAGTGGCACCGATCATTGGTGTGCGTTCGACACGCCAGCAGCGCCTTGCCGGTGCACTGGTTGACTCGTCGGCAACAGCCAGGCGGTGCTTCGTCAGCTCTGTCGATCCGGTGCGGCCGGGGGCAGGAACGCGCTGAGCACCGTGCGGATGCCCGGTTCTGGGGCGAAATCGGCCTCGGGCATGGCGACCTGATGGAACATCAGGCCATCGAGGTAGTCGAAGAGGATTCTGCAGTGCTCCCGCGGTGCGGGCGACCCGAGGTCCGCCAGCCACTTTGAGGTCAGTTCGATCAGCGACTCGCGCGCGCGGCTCAACGGCTCGCGCACCGCGGGGCGGACGATGCCCTCGAGCGCCAGCGCGTAGCGGGCGGTGGTGCGGTGCCGGGCGGGGCCGAGCACGTGCTGGACCGTGTGGGCCAGGGCGCCGGCCAGCGCCTCGGGGCCACCGTCCACCGGGGTGGCCGCGAAGCGCTTCCAGTCGCGGGCGTCGAGCGCCTCGAGGTGGGCCACGACGCCTGTCACAAGGAGGTCGCGGCTGCGGAAGTGGTTGGACGTGGTGCCGGCCGGCACCACGGCCGCCTTGTCGACGGCCTGGTACGTCAGGCCGCGCAGGCCGCCGGTACCCAGCACCTTCACGGCCGCGTCCAGCACCTGGTCGCGCCTGCCCGGCATCCGCACCCGTCCCTCCGTCGGCCTGCTGCGATCTTGACTATAAACATAGTGCGTCTACTACAAACATAGTAGCGTGGTGGCATGCCCAGAAAAGCGATCATCGTGGGCGGCGGCATCGGGGGCCTCGCCGCCGCCGTGCACCTGCAGGCCGACGGCTGGGACGTCGAGGTCCACGAACGGGCCCCCGCGCCGCCCGACACCGGTACCTCGCTCGGCCTGTGGCCCGGCGCACTGCAGGCGCTCGACACCCTCGGCCTCGGCGACAGAACCCGCCGACTCGCCCGGCCAGCGACGTACGGCACATTCGTACGCCCCGACGGCGGCCTCATCGGCAACGTCGACATGGCCGCCCTGCGCCGCCGCACCGGCGACGCCGTCCACGTGACCGCCCGGCCCGCGCTGCTGCAGACGCTGACCTCCGCGCTCGCCGACGGGGTCGTGCGCTACGGATCCGCGGTGACCGACCTCCGCGAGCTCACCGGCTACGACGTGGTCATCGCCGCCGACGGCTTGCGCAGCCGGGCCCGCGCGGCGCTCTTCGGTGACGCGCACCGCCCCCGCTACTCCGGCGTCACCGCCTGGCACGGCACCGCCGACCTCGACACCGACGGGATGACCGAGACGTGGGGGCGGCGCGCCCGCTTCGGCGTCATCCCGCGCGCAGGCGGCCGCACGAACTGGTTCGCCTGTGCCCCGGCAGCCGAGCGCGTGCCCGTGCCGGGCGGCGATCTGGCAGCCCTGCAGGCGTGGTTCGGCGACTGGCATCCCGGCGTGCGCCGGGTCCTGAACCACCTGGCGCAGACCGGCGGCACGGGCGTGCAGCGCAACGACCTCTACGACCTCGCCACGCCCCTGCCGAGCTACGTCAGCGGCCGCATCGCCCTCATCGGCGATGCGGCCCACGCGATGACCCCCGACCTCGGCAGGGGCGCGTGCAAGGCGCTCGTCGACGGCGTCACCGTCGCCCGCGAGCTCACCGCACGCGCGCGCGTCGAAGACGCCCTCGCCGCCTACGACGCGGCCCGTCGCCGCCCCACCCAGCGTCTCGTGCGCGCCGCCCGGCTGATGAACCGCGCGGTGCACACCCCGCGTCGGATCGCGCCGGTACGAAACGCGGCCATGCGGCTGTTCCTGACCATCGGCAGGCCACCGGCCTGACCCCCGTCAGGCGCATCCCTGCACTACCGCCTCCGAGCCCGGACCCAAGCCCGCCACAGGCCAAGGCCGACGCCTACGCGGCCCTCTGGGAGCTGAAAGGGGGCGGAACGCGGTGATGTACTGGTAGGAGTCTGTGATCAGGTGGTCTGGGTTCTGGAGCCTTCCGCCATGCAGCCCGCGTCGGCGACCACGACCTGCGGAGCAAGTCCCCAGGTGATCGATTCGTCCAGCATGTCGATCGCCAGCCGCCACTTCTCGACGTGCCCGGTCTCCGGCGGGAGACCGGTCCGTTTCCTGCGGATATCGTCGCGGTCGCCCCATTCCGGCGGCACGAACAGCCGCCACGACAGCGGGCACGAGGCCTGGTCGGTGACGGCGTGAACGCTCACTCCGACCTGGCAGGGCGAGCGTTTGCCCAGCGCACCACAGTACTGCCGGGACACAGCCACCGACTGGTCACCGGATTTCGGGAACGAGGTGTCGTCGATCACCCACGCCTCGGGACTGATGGCGGAGATCATCTTCCGGGCGATATTCCGCAGCACCGGAACGTGGTCCCACGGCGACTGGCTGACAAACTGCTGCAGAGCCTGCATATTGCCGTCCGGAAGCCGCTCCGCCATGGGCCGGACAGACTTGCGCCGCCCATCCAGCATCAACCCGCGCAGATAGCAATCTCCTTGCCGGCGCTGGTCCTTGCGCGCCAGGGACGCGAAGACCTCAGCCACGAAATTACCGAGGTCCCCGCGGAGCTTCTCCACCTCGCCAAGATCCACGAGCCGCAGCATGCACCGCCACGACCACCAAGATCAAACCAACCTAACGAAGTACACCTAGTGCCGCATCAGGCAAGGTTTGCCCTGTTGTGATGTGTCGCCTGGTTGCTGCGCCGGGCCGTACCGGACAGCCAGAATGATCACGTGGCTGA
>NZ_JBIARH010000081.1:0-9994 GCF_042889785.1 Streptomyces sp. NPDC002476 | reverse complement strand
CATGGCCCGAAAGGCATGGGAGGGGCCCCTTCGCGTCACCTCCCTCCTCCGCCTTGCCGGGCTTGCCCCTCGCCCCGCTCCTTCCTCCGCCCCACTTATGCGCGCGACCTCTTATGCGCCCACTAGCGTCCTTCGTAAGTGATGTGGGTCCTATGCCCGGCCTCACATCGGCCGCCCTGCAATCTCACCAATCGTTGCTCAAGCAATTCGGAGGGTGAGGAGTCGGGATACGAGCCCCCGAGAGCGCCCGCACCGGCCCTGCCGCGCGGCAGGGCGGCCCGACGGCAGGGCCTAGGCCCCGAGCCCCGAGCGGCAGCCGTCCACAGGCCGATACGGCGTACGCGTCCCGCTTGTACGGTGAGGCCATGAGCCATCGCCCACCGTCGGGCCTCGCAGCGGTGAGTGCCGCGCTCCTCGCCATGAGCCGGCCACTCGAAGTGCGCGACGTCCTGAAGACGATCGTCGCCTCGGCCCGCGAACTGCTGGACGCCGAGTACGCCGCGCTGGGCGTCCCCGACGACCACGGAGGTTTCGCCCAGTTCGTCGTCGACGGCGTCAGCGACGAGCAGTGGAGGGCCATCGGCCCGCTGCCCCGGCAGCACGGCGTCCTCGCCGCGATGCTCCACGAGGCGCGGCCCGAGCGCCTGGCCGACGTCCGGAAGGACCCCCGCTTCGAGGGCTGGCCCGCAGCCCACCCCGACATGTCCGACTTCCTCGGCCTGCCCATCCGGGACGGCGACGCGACCCTCGGCGCGCTCTTCCTCGCCAACAAGCGCTGCCCGAAACCGGAGGGCAGCTGCGGTTTCACCGCCGAGGACGAGGAACTGCTGTCGATCCTCGCCCAGCACGCGGCGATCGCCCTCACCAACGCCCGGCTGTACGAACGCAGCCGGGAACTGACCATCGCCGAGGAGCGCTCCAGGCTCGCCCATGAGCTGCACGACGCCGTGAGCCAGAAGCTGTTCTCGCTGCGCCTCACGGCCCAGGCGGCCACCGCCCTGATCGACCGCGACCCGGTCCGTGCCAAGGGAGAGCTCCACCAGGTCGCCGCGCTCGCCGCCGAAGCCGTGGACGAACTGCGCGCGGCCGTCGTCGAACTGCGCCCCGCCGCCCTCGACGAGGACGGCCTCGTCGCCACGCTGCGCACCCAGATCCAGGTCCTGGACCGCGCCCACACGGCCCGGGTCACCTTCACCGGCAAGGGCGTTCGCGCCCTGCCCGCGGCCCAGGAGGAAGCGCTGCTGCGGGTCTCCCAGGAAGCCCTGCACAACGCCCTGCGCCACTCGGGCGCCGCACACGTCGACGTCACCCTGACCCGGCACGGCAACGGCACACGGCTGCGCATCACGGACGACGGCGGCGGCTTCGACCCCGAGGCGACCAGGCAGGCGGGCCGCCACCTGGGCCTGGTGTCGATGCGGGACCGCGCGAGCGGGGTCGGCGGAAGGCTCACCGTTGAATCGGCGCCCGGCAAGGGCACCACGATCGAGATGGAGATACCCGGTGGCTGAGAAGATCATCAGGGTGCTGCTGGTCGACGACCATCAGGTGGTCCGCCGCGGTCTGCGTACGTTCCTGGAGATCCAGGACGACATAGAGGTGGTGGGCGAGGCGTCCGACGGCGCCGAGGGCGTGGCCAGGACCGAGGAACTCCGTCCCGATGTCGTCCTGATGGACATCAAGATGCCCGGAACCGACGGGATCGAGGCCCTGCGCAGACTCCGTGGGCTGGCGAACCCGGCCAAGGTCCTGATCGTCACCAGCTTCACCGAACAGCGCACCGTCGTGCCCGCCCTCCGGGCCGGGGCCTCCGGCTATGTGTACAAGGACGTCGACCCCGACGCCCTGGCCGGGGCGATCCGCTCGGTGCACGCCGGACACGTGCTCCTCCAGCCGGAGGTCGCGGGAGCCCTGCTCACCCAGGACGAAGGCGGCGGCGGCACGGGCCGGGGGAGCACCCTCACCGAACGGGAACGGGAAGTACTGGGCCTGATCGCCGACGGCCGCTCCAACCGCGAGATCGCACGAGCCCTGGTCCTCTCCGAGAAGACCGTCAAGACCCACGTCTCGAACATATTGATGAAGCTGGACCTCTCGGACCGGACCCAGGCGGCCCTCTGGGCCGTACGGCACGGGGCGGCCGGCTGAGCCGAGCGGCACCGCTACCGGGCACACCCCGACGGTGCACGCGCCCGCGACCGGGTACCGCCGGCGGGACGCACCGCGGACGATGCGCGCGTCGCGGACCGTGTGCGCGCCGCGGGCGGACGCCGTCGCAGGCTGCGCACCGCGGCGGGAGACCGCCGGTCGGTGCGCGCGCCGTCCGTCCGGCGGGAGGCCCGGCCACGCGGACGCGACCGTCCCTCCCGCGTCCCCGGGTCCTCCCGTGTCCTCGGGCCCTCCCGCGTCCCCGGGCCGGGCGCCGGACCGCGGACCGCCCCGCGGCGGCGGCGCCCTGCGGACCTACCGATCCCGCTCGCGCTCCTCCACACAGGCGTTGTACGCGGCGACCTGCGCCCTCCGGGCCACCCGCTCGACCGGCCGCAGTGCCTCCGCACGTGCCGCGATCTCCGAGGCGCTCACCGCCCCGCCGTGCGCGTTCCCGTACGCCACCGAGATCAGCAGCCCGACCCGTTGTGCCAGCTCCAGCACCCGCACCGCGCGCGGCGGATACCCCGGAGCCAGCACCTCGCGGCTCCGCTCCGCCCGCGCCCGGTACGCGTCCACCGCCGCCTCCGCCATCGGCCCGGAACCGGCCACGTCCAGCCGCGACAGCACCTCCGTCGCGTCCCGCAGCGCCTCGGCGAGCTCCCGCTCCGCCTCGCCCAGCGACGGCACATCGGCCGGCGGAGCCTCCCGTACCGGCAGGCAGTGCCACACCACCTCGATGTGCAGATCCCCTTCCGGCCCCCGCTCGCTCACCTCGGGAACCAGCCCGTACGGGGCACCGGAGGCGATCACAGCCTCCTCCGCCTCCAGTGCCCGCGCGTTGAACTCCGGCGGACCGCTGAGCCCCAGCGGATGCCCCGGGGCGGGCAGTGCGACCCGGAACCCGCTCACCCCCAGGGCGCGCAACCGCCCGAGCGCCAGTGTCAGCCCCACCGGCCCCGCCTCGCCCGGCAGTCCCTCCACGCGGTGCACCGCGTCCTCCCCGACGATGGCGAGCACCGCGTCGTCCGGGGACACGAGTCCCGCGAGCAACGCGTTTCCCCAAGCGGCCAGCAAACCTGAGCGTGGTTCCGAAAGCATGGGGACAGCCTAGGGAACAGGCGGGCGGCCCGGGGGCACTCGGGCCCAGCGCCGGGCACACTCCCGTGGTGGCGTAGATTTCCCTGGGAGCTGTGCCCACAGGCACGCGACGACCTCGACACTGCATGGGGAGACAACGCGCCATGAGCGATGTACTGGAGCTGGTGGACGTATCCGTGGTCCGCGACGGACGTGCTCTGGTGGAAGACGTCTCCTGGCAGGTCAAGGAGGGGGAGCGCTGGGTCATCCTCGGCCCGAACGGTGCGGGCAAGACCACCCTCCTCAACATCGCGTCCAGCTACCTCTTCCCGAGCACCGGCACCGTCGGCATCCTCGGTGAACAACTCGGCGGTGTCGGCACCGATGTCTTCGATCTCCGCCCCCGCATCGGCATGGCGGGCGTCGCCATGGCCGAGAAGCTGCCCAAGCGCCAGACGGTCCTGCAGACCGTGCTCACCGCGGCGTACGGCATGACCGCCACCTGGCACGAGAACTACGAAGCCGTCGACGAGGAGCGCGCCCGCGCCTTCCTCGACCGCCTCGGCATGAACGAGTACCTCGACCGCAAGTTCGGCACCTTGTCCGAGGGCGAGCGCAAGCGGACGCTGATCGCCCGCGCCATGATGACCGACCCCGAACTGCTGCTCCTCGACGAGCCTGCGGCGGGACTCGACCTCGGCGGACGCGAGGACCTGGTCCGCCGCCTCGGCCGGCTGGCCCGCGACCCCTACGCCCCCTCCATGATCATGGTCACCCACCACGTCGAGGAGATCGCCCCGGGCTTCACCCACGTCCTGATGATCCGCCAGGGCAAGGTGCTCGCCGCCGGGCCCATGGAGACCGAGCTCACCTCGCGCAACCTCTCCCTCTGCTTCGGCCTGCCGCTCGTCGTCGAGCGCACCGGCGACCGCTACACGGCCCACGGACTCCCGCTGTCCTGAGACGCCCGTCCTGAGACGCCCGTGCCGAGGCGTCCGACCTGAGGCGTCTCTCCCGGAAGCAGCGGGAGCCGCCGACAGCCCGACGACCGCCGCCCACCCCCGGCTGCCGTCGCCCACCGCCGGCCGTGGGCCGCCCGGGCCGTGGGGCCTGTCCGCTTGCGCACTGTCCGTGAGGGCACTCGCGGTCCTACCATGACCACGTGGACATCGACGCGTGGGTGTGGTGGCTGATTGGCGCGGCGGGACTGGGCATTCCGCTCGTCCTGACCGCGATGCCCGAATTCGGCATGTTCGCCGTCGGAGCGGTCGCCGCCGCGGTCGTCGCGGCGCTCGGCGGCGGCATCGTGGTCCAGGTGCTGGTGTTCCTCGTGGTCTCCGTGGCGCTCATCGCCGTGGTGCGCCCGATCGCCACCAGGCACCGCGCCGACCGGCCCCAACTCGCCACGGGCATCGATGGACTGAAAGGCCGTCAGGCGGTCGTCCTGGAACGGGTCGACGGCAACGGCGGCAGGATCAAGCTGGCCGGCGAGATCTGGTCAGCCCGGGCACTCGACGGGGACCAGAGCTTCGATCCGGGCCAGCAGGTCGATGTCGTCGACATCGACGGAGCAACAGCAGTCGTCATGTGACCGAATCACCCCCACCGCAGCGCGCGTTCTGTCAGACTCGAAGTCGATCATCATGAGATCGAGGTCGCATCCGTTTTCGACCTGCACTCGATCTCGACCTCGATCACCCGCGATCCGTCGGCAACCGAAGGGCAATGAGGAACCACGATGCAACCGATCATCATCGTCCTGATCATTCTGGTGGTGCTCGTCTTCATCGCCCTGATCAAGACGATCCAGGTCATTCCGCAGGCCAGCGCCGCCATCGTGGAGCGCTTCGGCCGCTACACCCGTACGCTCAACGCGGGCCTGAACATCGTCGTTCCGTTCATCGACACGATCAGGAACCGCATCGACCTGCGTGAACAGGTCGTTCCGTTCCCTCCTCAGCCGGTGATCACCCAGGACAACCTGGTCGTCAACATCGACACCGTCATCTACTACCAGGTGACGGACGCCAGGGCCGCCACGTACGAAGTCGCCAGCTACATCCAGGCGATCGAGCAGCTCACCGTCACCACCCTCCGCAACATCATCGGTGGCATGGACCTGGAACGGACGCTGACCTCCCGCGAGGAGATCAACGCCGCGCTTCGCGGAGTCCTCGACGAGGCGACCGGCAAGTGGGGCATCCGCGTCAACCGCGTCGAACTCAAGGCGATCGAACCGCCCACCTCCATCCAGGACTCGATGGAGAAGCAGATGCGCGCGGACCGCGACAAGCGCGCCGCGATCCTCCAGGCCGAAGGAACCCGCCAGTCCGCGATCCTCACCGCGGAGGGCGAGAAGCAGTCCGCCATCCTGCGCGCCGAGGGTGAGGCCAGGGCGTCCGCCCTGCGGGCGGAGGGCGAGGCCCAGGCCATCCGTACGGTCTTCGAGTCCATCCACGCCGGTGACCCGGACCAGAAGCTCCTCTCGTACCAGTACCTCCAGATGCTGCCGAAGATCGCCGAGGGCGATGCCAACAAGCTCTGGATCGTGCCCAGCGAGATCGGTGACGCGCTGAAGGGCCTGAGCGGCGCCTTCGGCAACCTCGGCAACGGCGCCCCCGGATTCGACACCGGCGGCAAGGAGCGCCGGGAACAGCCCCCGGTCGAATGATGCGTACATGCCCTCGTGCATGATCGGTGCACGACGCATCGACCATGCACGGGGGAGTCGCCATGACCATCTGGGAGATGCTCGCCGTCTTCGCGGCGGGCATCAGCGCCGGTGCGATCAACACGATCGTCGGATCCGGAACGCTGATCACCTTCCCGGTGCTGCTCGCCACCGGGCTGCCCCCGGTCACCGCCACCGTCTCCAACGCGCTCGGCCTGATCCCCGGCTCGATCAGCGGCGCCATCGGCTACCGCGCGGAACTCGCGGGGCAGAGCCGCCGGGTCCGCAGGCTCGCCGTCGCTGCCCTGATCGGCGGTCTCACCGGGGCCACGCTCCTGCTGTCCCTGCCGTCCACGGCCTTCGAGACGATCGTGCCGGTCCTGGTGACGCTGGCCCTGATCCTGGTCATCCTGCAACCACGCATCAGCAGGGCCGTCCAGCGACGACGCGAGCACAACGGCGGTCCCACCCGCACCGACGGCGGCCCCCTCCTCTTCACCGGGCTGATGCTCGCCAGCGTCTACGGCGGCTACTTCACCGCCGCCCAGGGGATCATCTACCTCTCCCTGATGGGGATGCTGCTCGACGACACGATGCAGCGGCTCAACGCCGTCAAGAACGTCCTGGCAGCCGTCGTCAACAGCATCGCCGCGCTCTTCTTCCTCTTCGTCGCGGACTTCGACTGGACGGCGGTCGTACTGATAGCGGTCGGCTCCGCACTGGGCGGCCAGATCGGTGCCAAGGTCGGCCGCCGCCTCAGCCCCACCGTCCTGCGCACCCTCATCGTCGTGGTCGGCACGGTCGCCATCGTCCAGTTGCTGCTCCGCTGACACGGCCGACACACAGGAAGCCCGCCCTCGCAGGAGGACGGGCTTCCGCACGATTCGACGCGTACGTCCCGGTGGGTGCCGTGCGTACGCCGACTACGCGGCGGCGTGATCCAGCCATTCCGGCAGCGCGGACCGGTCGTCGGTCCGCATCGCCAGCAGCATCGCCTCCGCGGGGGAGGGGACGAACGGCTGCCGCAGCAGCGGCATCCCGGCCTGCTCCGGAGTCCGGGCCGCCTTGCGGTGGTTGTCCTCGGCGCAGGACGCCACCGTGTTCAGCCAGGTGTCCTGGCCGCCCTGGGCCCGCGGCACCACGTGGTCGACGGTGCTCGCCCGCCGTCCGCAGTACGCGCACCGGTGCTGGTCCCGTATCAGCACGCCCCTCCTGGACCACGGGGCCTGTCTTCGGAACGGCACCCGTACGTACCGGCAGAGTCTGATCACCCTGGGCACCGGGATGTCCACGGCGGCGCCACGCATGCGGAGATCCGGGTGGGACTGCTCGACGACGGCCTTGTCCTGCAGCACCAGCACCACCGCACGGTTCAGCGTCACCGTCGACAGCGGCTCGAAGCTCGCGTTCAGCACCAGCGTGTCCCGCATCTCGCCCACCTCCCGTGTGCCGCCCGCCCCCTGGCAGGCCCGGAACAACTCTGGCCGGGCAGGCTGTGAGGGACAACGCAATAAAAATGCCCTGCCCCGATCGCTTCAGGACCAGGGCAGGGCGAACAACGGGGGAACTCTGGGTTCCGGCGACCTCTCGGGCGGCCCGCCCGGGGCGGCCTCCCGGTGACGGCTCGGCGCCTACGCGGCCGGGGCCTCGTACTCACCGATCAGCTGGGCACGCCCCAGCGTGTGGAATCGCAGATTGAACCCGACGACCGCGGGCGACGTGTCGCTGTCGACCCCGAGCTTCTCGCTGTCGACGGCGTAGACGGTGAAGACGTAGCGGTGGTTCTCGCCGGCCGGCGGCGCGGCGCCGCCGAAGTCCTTCGTCCCGTAGTCGTTGCGGACGTGCACGGCCCCGGCGGGCAGTCCGGCGAACTCCCCGCTGCCCGCACCGGCCGGCAGCTCGGTGACCGAGGCCGGGATGTCGAAGAGCACCCAGTGCCAGAACCCGCTGCCCGTGGGCGCGTCGGGGTCGAAGCAGGTCACGGCGAAACTCTTGGTCTCCGCGGGGAATCCCTCCCACCGCAACTGCGGCGACGTGTTCCCGGCCGCCAGTACCTGCGCGCCGGCCAGCACGGCCCCGGGGGCGAGATCGTCGCTCACCACCGTGAACGACGGCACCTCGGGATGGAAGTCGTGCGGCAGCGGCGCCCTCTTCTGCTCGGTCACGTCAGCACCTCTCCTGATCGCCCTGCCGCCGTCGGCAGGTCTTTCCCCGACCCTAGTGCCGTGGCCGGCGATGTCCGCGGGGCTGACAGCGCCGGCCACGGCACCGGATTTTCAGAACCAGTTGCGCCGACCGCCGACCTCGGCGAGCCACTGGTTGAGGTACGCCGCCCAGTCCGTCGTGTGGAAGTCGTTCAGCCCGACCTTGAAGGAACGGTAGGTGTCGCTGCCCTCGCTGAAGAGTCCCGGCTTCTTGTCCATCTCCAGGACGACGTCCATCTCGCGGTCGTCCGCGACGAACGACAGCTCCACCTGGTTGAGCCCGCGGTACTGCTGCGGCGGGTAGAACTCGATCTCCTGGTAGAAGGGCAGCCGCTGGCGCGTACCGCGAATGTGGCCGCGCTCCATGTCCGCGCTGCGGAAACCGAAACCGAGTCGCCCGAAGGCGTCGAGAATCGCCTCCTGGGCCGGCAGCGGATGCACATTGACGGGGTCCAGGTCGCCGGAGTCCACCGCCCGCGCGATCTGCAGCTCCGTGGTCACGCCGATGTGCATGCCGTGCAGGTGCTGACCGGCGAACATCGTGATCGGCGTCTCCCACGGGATCTCGAGCCCGAACGGAACGACGTGCACCGCACCGGCCTGCACCTGGAACGCGCCACCGAGCCGGAGCTTGGTGAACTCGATGTCCTGCTTGGTCTCCGTGTCCTGCCCCTCGACCTCTACCCGGGCCTGCAGCCCCACGGAGAGCCCCTCGATCTGCTGATCCACGCTGCCGCCCTGGATCCGCACCTCGCCCTGGACGACCCCGCCCGGTACGACGTTGAGTTCGCTGAGCTCGGTCTCCACCGAAGCGCCGCCGGCGCCCAGGCTCGCGAGCAGCCGTTTGAAGCCCATGTTCTCTCCTCCTAGATCCTGACCTCTAGATACGCGCCAGGACCGCGGTCAGTTCCCGGTACCCTCGAACGTCATGACCGAGGGTCTGGAACGTACACCGCTCACCCGCGACTTCTTCGACCGCCCCGTACTGGACGTGGCCCCCGACCTGCTGGGCCGGATCCTGGTCCGCACCACACCCGACGGCCCCATAGAGCTCCGCCTCACCGAGGTGGAGGCGTACGCGGGCGAGGCCGACCCCGGATCGCACGCCTTCAGGGGCCGCACTCCACGCAACAGCGTCATGTACGGACCGCCCGGTCACGCGTACGTCTACTTCACATACGGCATGTGGCACTGCCTCAACCTGGTGTGCGGCCCGGAAGGCAGGGCCGGCGGTGTCCTGCTCCGCGCGGGCGAGATCCAGGTGGGCGCCGAACTCACCCGGGTACGCCGGACCTCCGCCCGCAACGACGAGGAACTGGCCAAAGGGCCGGCCCGACTGGCCACCGCCCTCGACATCGACCGCGCGCTCGACGGCACCGACGCCATCGCCCACCCCGGCAACGCGCTGCACCTGCTGCATGGCACCCCACCGCCCCGTGACCGGGTACGCAATGGTCCGCGTACCGGAGTCGGTGGCGACGGAGCCGCACATCCGTGGCGGTTCTGGATCGACGGCGACCCCACGGTGAGCCCCTACCGGGCCCATGTGCCACGCCGCCGCGCAACTTGACTCGCCCATGCGGACCACCTAATGTGGTCCGAGCCGTTTGAAACGGGCACTGTTGTCGATGCGATCGATAGGATCGATCGAAGCAACCCAAAACGGCAAACCACTACCTACGACACACACCCTCAGGGTGCGTTTTCGGGATGCCGTAATTTCGGATTGATTTGGCTCGATTATGAGCGGTCCGAGAAATCGGTTAACGTAGTGGCCGCACCGAAAGGTGAAGGCTCTCCAACGGCCGCCGGAATTGAAATTCGGACCGGAAACGGAACGGAAAAAGAATCTGGTAAGGTTGGAACCGCCGAAAGGGAAAAGCGCGAAAGC
>NZ_JBIARH010000080.1:0-10444 GCF_042889785.1 Streptomyces sp. NPDC002476 | reverse complement strand
GGCAGGCCGACTGGCTGCGCCGCGGGCTGCCACTCTCCGGCAAGCCCACCAAATTCCAGGTCCGCGACGGAAGGTTCTGATCCACCCCATGTCCCGTACGCCCGCAGCCGCGACCGCGCCTGCACCCGGCCCCGTAGCCGCGACCACTCCCAAACCCGTACCCTCCTCGGCGGCCGCGGCAGCCCCGGCACGCACTCCGATGGAAGTGCTCGCTGAGGGAGCCGTCATCCCCGCTCATCCACTCGCCCTCGGCGCCGACCGCAAGCTCGACGAACGCCGGCAACGCGCACTGACCCGTTACTACCTCGCCTCCGGCGCGGGCGGCCTCGCCGTCGCCGTCCACACCACCCAGTTCGAGATCCGCGAACCGGGCATCGGCCTGCTGGCACCGGTCCTCGAACTCGCCGCCGAGACCGTGCGGAACGAGGCCGGCCACCCCGTCGTCACCGTCGCCGGGGCCTGCGGCCACACCGCGCAGGCCGTCTCCGAAGCCGAGCTCGCAGCCTCCCTCGGCTACGACGCCGTGCTGTTGAGCCCCGCCGTGCCCGGCGCCGACGAGAAGGGGCTGCTGGACCGGGCCCGCGCCGTCGGCGAGGTGCTGCCGGTGATCGGCTTCTACCTCCAGGAGCCCGTCGGCGGCCGTTATCTCTCGCCGTCGTTCTGGAGCTCATTCGCAGACCTGCCGAACACCGCGGCCATCAAGATCGCGCCCTTCGACCGCTACCGCACCGCCGATGTCGTGCGGGCCGTGGCGGCCGCCGACCGCGCCGACGAGGTCGTCCTGTACACCGGCAACGACGACGACATCATCGGCGACCTGCTCACCCCGTACGAGACCAAGGGCACTCGGCGGTGGTTCGCCGGCGGGCTGCTCGGCCAGTGGTCCGTTTGGACCGGCTCCGCCGTCACCCTCCTCGATCAGGTCCGGCGGGCACGCGCCGGTGACCACGACGCCATGGTCGGCTGCCTCGCCCGCCGTCCGGAGCTCACCGACGCCAACAGCGCTGTGTTCGACGTGCGCGGCGGATTTCGCGGCTGTATCGCGGGTGTCCATGAAGTGCTGCGCCGCCAGGGTCTGTTGGAGGACATCTGGTGTCTCGATCCGAAGGAGGTCTTGTCTCCCGGCCAGGCCGAAGAAATCACCCGGGTCGCCACGGCCTACCCCTGGCTCACCGACGACGACTTCGTCGCGGAGCACCTCGATGACTGGCTCTCCTGACCCGGGGGCGGCCCGCCGGCCGCGGGTCGTCGTCGCCGTCCCCCCGCACCTTCGTGAGCAGTTCTTCACCCCCGAGGTGTGGCAGAGCCTCTGCGCCGCGGCGCAGCCGGCCGTCCTCGACGAGCACACCGACCGGGACGCACTCGGTGCGGCGCTGCCCGGTGCCCGTGCCCTGATCACCGCTTGGGGCACGCCCCGCCTCAGCGAGGAACTGCTCGACGTCGCCGACCGACTGGCGATCGTCGCCCACACCGGATCGGCGGTCGCCCCGTACGTCACCGAGGAAGTCTTCCGGCGTGGGATCCTCGTCACCCAGGCCGGTGACGCGATGGCACGCCCGGTCGCCGAGGTGGCCCTGGCGTTCACCCTCGCCCTGCTGCACCGCATCCACCGCTTCGACCACGCGCTGCGCGGCGGAGCCGACTGGGACGAGGCCGGCCAGGCCCCGCCGCGGCACGAGATCCAGGGCTGTGCGATCGGCGTCATCGGAGCGTCCCGCACCGGTCGTGCGTACATCGAGCTGGCGAGGGCACTGGGGGCACAGGTCGCGGTCACCGACCCGTATCTGACGGACGAGGACGCACAGCGGCTCGCGGTACGGGTGGTGCCGCTGGACGAACTGCTCCGTGGCAGCCGGATCGTCGCCGTGCACGCCCCTGCCACCGCCGAGACCCGGCGCATGCTGGGTGCGCGCGAACTGGCGCTGATGCCCGACGGCGCCGGTCTGGTCAACACCGCCCGTTCCTGGCTCGTCGACGAGGACGCGCTTCTGGCGGAGGTGTCGGCGGGCCGGCTGGACGCTGCGATCGACGTCTTCGACACCGAACCACTGCCGGTCCGCCACCTGTTCCGGAAACTCCCGAACGTTCTACTGACCCCTCATCAGGCGGCGGGCACCGCCGAGTGCCGTCAGCGGCTCGGCGCAAGTGCCGTGGAGGAGGTGCTGCGGTTCCTGCGCGGCGAGCCACCATTGCACTTCGTGGGGCCGGACGCACTGGCTCGCGTCCTTTGATCACTCGATCGCAACCACACCGGGCCCAGAGGTCGACCAGTTGTTCCTCGGGGTCGAAGGCCTCTCTGTTGCCTTCGGAGTCGAGGAATTCCTGAAGGTCGTAGACGCCGCGTGGCGGGAGCCGGAACAGGCGCAGCCCGTCGCGGAAGGAGCGGCGGGCTTCTGCTTCGGGGTTGGTGGAGGCGTGTGCTCGCAGTGCGGCGTGAAGGACGGCCCGCATGCCCTGCACGTCCGGGAATGGACGTGCAGGGCATGCGGGGCGGTCCTGGACCGGGACATCAGCGCGGCGGTCGACATCGCCAAGGCGGCCGGACTGGCCGCGACAGCCTGCAGAGCGCAGGTAGGACGGGCGCCCGTGCCCGCACCGCGCAGCGAAGCAGGAACCCACTCGACACCGCAGCCTTCAACGGCGCGGTAGGCGGGAATCTCCCCCTTCAGGGGGAGAGGATGTCAAGCGCTCGGCCGCTGACCTGCGGGGCGGTGCCGGGCATCGGCCCAATGTCCGGCACAGGCGCGTCTGCCGCCGGGCGTCGGCGCATCACGCCTGTATGCGCGAGGGCCGCGCGGAGATCCTCCATGGCAAGCGGGAACGTGACGAAGCCCTTCCCCTCGTGGGAGGGAAGGGCTTCGTGCGCGAGCGCCGGGCAGGCCTTGCACCTGCATTTCCCCGCAGGAAGCGGGACGTCTTTCCTTGGACCACCAACGCAGCGTCAGCCGCCGTGACTTGCGGCGAACCAACAAGATCAACTGTAGCGCATGCCGTCCTTCGGCTGAGCCCGGCCGGCGAATGGCATGCGGCGGCTGGGGTTCGGCTTGGCGACGCCGATAGCGACTGTGGCGGCCTCCGCGACGACCGGCTACTCCAGTCGGGCCTGCGGCGGCACCGCGCGAGCGGGCATGCAAAGGTCCGTCACCCTGCGAACACCTATTTGCAATAGCTGCCCCGGGCAACACCGCCGACTGGCCCCACCAGGCTACGACCGGCACAATGCCTGCAGTGCGCGAACTGGGGGAGTTCACCCAGTACGGTCCTTGTCCAGCATCCGGTACTTGGTCGAGAAGCCCGAGCTGAACGCTCCGCCCATCGAGGTGGAGTTGATCCATCCCGACATGGCCGAGCGATCACACACTTTCTCCCATGTCGGAGCAGATTCACGGATGTCGTCGTACAGACCGTTCTCGGCCCGGTTCTGTCGACTCCTTCGGCCAGCGGGGCGTGGAGCTGGGCGAGGTACTCGCCAAGCGCGTCGAGCCCGTGCTCACCGGGGGCGCCGACGTACCGGGGCTGGATGCCTCCACGCGGGCCCTGGTCACCATCTACCGGGAGCTACGCGAACGGCGGCGAGCGCGGTGCGGGTAGCGGGCGATGGGGCGTCGTCCGCTGCCCATAGAATCCACCGGCGATCATGCAAGCGAACGCTTAGGGGAACACAAAGTGCCAGGTATGCGGGAAAGTTGGACAGGGGGCGAGCTCACGGGCCGGTCCTTCCTGGCTCCCTGGAGGGTCGCAAGCGTGGTGTTCCATCCCGCCTGGATCCCGGATTCGCTCGATCCGTCCATAGACCGGCTCAAGCGTTTGCGGGTCATCGCCGGAGTGATCGCATCACTCGGTGTCTACACCTATGTCCAGGGCGGCTTCGACATCATGGAACTGATGGAGAACGCGATGGTCGCCTCCATCGTGCTGCTGTTCCTCACCCCGCTGACGGTCGGCGTGATGCTCCTCGTCTGGCGGCGCACCGGCACCGTGCGGCAGCTGCGGGCCTCGCTGTTCAACTCTTTCAAGCTGCTCGTGCTGTTCGTCGGTTGCGTGGTGGGCCTGGTCCTGCTGGTGCAGTCGGAAAGCTCTTCGATGGGCTTCCTACGGTCCTTGGTTACCGCCCTGACGTCGCTGTGGATGGCCGTCTTCGTGGTCCGGGGAGCCGTGCGGGTCTCCGGTAACTTCTTCGGCACGGCCGCGGTGCACCGCAGTCTGCCCGCGCTGCTCGCCACGGTGACCAGCTGGCTGATGGCCAGCTGGGACCTCGTGACCGGAGATCTGCACGGACTCAGCCTCACCATGGGGATCGTCTTCATCCTGGGCGCCCCGGTCACCGTCACGGCCATCGCGCTGCTGGAGACGAGCTGGCTGAAGCGGCGTTACGGCATCCGGCTCGGCACGCACCCAGCGAGCCTGCCGCCCACCCCTGGCCCCGTCCGGCCGACGGAGCTGCCGCACGTACCACCGCAGCAGAACCCCTACGACCACCCGCACCCGTCCACCACGGTCGGCCACCCCTACGCGCCGGCTCCGCAGAATCCGTACGCGCCGGGAGCCGCCGGGAACCCGTACGCACCCGGCCCGCAGAATCCTTACGCCCCGCACCCTCAGCCTCCGCACCGCCCGCAGAGGCCTTACGGAGGCTGACCGGTCGAGGTGTTCCGGCGCCGCCGTCAGGTGACCCCGCTCAGCGCGTCCGCCGGCTGACGTCGGGCCGCGCGCGCGGCGAGAGCGGCAGCGCCCAACACGGCGGCCACACGACCAGAACGGAACCACCCGAAGAACCCCGCTCAACGACCTTCGCACCCCCGTCCTACTCTCTATGTCCTGGTCCGAGGAGGGGATACATGCTGCTGACGCATGCCGGAAGACGGTTGGCCGCCATCCTGACAGTTTGCGTGCTGGGACTCTCAGTGAGCGGATGCGGTGGGGGAACGACACAGAGGCCGAAGCCGGATCCGCTGAATTCGGCCTTGGCCCAGTTGGGAACGCTGTCCGAAAAAGTTGGAAGTGGTGCCCGAGAAGCTGGACACCGACGGCACCACCATCATTGTCGGAGATCCGCAAGCCCTGGTCACCGTGCACCTCTATGAGGATCCGCGTTGCCCCGTGTGCCAGGAGTTCGAACTCACCGGCGGCGGACCGCCGCTGCGCGTCCTGACCGAGTGGGGTGTCACCAAAACCGAGTACACCTTCGCCTCCTTCCTGGACGACAGGGTGGGAGGCAGCGGTTCGAAGAAGGCGGTCAACGCGCTGCGCGCCGCGCTGGAAGCCGGAAAGTTCGCCGAGTACCACGCCCTGCTCTACCAGCATCAGCCAGAAGAGTCGGTGGACGGGTACACGGACGCCTATCTCCTGGAACTGGCCGACAAGGTCGAAGGGCTGCGCGGCCCGGCATTCGACACCGCCGTCAGGACGATGAAGTACCGCGATTTCGTGACCCGCTCCGAGCGGGCCTACGAGCGAGCCGATGAAGAGGACACTCGCGGCCCGGGTACACCGACCGTCTTGATCGACGACGTCCTGATCTCCGAGGAACATCGCTGGGTGCTGTTCGACCGGGAGGCGTTCGGCCGGCTGCTGGTGACGATCAGGACACAACCATGGCGGTGGGTCGGCCCCCTGACCGATGACCTTCCGCTGGACGACTGAGGGCCGCTTTCCGGCTCCGAGGCACGCTGCTCCCGGCTGGTTGCCCCCACGGGGCAGCAGAGGCGGATCCCGGGGGACGCCGGGGGCGGCCCAGAGCATGGACACGCAGGCTCCGTGCCGCACAAGCCGCAGAAACAGGGGGTCGCCGGAGCCTCCGCTTCCCGTCGCGGCCGCGACGCGACCCGATGGGCCTCGGTGACGCGATCAGCCGGATGATGACCGAGCGCAGCTGGGACGCGGCTGCCGCCGGTGGCTCCGTGCTCGACCGGTGGCCGGCCAACGCACCCACGCGAGCGCGCTCGCGGACCGTCTCGGGCTGGCGGCGGGCACCCAGTGGGAGCACGACCAGTACGTCGAGGGCTCATTCAAGGTCGGCGTCAATGCCCTGATGGGCGGCAACCCGCACGCCGACGAGGAGGACATCGCCCAGCAGAACTGGGGTGACATCCTCACCCCTGACTACCTGGACCCGGACTGGAGCGCCGAGTCGTTCGAGAAGGCGGGCCAGGACATGGAGCGGACCTGGAAGGACACCGGCCGCACGGTTCTCACCGAAGGGGCGGGCGATCAGGTGTCGGAGAGGCTCAAGACCGGGCTCGGCATCAGTGACAGCCAGTGGGACCGGGCACTGGACGACACGTTCGGGCCGTCGCCCGAGGAACGCGCCCAGCAGGCGCAGCAACAGGCGAGCCGAACCGTGAACAGCGGAACACCGCCGCGGAGACGGCCCGTGCCGCGGTCCGCGGCGCCCGTGACATGGCCCCGGAAAAGCCCTCGTACGCACAACAGGTGGGCGACGGTCTGCAGGAGTGGCAGATCATCAACGACCACGTCGGCGGCGGCGTCATCAAGGGCACTGCGGGGCTGGTGAACTTCGTCCGGGGAGTCAATCCGCTGGATCCGTACAACCTCACTCATCCCGCCGAGTACACCACCAGCCTCAACAGGCTTGCCGCCGGCCTGGTGGTCGCCGCCAACGACCCGGTCGGCACCGGCAGGCAGATGATCAGCGACTTCATGAAGGACCCTGCGGAAGGGTTCGGTCGGTTGCTGCCCGATACGGCCCTGACCGTGGCCACCGGCGGTGGCGGGTCCGTCGTCAAGGGTGTCCGTCTCGCCGCGGACATGGCAAAGGCCTCCCGGGTCCGCAGGCTGCTCGACCGCGCTCCCCACGGCACTTTCACTGGCAAGCGCCGGGACTGACAGTCTCGGATCGAATGGGGGGACGTCGAGAGTGGCCGAGGATGAGCCTTGGACAGGTGACGATCAAGATCAGCGCCCCGGATGCGTCCGCTGCGCCCGCGGCCGTGGTGGGGCACGTCCCGGGACAACCGGCGGTTGGCAGACTTCCGGGGGGCGGTGCCGGGGCGGTCGTTCTTGCCTGGCCACCCTGGCACCGGAGGCGGGCCCCTACGGAAGCACTTCCTCCGTCACCTCGATGTGGCCCTGGTCCGGGTCGATGACGCCGCCGAGGCGCTGGAAGGCGCCATCGGTGAGGTCGAGGCACTTGGGTTCCTGCGGGGTCTGGGTGAAGGTGCCACGGTCGTTGATGCGGACGACGAGAGACGCGCCGTTCGCGTTGTTGGTGACCTTCACCAGGGTATTGAAGGGGAGTTGCGGGTTACGGGAGAGGGAGGTCGCCGCGGTGTCCGCGTTGTTGTCGAAGATTTCGCCGCTGGCGGTGTAGGAGCCGGGCGGGATGGGGCCGTAGTGCGTCGCCCAGCAGGTGTCGGCGAGCGGGACGGCGGGCACGGCGGAGCTGGGCGGCGCCGCGACGACCACCGCGGTGAGGGCGGTGAGGCCGACGGCCAGCCGGGCGAGAGGGAGTGAGCGGATCATGGTCGCTTCCTTTCCGGAGCGGGAATGCGGGACAGGGCTGCGGCTCAACCCGCCGCGCGGTAGGCGGCACCCACCTGCGTGGCGGTCGTGCCGTTGTACAGTCCGGTGCCGTCGCCGCGGCCGGTGGAGAGCGTGAACCAGGCGTACCGCTCGACGAACGGCAAGCCCTGGAGCATGGCCGTCGACTGCTGCACGAAGGCCGCCTGCTGCTCCTGCGTCGGGTACCGCGGCGTGCCGGACGAGAAATCGATGAGGGCGTACTCGGTGAGCCAGAGCGGTTTGTGGTGGCGGTCGTAGGTGGCCTGGAGGTAGCCGCGCAACTGGTTGGTGGCGTTGGTGGCGTTGAAGTCGGCGCCGTACCAGTGGACGGGCAGGAAATCGACCTTGAGGCCGCGGCTGGTGGCGCCCCGGAGGAACTGGCCGAGCCAGCCGTCGGCGGTGTCCGCGCCGGTGGCCACCGCGGGCGCGCCGAGCCGCAGGCCCGTCGACTGCAACCGGGGCCACAAATCGAGTGCTTGCTGCACGGTCATGGCCGCTTGCCCCGGATGGTCGGGCTCGTTGAAGCCGAGCAGGATCGTGCCCTGCTGCTTGGCCTGGTCCATCTCGGCGTCGGTCACCGAGCCCGGCCCCCAGATCATCGGGACGAACTCGACGCCATTGGGCGCGGCGATCCCTGACCTGCCCGAGGACCAGGTGTAGAACCAGCCGACCCCGGAATCGGCGAGGTCTTGGGCGACGCCGTCGAAATTCCAGGCGCTTGCGCCCTTCTTCTTCACGTTGGCGGCTTCCGAAACCGCGATCCGGTCCGTGGCCGGGGTGCCGTTCGGGGCTTGGGCCGCCGCGGCGCGGCCGGTGGCCGAGAGCGCGAGCGGGGCCGCCAGCGCGGCGGTGAGGATGCTTCTTCTGCGCATGGTGCGTTCCCGTCCGTTCAGGCGCCGCGGTGGAATTCGACCGTGAAGCCGCTGCACCGGCTGCACTGCTGCATGACGTGGTTGCCCGGCTCCTGGTCCTGCTTCGACCAGCCGTACGCCTTCGGGCAGTTGGTGGTGATCATGTTGCTGTAGGGGGTCTTGGCGTCGCGGTCCGGGCTGGTGCACAACTTCGGCGTGCCGTCGCCCCACCGTGTCAGGTTGTCGGCGGGACACTTCGGCAGCAGATCTTCGGGGCAGCCCACCTCGCCGCAGCCGCCACCGGAGCCGGACACCTCGCTGGGCGTGATCGTGATCGGCACGGAGAAGGCGTTGACGTAGCTCACGTTGTACCAAGGCGCCAGGCCGTCACCGCGGTCGAAGTTGAACTCGGCGAGACTGACCGGCTGTTCACCGGTATTCGGTGCGCAGTGGTCGGCGAAGACACCGCAGTCGCCCAGCTCGCAGTGGAAGTCGCTGCCGGACTCGCCGCCGCACCCCATACGGGCGAAGAACTTGCCGCGCCAGTAGCCGGGGGCCGCGTCCTCCGGGACGGCCACCGTCGCCGACTGCCCGGGCTCCAGGACCGGCAACGATCCGAAGTTCTTGGAACCGTCGGCGTTGACGGTGCTGCCGACCCAGATCTTCTTGCCGGTGCTGTTGACGAACGTCACCGTGTGGGCGGTCACGGTGACCGCGGCCGGGGCGGCGCCGTCGAGCGCCGTACCTGTGGCCGACTTTGCCTGGGGCCGGGCGCCCGTGTGCGATGGGACCAGCATCAGCAGCACGGCGACCACGGCGATCGTGGCCGCCACAGTACTCAAAGCCTTGCGCAAAGGTCCTCCGTCGAATGTGCGGTGGGGGATGGGGAGTCGGGGTCGGGCCGGTCACACCGGTGGGCGCGGCGAGCGTCGGCACGACATGCGGCGCCCGGAGCGCGTCGCGACGGGCGGCGAGTCAAGATCCGGACCGTCTTCGGGCCAGCACCCCACCGTTCGCCTCGATCCGAACGAACCCGCTGATGTCGCACTCGCCGAAGATGCCGGGCTTCTTCCAGGGCCCGGAAGAAGGCGCCTGACCTGATCTTCTGTCCGGCAGGTGCCCTCGTATAGGCCTTGCCCAATTCGTCGGGTTCGACTCGGATGAGCACGACGAAAGGAAGTGCTTCTCGATTCGCTCCTGGCCGACGAGGATCCAGGCCCGTACCGCCTTCGAGCGATCCGGACGCCGGAAGGTCAACCTCCTAAAACCGGCGGCCCCGGGAGCCATCGGCAGCCCATCGGACATACGCCTCCTTGCATCCGCAGGCCAATCGCGAAGCCAGTACGGCCAAGGGGCCGACACTCGATCACACCGTTGCTGACTCGCCTGGAACAGATCCTGCACGCTCCACGCCCTTCGGAAACAGTCGCAGCAGGGGCGCACATGAGTTCGGCTACTCAAATCCCACTCGGACTGCTTTCGGACTGCCTCAGGCATATGAAGTTCAGGCCGTACATCCCGCTATACGTTTTCGGATGGGTAACGCTGCGAAGCATTCAGCCCAGTACCGGCGAGAAGACACTCACCGCGCCTGGCAGGCACTGCTGCCCACCGGTGCCGGGCTCTGCGATCTCCACCACCGGCATGCCCTGCGCGGACAGCAGCACCATCTGGGCCCGCCGCCAGGTCACCACCGACCCGGTGCCTCTGTGGGTGATCCGCAGCAACCGTCTGCCCTCTTCGTCGTCAATCTCCCGGACCTGCACGCGTTCAGCCACGTGATCATTCTGGCCGTCCGGTGCCGCCCGGCGCAGCGGGCGCGGCAGCGGATGCCTAGGTCACCAGCTTCGTGGCCGGGATGGCGGCGGGTGCGGACAGCATCGACGACCTGAACGTTCTGCGCCATGGGGCGATGCCGGCCGTGTTCGGCGGGATCCGTTCCCGGTCCACGCTGGGCGCGTTCCTGCGCGCGTTCAGCCACGGTCATGTCCTTCAACCCCCGGGCTGTCCACCGCCGGTTCCTGGCCGCACTGGCCGTGCACACGCCCGTGCTGCCGGGCTCGGACGAGCCG
>NZ_JBIARH010000079.1:0-11238 GCF_042889785.1 Streptomyces sp. NPDC002476 | reverse complement strand
CAGCGGACACCGGCGACGCGGACCAGTTCCCCAAGAGCGACCGGGGCGGGTGACCAGCACAGGTAGAAGGCGAGTTCCCCGGTGGTGCGGTTGCGGCGGATGAGCAGGTGTCGGTGGTCGTCGGTGCCGATGTGGATCCAGGCCCAGTCGTAGTAGCGCGGGCCCTTCGCACCACGGCCGGCGCTCTGCTGCTGCCGGGCGGTGGCGGGCAGGCGTTCGGCGAGGGTGTCCGCGCGGACGGGGGTGCGGCCCTGGTTGATCCGCACCCGCGTCGAGCAGGCGACGGCCATCACGTAGCCGGTCCCGCGTGCCTCCAGGGCGGCACGTAGCTGCGGGTCCTGCCCGTAGGCTTCGTCGCCGGTCACCCACGGCGCCTCCACTCCGGCGTCCAGTGCGGCGGTGATCATCTCCCGGGCCAGGCGGGGCTTGGTCGCGAACCGCACCTCGTCGGGGATCCCGGCCGCCCGGCGGCGTTCGGGATCGGTGCACCAGGACTGCTCGGGCAGGTAGAGGCGGCGGTCGATCAGTGCCCGTCCCCGGCTGGTGGCGTAGGCGAGGAAGACGCCGACCTGGGAGTTCTCGATGCGTCCGGCGGTGCCGGTGTACTGGCGCTGTACGCCTGCCGAGGCATGGCCCTTCTTCACGAAGCCGGTCTCGTCCACGATCAGCACCGCGCCGTCGGTGCCGAGGTGTTCGACGGTGTAGGCACGGACATCGTCGCGGACGGCGTCGGCGTCCCAGCGTGCGTAGCGCAGCAGCCGCTGCATCGGCCCCGGCCGCGCATGCCCGGCCTGTTCGGCCAGCTGCCAGCAGTTCTTCCGCTCCGCCTTCGACAACAGCCCGAGCAGATAGGCACGGGCACTCGCCCTCGGTTCAACTCGTCCGAACCGGCCCGCGATCCGGGCCATGGCCTGCTCGAACATCGCCCGCCAGCGGGTGCCGTCTATGCTGTGACCTGCGGCCACCGCACGATCGTCATGAGTCCACACAACCCTTGATGATCACGCGGTGGCCGTTCCCGTTCTCAAGCGGGTCCGACCCAAGATCGCGAAACCAGACTGGAGTATTAAGCCCCCAGGGGAGCGCATCGCGCAGCTTGTCCAGCGTGTTCACAATGGCCTGGTACTTCGCGGGGTAGTGCTTCGCCCGGTGCGCGGCCATCTCCTCCAGCACCATCCGGGGCACCGCGACCCGATGATGACCGGACTGCCGCAGCTTCCGGATGATGTCCGCCCGCGGGCCGTCGTGCGGCAGCAGATTCACTGCATTCGTATCGAAAATGATCAACTTCGCCTCCGTAGCGAGATATACAACAGTTTTGCCGGGTGGCTATGCCCAGCGCATCCCGATCGCGGATAACTGCTCCACACGTTCCGTCGAGAGCGTCGCGACCCTGCTCCGCTGGTTTCCGATCCGTGCCTCGAGCCGGAGCTCCCGCCCGGGGTGCCTTCGCCTGGGCCGGCTGGAGACTGCGACCGCCCGCACGGGTGCCGGTGCCCGGGCCAGTGGTTTTCAGACGAAAGGCGCTAAACCACCGACGGGAAGTGGGGCAGCGACCACGATGAGCACAACAGCGTTCGCGAATTTGGAGGTTGGCTCAGCTTGGAAAGCATGACGGCTGCGGAGTTGCAGGAGACGTTCGGCATCAGCCGGGCGGACTGGCGGCGGGTGGCGACCGATCCTGGTATGCCCAAGCCGATGGATCCGAAGCACACCCAGGGCGAGACGAAGTGGTCAGGCTCCGGCTTCGTCCGCTGGCTCGCTGCCGAGCACCCCGACCTTGCGCACCTCACCCCGCACCTTCTGCGGCCTGCCGGCCAGGTCGAGTCGAAGTACATCGGCGGCCTGTACGGCAAGGACGAGCCCGCGCTGCGCGATGAGCACTTCGCCGGCCACTGGCGCACCGGCTACGGACGTCTGGCCGTGGTCTATCCGCGCCACCACGCCTTCAGCCCCCGCCTGGCGCTGAAGCATCTGGCCAGGGCGGACACGGTCGTCATGGTCCACGGCGACTGGAGCATCTACGGGCTGCCCAACCTGGTCGCTGTTGACCGCGCCCGGCCGGACGTGGAGTACATGCCGCGGTGGTCGGAGGTGTCCGCCCACATCGGCGCACCGGTGCCGTGGTGGCCGGCGGACCTGCGACGCCGGGAACACCTCACCACCTGGTCCCCGGGCAAGAAGCCGGAAGCGGTGGAAGTGGTGACCTGGCCGTCGTGGGAGCCGCTGTACGACATGGCCCTGCGCGAGGCTCAGGGCACACCCATCCGGGTCGCCTGTTTCTCCCTCGGCCACGAGATGCGCCGCCGCGCGGCAGCGCACGTCGACTGGGAGATCGGCCAGATGAACGGGGATGACGACTCCGGGTCCACGGCGTTCGCGAAGCGCCGGGCGGCGCAGCGCGAATCCATGGTGATTCCGGCATTCCCCGACCGCACCGACCCCGGCGCGAGCGAAGCCGAGGACGACGAGGCAATCCGGGCGGGTGTGGCCCAGCTGTGGCAGCGCACCGGCGAGCTGGCCGTGGAATGCCTGGAACAGATCGGCATGTGGAGCGGGGCATACATGCCGTTCGGCGGCTCCTTCTCGGTGAACACAGCGAATGCCACCCCGGCCGGACGCGAATGGGTCCAGCGTGTCCAGAAGAGCGAACCGACGGCAATCCACCAGGTATGGGAAGGCGACGGCAGCGAGGCCACAGGCACCTTCACCGACCCCGTCACAGGCGCGCCGGTCATCACGAAGAAGGGCTACTACACGTTCCGGTCCACCGATGAAGTGACCTTCCACTCCTACGCTCCCCGCCGCCTCCCCGCCGGCAGCGAGATCAAGGAGGTCATCCTGGACAATCCCATCTGGGTTCGCGTCCAGGACGGCACCCTCTACCCGGCCCCGGTGATGGACGCCCCTGGCCTCTCCTGGGGCTACACCGGCTCCGGCCCCGGCGCCCTCGCCACCCTGATCGGCCGCCTCCTGGACGACGGCGCCGCCCACGCCCTCACCTACGGCGACAAGGGCGACGTACTGAACGGCGAACCCAAACTGGAGAAGTTCCTCCAGCTCAAGCACCAGACCGGCACCCGTCTCAACCGGCGCCTGCTGGAGAACGTACGCGCCAACGGACCGGACAAACTCAGCCTGCTCACCCGCCTGCGCCTCGGCCGGCCCGAAGCCTCCTGACACATCCGACCCCGTAGCTCCCAGAGGGCCGGGCACCTGCTCCCGTGACCGTCTGCCTGCCGGGCGGAGCTGATGGCCAACGGGCGCCTGAAGTCCCCTCCGCGCGGAGGGGACTTCGTGTTCACCGCGTCGTGGACAGCGGCGGGCGGCGGGCCCGCCCCGGGCATCAGACCTGGCGGAGTGTGCTGCCGTCGGCGCACAGCCTGTACAGCCCGATTACCGGCATCGGGCGGCTGGAGGGTCTCGACCGGGCCCGCGGTCAGCTGCGGGTCCGCCGCCCCGGCCGCCTGGACCACACGGTCTATCTCGGCGAACTCGCCATGAACCTGGCAACTGCCTGGATCATCGAGCGCACCGAGCGCTGGCCGGACTGTGACAAATCCGTTGTTGATCACTGAGTGAGTGGTGCCCTGGCTTGTGGATCTGGTGATCGTCACAGGATTTTGGACTGGAGTGGGGTGCTGTTCTGAGCAGGGCTTTCGTGAACGGGGAAGTCGGGGCGGGCACTGAGCTGCGAGTGTGGTGATCGATTCGGATAACGGTGATCGTCGCGGGATTTCATACTCGGGAGGGAGCGGGCCGCCTCCGGGGAGAGCAGCCCAGCTGTGGTTCCGGGGCGGTGGTGTTGCCGTGGCAGGGGGCGTGTCTTCGAGTGGGAGCCCGATCTGTGGCGCGTGTGGGCCGGTAGTCTTCCGTCCCGGGGAAATAAGGGGTGGAAGTTGTATCTGGGGCGCGTCAGAGCCAAGGGTTTCAAGTCGTTGCTGGGCATGGATGTTCCGCTACGGCAGGGCGTTACGGTCGTGGTGGGGGAGAACAATGCGGGTAAGTCGAACTTCATCGACGCGCTTCGTCTGCTGACCGACCCGCTGGATGGCCGACGCAGCAGGTGGTGGGAGGCTGAAGACGTCCATCCGTGGGCGGAGAGCGGCGCGGAACTTACCACCGTTTACGGAGGGTTGACGCCCGCCGAGGCCGGTACCCATCTGCAGGCCCTGGTACCGGAGGCCGAGGAGCCCGGACTTCCAGAGGGCCACCGTGCCCGCTACACCGTGAAGTTCACCCGGCCGCCTGCCGATTCCCGGCCGCAGCGTCCGGTGTGGTCGGCGGGCCGGCTACTGGACGATCCGGAGCCGGAGGCACGCCGCGCGATCCGGCACGTCTACCTGCCGCCGATGCGCAACGCTCAGCAGGAGCTGGCTTCCAGTGCCGGAAACCGGCTGCGGTTGATCCTCGCCGCAGAGCTGGGTGCGGAGGAAGCCATCAAGGACTTCGAGCGGGAACAGGCCGATCACTTCAGGCGCCTTGAAGAGCACGAGAAGATCGAGGCGGCCCGTAAGAGGATCAACGACCCGCTCGGGTTGCTGACCGCCGGGGCGCATCCCCAGCACATGGGACTGTCGTTCGCGGACCCGACGCTGGTGTCCATCGCCCGGGCGCTGCGTACCCGGATGAGTGATGAGGGCCTGGCCGTCGAAGACATCACACGCTCAGGCCTGGGCTATGCCAACCTGCTGTACATCGCCACGGTGCTGGCCGAGCTGGAGGCCGCCCGGGACGCGGATCTGACTCTGTTTCTGGTGGAGGAGCCCGAGGCGCATCTCCATCCTCAGTTGCAGATTCTGCTGCTGGACCATCTGAGGGCTCAGGCCCTGCGCTCCCAGCAGGTACCGCCGCCCGCTGAGGGAGCGCCCCTGGGACGCATCCAGGTCGTCATCACCACCCATTCGCCGGTGCTGGCCGCGGCCACCACCGTCGAGGACCTGGTCGTCCTCAAGCGCTGCCGTACTCTCGCCCCGCACACCACGGGAGCAGACGCCGCTGCCGAGGCGGACGATGCCCCCGTCAGTACTGATGCCGACACCGAGGCGAAAGAGAAGCCGGCGGACTTCGCGTTCACCACGGCTGCTGTTGCGGTAGCGAAGATCCCCTTCGCCAAGCACGAGGCCGCCAAACTTGACCGCTACCTCGACATCACCAAGAGCGCCATGCTCTTCGGCACCCGGGTGATCCTCGTCGAGGGCCTGGCCGAGGCACTGCTGATGCCCGCCTTCGCCGATCTGGTCCTGTCCGCGCTGCCGCAGGAAGAGCAGCGCAGGGCCAAGGCCGTCTTCCGCGGTACCTGCATCGTTGCGGTCGACGGGGTGGACTTCAAGCCGTACATACGGGCCCTGCTCGCAGGGGTCGGCGGCATACGGATCGCAGACCGGGTCGTGCTGATCACCGACCAGGACCCCCGGAAGAAAAAGACCCTGCCGGAACAGGACGACCAGGACCAGCTGGACGCCGAGACCACCTCGCTGCCCGCAGCAGAAGCGACCGGCACCGTCTCCGAGGTCGCAGCCGCCAGCACTGGCAGCGACGAGGAGCCGGAAGTCGGCTTCAACCGCGCCTCCTACCTCCGCGACAACCTTCGTGCGTGGGACGTGCCCGACGAGGCATTCCACATCGCTGAGAGTAAACCCACCCTGGAACCCGAACTGATGCGCCCGGAGACCAACCAGACGCTCCTCGCCGAGACGTTCTTCGACCTGCGCCCGCGCTCCCAGCACCGCTGGAAACCGATCGAGGAAGCCACCACCTCCGAGGAACGGGCGGCCGCGTTCGGAGTCCTGTTCACCTCTGAAATCGGGCTGCCCAAGGGCGATTTCGCCTACCGCCTGGCGGACCGCCTCACCCGGGAACCGGGCGGGTTCACAGTGCCCGAGCATCTGGCCGGCGCCATCCGCTGGATCTCGAGAGTGGACGAGGCGACCGCATGAGCGACATCGAGGAACAGCGCGAGCAGGCCCGCGATCAGCAACAGCAGGCGGTCTATGCCTCAGCCCCCCTCTTCGTCCGCGCCTGCCCCGGCGCCGGTAAGACCCGGGTCCTGGTAGACCGCCACTGCCACACCCCGCCCGGACGGCGGCGCACCGGGCGCGCCCTGCTTTCCTTCACCAACGTCGCCGCCGACGAACTGCGCGAACGCTGCACGGGCCGGGCCGGCCGTACCGACCTGACGGTCTTCCCGCACTACATCGGCACGTTCGACAGCTTCCTGTGGCGCTACCTGGTCCGGCCCTTTCTGCCCGCCGCCCCGCCCTGGCAGCATGTCCTGTCCTGGGACCACGTTCCCGGCGCCATCGTCGGCCCCCGCAAAGTCCCCCTGCCCGCCTTCGACTTCCGCTACGACCCCACCACCCGGCACACCAGCGTCGCCTGGCCCACCGCCGGCCAGTACCTGCACAACTCCCAGCTGACCGAGGACGACTACCTGGCCCGGGCCAGGACGGCCCGCGAGCGGCTGTGGCAGACGAACGGCTACATGACCGGGCTCGAGGTACGCATCGCAGCGCTGGAGCACGCCGGCGACCCCGCCTGCACCGATCTGCTCGCGCACCGCTTCTTCGAGATCATCGTCGATGAGGCGCAGGACTGCTCCGCACTCGACCTGGCCATCCTGACCCGCCTGCACCGAGCCGGCATCCCGCTGGTGATCGTCGCCGACACCGACCAGGGCATCTACGAGTGGAACGACGCCCGCCCCGAAGAACTCCACGAGTTCACCCAAGCCATCGGCGACCACCTCGAACTCACCGGCAACTGGCGCAGCAGCCCTGCCATCTGCCAGCTGGCCGCCACCCTGCGCCCTGCCGCGCGCCGTACCCCGGACATCGCCGTCGGCGACCACCACGACGCCGCCCGGCCGTTGCTCCTGCTGCCCTACGGCAAACACCGCAAGCAGACCTCTGCGCTCACCAGCAGCACCGACGCCGGCGAAGTGTTCACCGCCTGGGCCTCCCACGCAGACATCGACGCCGTCGACTGCCTGGCCCTGGCCCACCGCAACATCGCGGTCCCCAAGGCCCGTACCCGGCCCGCTCCGCAACTGCCCAAGGACCAGAACGCCATCGCGCTGGCCTGGACGGCCGCCGTCTTCTCCGCCACCGACACCTCGCCCGCCTCCCGCGCTCACGCCCTGACAGCGGCCACCACCTTCCTGCGTGAGTACTGGTATCCCGACGAACCCGGCACCCTCACCGAACTCCTCGCTCAGCACGACCTCAGCCCTGCGCTCCTGCGCCGCCGCGCGGCAGCCTTCCTGCACGCACTGCCAACCGTGGACGAAGCGCCAGCACGTGAGTGGCGCAAACAGGCCCGCCTCATCCTGCAGAACCAGACGCCTCCCACCCGGGCCATCGCGTCGGCCCCGCCTAAACTGCTGTCCCTGCCCACCGCCGACCTCGACAAGCCCATCCGCTCACTGATCGGACTTCCGGAACAGACGGACGAGGCCATATCCACCCCGACGATGCGCAGTTCCAGCATCCACCAGGCCAAGGGCAGCGAAGCCGAGGCCGTCCTCATCCATCTCCCCAAACCGCAGGACATCACCAAACTGATCGACGCCTGGACCAGTCCATCGACAGACACCGAGTCCAGCGAGCTGCTGCGCGTCTACTACGTTGCCATCACCCGCGCCCGACGCCTGCTGGCGCTGACCTACCCCTACTCCAAGCACAGCGACGTCACCGCACTGCTGGACGTGCACCACATCGAGTACCAGACCGAGACCGAGCCGCCCCCGCCCACAGCGCCCTGACGATCCCCAGCCGCCTCTTCGGTGCATCGGCTGTCGGCCGCGTAAGAAGCCGCCCGGGCCGCGTCCTTCCGGCACGGTCTGCGCGGCCGCTGGTACACAGTCGCCACCCCGAACCGGTCCGCCGTCCGAATTTTCCCCGAACTGCGGGCACGGATCCGGAGATCGCCGGACAGCAGATGTCTTGGTGTGTCACTTTGCGATTGCGCCGTGAAGCCGCACCCACACCTTGAGGAGCACCATGCCCGCACCTACTGCCGAACAGAGCGGCGCCATCGACGCCTTCCGGCGCGGGGATCACCTGGTCCTGCAGGCCGGCGCCGGAACCGGCAAGACGACAACCCTGTCGATGATCGCCGCCGGTACCGGCAGGCGGGGCCGGTACATCGCCTTCAACAAGGCCATCGCCACCGAGGCCTCCCGCAAATTCCCCAGCAACGTGCTGTGCAAGACGATGCACGCGCTTGCATACGCCGCAGTCGGGTACCGCTTCAGGAACCGGATGGATGCGCCCCGCGTCCCGGGGTGGAAGACCGGAGCGGCCCTGGGCATCAACATCAACATGCGTGTGCGGATCGGCGAGCGCAACGTCACCAACAAGGCCCTCTCCTACACCGTGCTGCGGACCGTCACCCGCTTCTGCCAGTCCGCGGATCTGGCCATCCAGCGCCACCACGTCCCGCGCCTGCGCGGCATCGAGTCCGAGCACCTCCACGCCCAGCTCGTCGACCTCGTCCTGCCGTACGCGAACCAGGCGTGGAAGGACCTGCAGAACCCTGAGGAAGGAGTCGTCCGCTTCGACCACGATCACTACCTCAAACACTGGGCCCTCACCCAGCCGCGCATTACCGCAGACTTCCTGCTCCTGGACGAGGCCCAGGACACCAACCCCGTGGTCGAGAAGGTCTTCAACGACCAGCGGGACCACGCCCAGCTGGTGATGGTCGGCGACTCCGCCCAGGCGATCTACGGCTGGCGCGGAGCGCGAGACGTGATGAGCGACTTCGAGGGCACCGAGCTCGCACTGTCCCAGTCGTTCCGCTTCGGCCCCAAGCTCGCCGCGGAGGCCAACCGGTGGCTGGGCATTGTTCACGCCCCCATCCGCCTGGTCGGCACCACCGCGATCAACACCCGGCTGGAACGCGTCGAGCAGCCGGACGCGATCCTGTGCCGCTCCAATGTCGGCGCGATGCTCGAAGTCATGCGCCTGCTCGACGAAGGCCGCCGCGTTGCCCTGGTCGGCGGCGGAGAGTCCCTGCGGGCCCTTGCGAGAGCAGCCCGCGACCTGAAGGCCGGCAAACGCAGCACCCACCCCGAACTGATCCTCTTCGAGTCCTGGGGCGAACTCCAGGAGTACGCCGAATACGACCCCTCCGGACGGGACCTCCTGCCGCTGGTCGATCTCGTCGACGAACACGGCGTCGATGTCATCCTCAGCGCCGTGGACAGGCTCGCCGACGAGCAGGGCGCCGAAATCGTCGTCTCCACCGCCCACAAGGCCAAGGGCCGCGAATGGGCCTCCGTCCGCATCGGCGAGGACTTCACCGAACCCGTCGACCAGGAAGAGACCAACGAGCACGGCGACCCGCTGCCCGGCGACATCGACGACGCGGAGGCCCGCCTCGCCTACGTCGCCGTCACCCGCGCCCGCCACCAACTCGATCTAGGCGGCCTGTCCTGGATCAACCAGCACCCCAGCGGCAACCTCGGCAGCAAGCGCCCGCCCCAGCCCTCAGGCTCACCGTCGCCCTGGGACCTGCTGGGCCCCTCGCCGAACTGACAGCCGGTCCACCGTGCACGGCTGGTCATCGTGCGCCTGGCACCAAGACCCACATAGCGGCTCCACGGCCTTGGCAACCGGGAAAAGCGCCCTGGCGCAGCCCCGGCACCGGCCGCTCACTGCCCATACCGGCCAGCCACGCCACAGGCCGCAGCCCACGGCACCGGCCTGGCCTGCTGTCGGTATCCGCGGGGTTTGGCTGCCCACCTCGGACCTGGGGTTCGTTTCAGGGGCCGAGACGGGCCGTGGCGGCGTTGATTTCTTTCATGGTGATGTTCTCGCTGCCGGTGCGGATCGCGGTGACGGCGGCGGTGGAGATGACGTAGGTGAGGGCTTTGAAGTAGCCGCCGGTGCGCCGGTGCAGTTCGACGGCGTGCTTGCTCAGCGCGTGTTCCTCCAGCCGGTACAGGCTCAGGTCTGCCTCGAAGCCCATCAGTACTTCCCTGAAGGTCTTCTGGTCCTCGGCGTTCAGGGGCAGAGGATGCAGCCAGGTCACCGGCAGCAGCGCGCTGGGGGAGGGCGGGGCGGGCACGACCGGCTGCCCCGCCCATTCGAGCCGCACCCGGTTCTCCTCGCTGACCCGGGCCAGGTCCCCGGCCAGGACGCGGGCCTGGTGCAGGAGGTGGCTCGCGCCGGTGCCGCAGAAGACGAGGGAGATGCCGAGTTTGTCGCGCAGGTAGTCGAAGTAGGGCAGCACGCCTGCCAGCTGCTGCGCCGTGGCACGGTTGACGTCGTCGATGAGCATCAGACGGGTCTGCGCCGTCTCCAGGACGTAGTTGACCGGCAGAGTCAGGTCCGGGTGGCGGCGCATCTCCAGGACTTCGGCGAGGCTCTTCGGCTCGGGCTGGAGGCCCAGGTAGGAGGCGATCTCCCAGACCCAGTTCACCTTCGACTCCGGGTCCGCAGGGGCGGTGATGTGCACCACCGGGATCGTGTTCTGGCGCCTGCCGCCCGTGCCGGCTTCGATCTCCTGCTGGGCGGCGCGCCCCGCCGCCCGCAGCAGGCAGGTCTTGCCGGTGCCGGAGGGCCCGTCGATGACATGGTCCATCAGACCGTCCCGGCGCCCGCTGCCCAGGTGGACCGCCTGGACGACGACCTCCTGCATGTGGGACACAGCGTCGGTGGGCACCATACGCAGATGGCGGTGGTAGGCGATGGCCTGCTCGTCCTGGCGCCTGCCCGGACCGGGGCTGCTGCCGATCCGCGCGGGCGGTTTCACATCCTCGTCGACGAAGTGGTTCCAGCCGGTGACCTGGAACAGCGGCGGCGGCCGCATCGGAGTGTCCTTGAGTTGCTGGCGCAGGCGCGCCTCGCGCTTGTCGCGCAGTTCCACAGACGCTTTCATCGCTTTAGCCCTCTCGCGCGCGGTCTGGCGGTTCACTTGCCTGGGCACGGCCGGCTCCGGCGCGACGGACGCGCCTCGCGGGCCGCTGAAGCGCCCTTCTCGGTCACGGCTCCATGCCGCCGGACACGTCCACCCCCTCACACGTCGACGTCCTCATCGCTGTCGTCGTCCGTACCGGAGCCGAGGTCATCGAGGAGTTCGGCCTCGATCACCTCGTGCTCCTCGGCCGGCGCCCCGGTGGCGGAGGCGTCCGGATCCCCGCCGGAGCTCGGCGTCGACGTGCCGTGGCGCATCGAGGGCGATCATCCGGCGACGGCGTCCCCCGCCGATGCACCGTTCACCTCGGCGGTGCTG
>NZ_JBIARH010000078.1:0-12778 GCF_042889785.1 Streptomyces sp. NPDC002476 | reverse complement strand
TACAGATCGCCCAAGCGTCCCTGCTATCAACATCGTTGACGCCAGCAAGCCCAAACGGGTCAAGCGAACATAAACGCCCTAAGTTACCGGTATTGAGGCTAGTACCGCAGCGGCAGTTGAGATGGGTGCGCGCGGAAGGCGCGTAGAGTCGATCAGCCGGTGCTGGACCTGTGCACGGCTTGTTCCCAGAGGTTCAGTCCCGCGCGGAGGAGTTCGCGCACGGCCGCGGTCTCCTCGTCCGTCCAGGCTCCCTCGCCAGCGGTCGGTCCGAGAGCTTCGCCGCCGAAGATCTTTTCGTAGGCGCTGTCGTGGATTGATCCTTGGGAGGGAAGGGGTGGGCCGGCCTTCAGGCTGTGGGAGAGGTCTTCGAAGAAGTTCCACGCGTCCAGCAGCAGTCCTGCCGGGACCGAGCCAAGGCTAGGGTGCTCGACCCACCACCGTACGACGCCCAGATCGAGAGTGCCTTCGTCCTCCCAGGCGAGCTCCCAGCCGTTGCGATCACAGTATTCCTGCAGCGTCTTGGGGTCATGGAACGCGAGGAGTCTTCCGAGTTCGTCAACGGCGAGCTCATCGGCAGCATCGTCCTCTCCGGGCCGCCAGATCAGCGCCAGGTCCCCTCTCCCGGTCGTGATTGGGTACGGATAGTAGTCAGTCATGCGGCCTCCCTGGTGCTGCGGCAGCACTTGCCACGTGGGTGGCTTTGTTCACAAGTCTTCGACAGCAGTTGTTCAGTACTTCGGGAGGCACCCCGCCAGCGTCGTGTTCGATGTTCACGAAAAGGGGCAGCACCGATCCTTGGGCCGGCGATCGGCCTACGGCCTGTGACCGGGCGGCGCGTACGGGAGTTCAGCTACAGCACTTGCAGCCCGGGGCGCATCCGCACGCATCCGCCGCGGCATCGGCGGACGGCGCCGCTGTGGCGGTGGGTGCGCAGCAACCCTTGCCCTGCCACGCGTCGCGGCCTTCCTTGACCGCGATGGCGGCGATGATCAGGGCGGCGATCGGGTCGGCCCAGGACCAGCCGAGGGTGGCGTTGAGGACCAGGCCGACAAGGAGCACGGCGGACAGGTAGGTGCACAGCAGCGTCTGCTTGGAGTCGGCGACCGCGGAGGCGGAGCCGAGTTCGCGGCCGGCGTGGCGCTGGGCGGCGGACAGGAACGGCATGATCGCCAGCGACAGGGCTGCGATGACGATGCCGGGAATGGACCGGTCGGCCTCGCCGGTGCCGATGAGGGCGCGGACCGCGTCGAAGGTGACGTATGCGGCGAGCGCGAAGAACGAGACCGCGATGATCCGCAGGGTGCGGTGCTCGCGTGCCTCGCGGACGGCGTGGTCGCGGGCGGAGAACTGCCAGGCGACCGCGGCGGCGGAGGAGACCTCGATGATCGAGTCGAGGCCGAAACCGATCAGGGCGGTGGAGGAGGCGAGGGTGCCGGCGGTGAGCGCGACGATCGCCTCGATGACGTTGTAGGTGATGGTCGCGGCGACCAGCAGCCGTATTCGGCGGGCCAGGACTTCACGGCGGGCCGGACTCGGCCCGAGGGATATCGCGGTCATCAGCAGCACCCCTTGTCGTCGGCGTCAACGCACGTGCGGTCGGTGGCGACGGCCACCACGGCATTGCGCAGGTCGTCCAGCGCGTGGCCGAGGCGGGGATCGGCCAGTTCGTAGCGGGTGCGGCGGCCGTCGGGGACGGTGACGACCAGGCCGCAGTCGCGCAGGCACGCCAGGTGGTTCGACAGCCGGGTGCGGGAAATCCCCAGTGCGTCGGCGAGGTCTGAGGGGTAGGCCGGGGCCTTGCGCAACGCGAGCAGCAGCCGGCAGCGGATCGGGTCGGCCAGCGCCCGCCCGAAGCGGGTCAGGGCGTCCAGGTCGGTGGCGAGGGTCAGCATGGACAAGACGATACACAGATTCTTGAATCCAGGAAATCCTGAACTGTCGGAGGTTGTTGTGCGCCGCCCCTCTCCCATGCCGCCCGCCCTGCTGAAGGCGTTCACCGCCGAGATGACCGCGGCCCGCACTCCGGGACCGGCGGCGCAACGGTGGCGAGCCGCCGAGCGGGCCCACATCCTGTCCCAGCCCTGGCCCTGGTCTCACACCCGAACCCACGCGGTGATGCTCCGCCTCGCCCTCCGCGACCGCGACGTACACGAGATCATCGGCCAGGTGGTGCGCCTGGCCGTCGCCGCTCCAGGTTCGGCGGCCGGGAAGTATCCGGACGGCAACACCGGCCGCACCCGGGCCGGGCTCACCACCCCGATGCCTATCCCGAACGACCTTGCTGCTCTGCTCCGCGGGGCCGGCGTCGCTCTGCGGCCGTAAGCACCGTTTGGCCCTCGCATGCTGGGGCCAATCCTTCCTGCTGCCCCTGGTCCTGATCGCCATCGGCCTGCTCATCCTCGTCGAAAGCCGCGCCTTCGGCCTGTGACCCTCGGTGGCACATCACCGGACCAGTTCGAATTCCTAACGACGCTGGGGCGCCTCCCCAATCGGTGAACAAGTGCTGTCCCTTCTCGTGACCAGAGCCATGCTGGGCGTCGGATGTCGGCGTACACGCGCGCCCACACCCCTGGCACCCCTTCGCTGCGCACGGAGGTGATGCCGGAAGTGGCCCACCACTGCTCCAGCCCGGCCATCACGTTGATGTGCTGGGCGTCGATCTTCATGCCGCCCCTGACGCGGCGCTCGCCCGGCCGGGTTCGTCGGCGCCGTGCATGCCATCCGTACGAGCGAGGCGGGACCCGCCCGACGGGGCGGCGGTGTATCAGTCGGTGTGTTCGGTGGACATCAGGAGAGGGGGCACCATGTACGCGGTGCTGGCTGGGTTACCGGGGAGGGGTACCCAGCTGAGACCTGTCATTCGGGGGCAGTCGCAGGTGAGTTCGGTGTCCACACCGAGGCGGGGTTCGCCTGGTGCCACGTCCATGCGGTAGCAGGCGGTCCATCCTGACGGGTACGGCACGTCGTACACGTATTGCACGGACACGCCGACCAGGCCGGTCTCTTCGGCCACCTCGCGGATTACCGCGTCCTCTGGTGACTCATCGGGTTCGATGCCGCCTCCCGGCAGGGTCCAGTACTCCTGGCCGTCATGGCGGCCCGATGGGCCCGTGCCCCGCTCACGCACCATCAGAACGTGCCGGTCCCGAATGATGACCGCTGCCACCCGCCGTCTGCTTGTCACAAGACTAATCATGGCGGCGCTGCACCCGTCCCTGAAGTCTCCAGCAGGCCGAAGCCGCAAAGCGAGCGCCAGGATCGGTGCGAACCACCCACTCGTTGCCACGTGGGCACGGGTCACAGATGGGTGGTGAACCGGGCGTCGGGCAGTTTGTGCAGCCAGCCGCGATCGGCGAGCCTGACCAGCCTGCCCCGTAGCAGTTCCCGCTTGGCCTTCACTCCGACCTCCACCCCCAGTGCTTCGCCAACCTCACGGGTCATGACCGGTCCGGGGGTCTGTCGCACGGCAGCGATGACGCGCTGGTAGTCCGGGGGGAGGAGAGCCCTCGTCCATGCCCGGTTTGTGATACGGAATCAGCACTCCTGGCCGTCCGCTGGCCTGCCCGGATCCCGGCTCGCGAGTGACGCGTTCCTGCCCGATTGGCTCCGCCAGTCGTTCGAAGACACGTACGGCGACTGCGAGGTCGTCGCGCTCGGCCCGCACTGTGGTCAGTTGCTTGACCAACTCCGCTTCGAGATTGTCCAGTTCCGCACGGCGTGTGGTGATTCGTTCAAGCGTATACCAGATCGTAGAAGGCTGTCACCCGGCACGGTGCACCACGATGCCTGCGACGGTGGTGGTCTCCACTCCCGGCCCACTTACCCGATGTGCACACGGAGCGTCACGATCACCGGCTGCCGTGCACCGATGCGCATCCCTTGACCAGGTCGTCCAGCGGCCACATGGGCCACCCTCACGGGGGAAATGCAACCCTTGACCAGCCACGGTTTTTCGACGACCCCCCTTGACCTCACTCGCGCCCGCCCCCGGCGATGCCGAGCACCGTCCTGCGGCGCCCCACGGGCGAGGGAGATCTCTCCCTCCGCACCGTCACTGTGCGTAGGACCGGGGTGTAGTCGCTGAGTGGCGTCCACTCTCGTACGCGATGCGTGCACCACTGAGTGGGAGTGGACGCCACCGGGTGGAAGCCACTCGGTGGAGGTACCGGGTGGAGAGTGGAGCCCACTCGGTTGACGCCACCCGGTGGGGGAGTGAGCCCCCGCCAACTTGACGTTGCAGGTCAAAGGGCTGGTGTGGCGGCCTCCTGGGGTACTCGCGCCGGTCATGGGCGGGAGTCTGCGGGGTAGATCGTCCGTCAGCTTGCCGCTTAACGTCTGGTACGGAACTTGATCAGTGGACTGTAAGCGGCTTCGAGGGGTGCTGTGGATCTCGGCTCTGTGATCATCGCGGTGGTAGGTGTGGCCGGAACATTGGGGGGATCGTTGCTTACTCAACGTGCCTCTGAACGGGCAAAACGTCGGGAGATAGAGCTGGTTCGGGACCATGAAGAGGTCCGCGATAACCTCCTGCTCCGACGCACCTGCTATGTGGAGCTCAATCGGGACGCACGTCAGTTCACCACGGCGCTCAGCCAGTTCCTGCATGTCATGCAGGAACGTAGGGCCGAGGAGACCGACCGGGCAGCACTCGATGAGGCAAAAAGAGCCCACCGCGACACGTACTCCCAAGCGCAGATGATCGCCCCTGACAACGTGCTCGTATCTGCGAGTGAGGTCAACAAAGCCCTGAACAGCGTATACGGCCAGGTCAAACGCTTGGAGCGAGAAGCGCCCGGCCCTGAGGAGACGATGGCCGCTGCGTTCCGGGCCCAGGCGGAGGTCTGGGACCTGCTGCGGTCCATGAGGACCGTGATGCGCCGTGACCTCGGGGTGACCTCTGTGAGTGACGACGCGTCGGTACATCTCCCCACCCAGTTGGCCGGTCGTCAAAGCAGGCGTTGAATCACAAGCTCAGCGGTTGACTTCGAGGTTCGTCAGGACGAGCAAAGCGCGCAGGAGTCGGGTGGCGCGGACGGGATCGGTGCGGAGCTTGGTGAGGATCCGCCAGTTCTTGAGGTGGGCGGAGCCGTGCTCGACCGGTGCCCGTCCGATCGCGAGGACACGGTTGGCTTCCTTCTCGCCCGGGGTGAGCTTGTGGGTGCGGCTGGCGGTGTAGCCGGTGACGGGATCGAGGATGTCGTTGTCCAGGCCACGGAAGCCGAGGTCGGCCAACGCCCCGAGGCCAGCCGCGCGCAGGTGGGCCAGGATGTGGTCGTGGCGGGCGGCGGTGTTGTCGTGGGTGCGGCCGGGCCGGGCGGCGGATATCCAGATCAGGCGCCCCTTCTCGTCAGTCAGGGCGAGGAAATGCAGGCCATGGCTGCGGTGCTTGCCGGAATAGTTCCGCCGGTCGGCTCTCCCGGTGCGGCGCTGGGTGCGGATGAGGGTGCCGTCGATCAAGACCACATCCCCGCCCTGCTTGGCGATCTTCTTCAGGGCGCGGTCCAGGCGCGGTGCCTGGGCGGCGAGCAGTTCGATCAGCTCGTCGCGCCAGCGGCGGACGGTGGACCCGGACACGTTGTTGCCGCCGGCCATGTCGGCCAGGCGCTGGTCGTGGCGCAGTACGGCCAGGACGATCACCGCGATCTTCCCCGGCGGCAGGATCCGCCATCGGGACCGAATCGCCCTCAGGTGACGCCGCAGCAGATCGGCGAGGTGGTTGACGGTGCGCGTGGACAGCGGCAGACGGCACTGGTAGACAAGCGGGCAGGTGTCCTCGGCGCGTTCTTCGGTATTCGTCACACAGTTCCAACGGCCGCCGGGGGTAACCCGGTTACGCTCGCGCCCCCCTACTCCGAGCGGGGTCGTTCCTACTCGCAGGCGGGTGGTGAACCGACCATCCGGCGTTTTCCGCAGCTAGCCGCGAGCGGTCAGCCTGACCAGCCTCCCCCGCAGCGGTTCCAGCTTGCTCCGCACGCTGATGTCCACTCCCAGCATCTCGCCGACCTCGCGGGCCATGACCGGCCCGGCAGCCTGCCGCACGGCAGCGAGGATGCGCCGGTAGTCCGGCGGAAGCATGGTCTCCTCCACGCCCGGCTCGCGGTGCGGGACCAGCATCACCGCCCGGCCGCCCACCTGCCCGGGCACCGGGGCGGCCGAGGCGCGTTCGTCGGCGAGCTGCTCACTCAGCCGCTCAAAAACACGTTCGGCGACGGCGAGTTCGTCTCGCTCGGCCCGCACCTCCGCCAGCTCCTTGGCCGGCGCTGTCGCGTTGGCTGGCCCGTGGGATGATCTTCGGGTCGATCACGTTGGGGAGCCGTCCGTGGTGGGTGCACCGCCGTCGTACAAGGGGCACCGGCACCCGGTCGAGGTCATCTCGCACTGTGTGTGGCTGTACTTCCGGTTCCCGCTCAGTTTCCGTGAGATGGGGGAGCTGATGTTCCAGCGCGGCGTGACCGTCTCCCACGAGACCGTGCGCCGCTGGTGTTTGAAGTTCGGCCAGGCGTACGCCGGCGCGCTGCGCCGCCGGCGGCCCCACCCCGGGGACAAGTGGCACCTGGACGAGGTCTTCATCAAGATCAACAGTGGGCAGAAGTACCTGTGGCGGGCGGTCGACCAGGACGGAAATGTCCTGGACATCCTCGTTCGGAACCGGCGGGACAAGGCCGCAGCCAGGCGATTCTTCCGCGGGCTGATGACGAAGACGGGCAGGGTGCCGCGGGTGGTCGTCACCGACAAGCTGCGTTCCTGCGACGCCGCTCACCGCGAGGTCATGCCCTCGGTGGAGCATCGCTCGCACAAGGGCCTGAACAACCGGGCCGAGAACAGCCACCAGCCGACGAGGCAACGCGAACGGGCGATGAAGGGCTTCCGCAGCGTGGGCGGGGCCCAAAGGTTCCTGTCCGCGTTCAGCGGTATCTCACCCCACTTCCGGCCCCGACGCCACCCGATGACCGCACCCGAACACCGAGCCGAAATGACCACCCGCTTCACCATCCGGGAGCAGATCACCGGCGTCACCGGCCGACCTACCGCGGCCTGAGCCCAGGCCGACACCCGGCCCCACCACACCTCGACGCACCATCAGACACCCACACACCCAACAACGTGACAACGCCCCGTCGCGTTGCGGACCAGTTGTTCTCGTGTCGTCGTCTGAGCCGTCAGCACCGTGTCCTCTTTCTCGGGTGAAGAGATCCGGATGAAGCGCTTCGAGCATGGCAACGGGGCCCGCACCCGCACATCTTCAGGATTGCGTAGTGGCACTTCCGACCGTGCTGGGCTCCGACTTGCCAGCCGTCTCGTCGGCCGTGCCGTCGGGCTGCTGTTCACTCTCCGCGCTGGGGCGTACGTGCCGCAGCACCACGACGGAGAGCACGGCGAAGGCGACCATGGCGACGGCGGCCGAGACGGCGACGATGTGCAGCCCGCGGGTGAAAGCCTCACGGGCGACGGACAGCAGGTCTTCCCCCACGGCCCCGGGGAGATCGGCGGCGGCCTGCGAAGCGCCCGAGAGGCTGTCGCGCGAGGTGTCGGCGGTGCCCGCCGGAACGTCGGCGGGCATGTTGTCGTCCATCCGGCCTCGGTAGACGGCCGCGCCGACGCTGCCCAGGACGGCGATGCCCATCGCGATGCCGAACTCGCCGTTCGTCTCCGACATCGCCGCGGCCGAGCCGGTCTTCTCGGGAGGTGCGGAGCCCACGACCAGTTCGGTGCTCAGCACGCCCATCGGGCTGGTGCCCGCGAACGCGATGGCGTATCCGGTCACCACCAGGGCGATGCCGCCCTTGTCGTCGACCTGGGTGATCAGCAGCAGGCCGACCGCCGTCACCAGCAGGCCGATGGCGATGGCGTAGGCCGGCCGGATGCGGCGCGCCAGGTTGGGCGCGGCCAGGTTGCCGACGATCGCCAGGGCGAAGGACGGCACCAGCCACAGCCCCGCCTCCAGCGGGGAGAGCCCCGCCACCTGCTGGAGGTACAGGGAGACGAGCAGCGTCACGCCGCCCATGGTGGCGGAGCACAGCAGGGCGACGCCGAGGGCGGAGCTGAGCGTGTGGTTCCGGAACAGCCGCAGGTCCAGCAGCGGGCTGGCCAGCTTGCGCTGCCGCTGGACGAACACGACGCCGATGACGACACCGGCGAGGAGGGGCAGCAGCGTCGTCGCCGCGAATCCGTCGGTGGCCAGCTTCTTGGCCGCGTAGATGACCGGCAGGATCGTGGCGAGGGAGAGCACGACGCTCGGCAGGTCGGTCCTGCCCGCCGTCGGGTCGCGGTGCTCGGGCAGCAGCAGCGGGCCGAGGATCAGCAGCAGCACCATGACCGGCACGCCCAGCAGGAACACCGAACCCCACCAGAAGCGGTCGAGCAGCGCGCCACCGGCGACCGGGCCGAGCGCCATGCCGCCCATGAAGCAGCTCATCCAGACGCCGATGGCCGTGCCCCGCTGCTTGGGGTCGTGGAACATGTTGCCGATCAACGCCAGCAGGGACGGCATCAGCGTCGCCCCCGAGATGCCGAGGACCGCGCGGGCGGCGATCAGGGTGCTGGGGCTGTCGGCGTAGGCGGCGAGGGCCGATGCGACGCCGAAGGCCGCGGCGCCGAACAGCAGCAGCTTGCGCCGCCCGATGCGGTCGCCGAGGTTGCCCCAGGTGATCAGGAACCCGGCGATCATGAAGCCGTAGATGTCCATGATCCAGAGCTGCTGGGTGGCGCTGGCGCCCAGGTCCGCGCTCAGGTGGGGGAGGGCCAGGTTCAGCACGCTGACGTCCAGGGACAGCAGGAGCGTGGGCAGGGCCAGAACGCCCAGGCCGATCCACTCCCGCCGCCCCGCCCTCGCGGGAGCCTCGCTGGTCGTGTCCGTATCCATCACTGAACCTTCCGTCTACTCCGTCAGGGGACCGAGCGGGGGCCCGGCAGTTTGTGGAGGCACCGGGCAGACGCCGGGGGAATTCGCGGCTGCCCGATGCCCCTCCCACTCTGCCCAGCAGCGCTTTCGGAGCACTGTCGGACGGCATTCGCTCCCCTGTCGGACGGCACGCGATACCGTTGCGCATGCGTTTCGGTGTGTTGGGCCCGCTCTCGGTACTGGCCGAGGACCATCGTCCGGTCAGGATTCCCGAGCAGAAGATCCGTGCTCTGCTGGCCGATCTGCTGGCCCACGGCGGGCGCCCCGTCTCCACCGACCGGCTGGTGCACGACCTGTGGGGCGACGCCCCTCCGGCCAACCCGGTGGGCGCGCTGCAGATCAAGATCTCCCGGTTGCGCCGGGTGCTGGAAGAGGCCGAGCCCGGCGGCAAGAACCTGCTGGTGTCGCTCGCGACCGGATACGCGCTGGAGGCCCCCGGCGACGCGGTGGACGCCAGCCGGTTCGAGACGCTGGTCGAACGGGCCCGGACGGCTCCGGAGCCGCGGGTACGCGCGGCCCTGCTGACCGAGGCGCTCGGGCTGTGGCGGGGGGCGGCGTTCGCCGACTTCGACGATCAGCCCTTCCTCCAGCCTGCGATCACCCGTCTAAGCGAACAGCGCCTGTCGGCCTGCGAGGACCAGGCCGAGGCCCGGCTGGCGCTGGCCGAGCACCAGACCCTGACCGGGGAACTCGGTGAACTGGTGGGCCGGTATCCGCTCCGGGAGAGGCTGCGGGCCTCGTACATGCTCGCCCTCTACCGATCAGGGCAGCAGGCCGAGGCGCTGGCGACGTACGAGGAACTGCAGCGGCTGCTCGTCGAGGAGATGGGGCTCGACCCGGGCGCCGAGCTGGTCGGTCTGCACGGGGCGATCCTGCGGCAGGACCCGGCGCTCACCCCGATGCCCGGTTCCGGCCCCGGAAGCGCCCCGGTGACGCCCGCGGGCAGCAACCTGCCCTCCCCGATCACCGCGCTGATCGGCCGGGACACGGCCGTCGCCGAGGTACGCGCCCTTCTCGGGGCGGGCCGTCTGGTCTCCCTCATCGGGCCCGGCGGAGTGGGCAAGACCCGGCTCGCCCTGGAGACCGCGAGCCGGTCCGTCGGCACGTTCCCCGACGGGGTGTGGCTGGTGGAACTGGCCCCGCTGGCGCGCTCCGGCGTCCCTGAGCAGGCGGAGCCGGCGACCGAGTCGGTGGCCCAGGCGGTGATGGCGGTACTGGGGGTGCACGAGGCCGCCGCTGCGGACCCCGGGGCCGCCGGGGGAGGCAGGACACCGGCCGGGCAGCTCGCGGACTATCTGCGGACGAAGCAGGTCCTGCTGGTCCTCGACAACTGCGAGCACCTGATCGAGGCCACCGCGGCGCTGACCGAGACCCTGCTGCTGGCCGCGCCCGGCCTGCGGATCCTGGCGACGAGCCGGGAGCCGCTCCAGCTCGCGGGCGAGGCCCGATGGCCCGTGCCCCCGCTGGAGCTGCCCGACCCCGCGGACGACGCACGCCCGGAGGCGCTGGAGCGGTCCAGCGCCGTACAGCTCTTCGTGGCCCGCGCCCGCGACATCGTGCCCGGATTTTCGCTGACCGCGGACAACGCCCGCGCGGTCTCCACTGTCTGCCGCAGACTCGACGGCATCCCGCTCGCCCTGGAGCTCGCCGCCACCCGGATCCGTGCTCTGGGCGTAGGGGGCCTGCTCGCCCGGCTCGACGACCGATTCCGGCTGCTGGCCGCCGGGTCCCGGGGGGCCGCTCCGCGTCAGCAGACGCTCCGCGCGATGATCGACTGGAGCTGGGAGCTGCTGGCCGAGCCCGAGCGCATCGTGCTGCGCAGGCTGGCCGTCCAGGTGGACGGCTGCACGCTGGAGGCGGCCGAGGCCGTGTGCGGCGGCGAGGACGTGGCGGCCCGGGACGTGCTGGACCTGCTGGCGCGGCTGGTGGACCGCTCCCTGGTGGTGGCCGTGGAGCGTGTGGGCGGCCACCGCTACCGGCTGCTGGAGTCCGTCGCCGAGTACTGCCGCGAGAAAATGCGGGAGGCCGGGGACACCGAGCCGGTACGGCGTCACCGGCGCTACTACCGGGAGCTCGCCGAACGGTCCGGGCCGCACCTGTACACCGCGGACCAGCAGGGGTGGCTGGACCTCCTCGACACGGAGCGCGGAAACCTGCGCAGCGCGCTCACCGGCGTGATCCGGGACGCGGCCGAGAACCGGGCGGGCGCCAGGGACGCGGCCCTGCGGTTCGCGAGTTCACTGGCCTGGTACTGGTTCCTGCGCGGGCGGCTCCGCGAGGGCATGCGACAGCTCGGCGCGGCCCTGGACGCGACGGCCCCGGACGGCGGGGAGACGGAGCCCGTGCCGGGCGCCGTCCGCGCGGTGGCCTTGGCCTGGCAAGCTGGTTTCACGGTGCTGTCCGGGGACGCGGCGGACGACGGACCCAGGCGGCGGGCGGCACAGGCGTTGGACCGGGGGGACGACGAGCCCGCCGACCGGGCGCGGGCGCGCTGGTTCCTCGGCTTCATCGAGTGCGACTTCGGCGATCTATCGGTCAGTGAGGAACTCGTCGGCGCGGCGCTGGCCGCCTTCGACGGGCTCGGCGACCGGTGGGGCACGGCGGCGGCGCTGGGGACCCGCGCCAAACACGCGATGGTGCGCGGGGATCTGGCCTCGCTCCGACGGGACGGCGAACGCAGTGCGGCGCTCTTCCGGGACATCGGCGACCGCTGGGGGTACCTCCAGGCGACGGACTCCCTGGGCAACCTGGCCGAGATCGCGGGCCGTTACGAGGAGGCCACCGAACTGCACTGGACCGGGCTGTGCACCGCGCAGGAGCTGGGCCTGTGGTCGGAGGTTTCCAGCAGGCTCTCCTGGCTCGGCCGGGTGGCGATGCTCACCGGCGAGTTCGAGCAGGCCAGGGAGCTTCACGAGCGGGCGATCCGGCTCGCCAGGGAGCACAGCTTCAAGCCGGGGGAGATCTTCGGGGAGATGGGGCTCGGGATCGCGGCCCGCAAGGCGGGAAAGCTGGAGATGGCCGAGACACATCTGCGGCGAGTGCTCGACTGGATGCCGCAGGAGCGGTCGGGACTGGGCAACACCCTGCCGCTGGCGCTGATCCTGCCCGAGCTGGGGTTCATCGCGGAGGCGCGGGGCGACACCCGGGCCGCGCTGGCCCTGCACCTGGAAGGCCTTGACGTCGCACGGCAGTTGGCGGGGGACCCCCGGGGGGTGGTGATTGCGCTGGTGGGACTGGCCGGAGTGCACGCGCAGCTTGGCCGCCACCGCGATGCCGCGCGGCTGCTGGGTGCGGCGGCCGAGGCCGGGGAGGCGACGAACGCTCCGCCGGCGCCGGCGGAGCGGGGCGACGTCGAGCGCATCACAGCGAAGGTCCGTGGCGCCCTCGGCGACAGGGCCTACCGGGACGCGTACGCGGACGGCCGCCGGGCCGACCTCGACGAGCTGAGGTCGGTGGCCGGGGACCTGCCCTCTCAGCCCTGAGCCGGCGGATCCCCGGCGGCCCGGCACTCCCGTACGGCGGCGGTGAACTCCCTGACGACGGTGTGCACTTCGTCCTCCCGCAGCGCCTGGTGCAGCGGCAGCAGCAGCGTGGTGGACCAGGCCTCGTCGGTGCCCGGCAGGACGGGGCCCTCCGTAGCGGTAGAGCGGGACGTGGTGCAGCGGCATGTAGCGGAAGGTCGTGTAGATGCCGCGCTCCAGCAGCGTTTTGGCGACCCGGTCGCGGATGTCCTCGGCGAACTGGACCCAGTAGAAGTAGTGGGTACTGCGGTGCCCCGCGGGGGCGTTGTCACGTTGTTGGGTGTGTGGGTGTCTGATGGTGCGTCGAGGTGTGGTGGGGCCGGGTGCCGGCCTGGGCTCAGGCCGCGGTAGGTCG
>NZ_JBIARH010000077.1:0-14347 GCF_042889785.1 Streptomyces sp. NPDC002476 | reverse complement strand
CCGCATACTGGATGTATGCGGACGTTCCGACAACGCGGCGAGGTGCCGCAGCTGTCGTCGCGCGCCCGCCAGGGATTACGGGACAGCCCTTAGCCCGGTCCGACCACCCCGAACCACCCGAAAGGACAGTGCAATTGCGGTGAACCGTCCGGTCGGGTGACGCGTCCTCGGAGTAGACGGAAGTGCTGCCGCGAAATCCCTGCGGAACGGCGCCCGTGGAGCAACACTGGGACCGAACCTATCGATACGGGGGAGCGGCCATGAACACTTCGTCAAGCCGCAGGACATTCACCACGACGCAGCGAAAGAACCCATCCATGTGCCAGCACCAGCCACCCTGCCCCACCGCCGACTCACCCGACCGGGAAGCCGCCCGCCTCGTGGCGCATCACCCGGAGCAGGGCTGGAGCCTGCTGTGCAACGGTGTCCTGCTCTTCGAGGACACCGGTGAGCTGCTCCCGGACGGGCAGATCATCGCCCCTCATCGGCCGCTGGCGGCCGACCGGGTGATGCGGGCCGCCTGAGAGCGGCAGGTACGAACGGGGCCGGCCCGGAGAGATCTCCGCACCGGCCCCGACGGGTGTCCGTGACGTACCCGGACACGGGTGCGTCAGTTGTCGTACTCGTCCAGCGGCGGGCAGGAGCAGACGAGGTTGCGGTCGCCGAAGGCACCGTCGATCCTGCGCACCGGCGGCCAGTACTTGTCGGCGGCCACGACACCGGCCGGGAAGACGGCCTCCTCACGGCTGTAGCCGTGCTTCCACTCGCCGCCCAGCGCCGCGGCGGTGTGCGGTGCGTTGCGCAGCGGGTTGTCGTCCGTGCTCCACTCCCCCGAGGCCACCTTCTCGATCTCTCCGCGAATGGCGATCATCGTGTCGCAGAAGCGGTCGAGTTCCGCGAGGTTCTCGCTCTCGGTCGGCTCGATCATCAGCGTTCCGGCGACCGGGAACGACATGGTCGGCGCGTGGAAGCCGAAATCGATCAGCCGCTTGGCGACGTCGTCGACGCTGACGCCGGTGGCCTTGGAGAGCGGCCGGAGGTCCACGATGCACTCGTGGGCGACCAGGCCCGCCGGACCGCTGTAGAGGATCGGGAAGTGCGGTTCGAGCCGCTTGGCGATGTAGTTGGCGGCGAGCACGGCGACCTGCGTCGCGTGCTTCAGGCCCTCCCCGCCCATCAGGCGGACGTACGCCCAGGAGATGGGCAGGATGCCGGCCGAGCCCCACGGGGCGGCCGAGACCGGTCCGACCCCGGTCGCGGGGCCCGCGGCGGGCTGCAACGGGTGGTTGGGCAGGAACGGCGCGAGGTGCGCGCGCACGCCGACCGGGCCGACACCGGGGCCGCCGCCGCCGTGCGGGATGCAGAAGGTCTTGTGCAGGTTCAGGTGCGAGACGTCGCCGCCGAACCGGCCCGGCTTCGCGAGGCCGACCAGGGCGTTGAGGTTGGCGCCGTCCACGTACACCTGACCACCGGCGTCGTGCACCTCGGCACAGATGTCCGCGACGTGCTCCTCGAACACACCGTGCGTCGACGGGTAGGTGATCATGAGCACGGCGAGCTCGTCGCGGTGCTTCTCGATCTTGGCGCGCAGGTCCTCGACATCGACCTCGCCGTCGTCGGCGGTCTTCACCACGACGACCTTCATGCCCGCCATCACCGCGCTGGCGGCGTTGGTGCCGTGTGCGGAGGAAGGGATGAGACAGACGGTCCGCTGCTCGTCGCCGTTGGCCCGGTGGTAGGCGCGCACGGCCAGCAGGCCCGCGAACTCGCCCTGCGACCCGGCGTTCGGCTGGATGGACACCTTGTCGTAACCGGTGACCTCGGCGAGGCGCTCCTCCAGCTCACGGATGAGGGTGAGGAAGCCCTGCGCCTGCTCGGCCGGGGCGAAGGGGTGCAGCGCACCGAACTCGGGCCAGGTGATCGGCTCCATCTCGGTGGTCGCGTTCAGCTTCATGGTGCAGGAGCCGAGCGGGATCATGCCGCGGTCCAGGGCGTAGTCCCGGTCGGCGAGCCCGCGCAGGTAGCGCAGCATGGCCGTCTCGGAACGGTGCTGGTGGAAGACCGGGTGGGTGAGGAACTCGTCGGCACGCAGCAGGTTCTCGGGCAGCGCGTCGGCGGCGTCGGCGTCCAGCGCGTCGATGTCGCCCTCGGCGCCGAAGGCGGCCCAGACGGCGGCGATCTGCGTACGCGTGGTGGTCTCGTCGCAGGCCACGGAGACCAGGTCCGTGTCGACGAGCCGCAGGTTCACCCCGCCCTCGCGGGCAGCGGCCACGACATCGGCGGCCCTGCCCGGGACGCGTACGGTAAGGGTGTCGAAGTAGCTCTCGGTCACGATCTCGGCACCGGCAGCGCGCAGACCCGCGGCGAGGACCGTCGCGTAGCGGTGGGTGCGCCGGGCGATCAGCCGCAGCCCGTCGGGGCCGTGGTAGACGGCGTACATCCCGGCCATCACGGCGAGCAGCACCTGGGCGGTGCAGATGTTGCTGGTGGCCTTCTCGCGGCGGATGTGCTGCTCGCGGGTCTGCAGGGCCAGCCGGTACGCCTTGTTGCCGTCCGCGTCGACGGAGACGCCGACGAGGCGCCCGGGCAGGCTGCGGGCGAACTTCTCGCGCACGGCCATGTAGCCGGCGTGCGGTCCGCCGAAGCCCATCGGGACGCCGAAGCGCTGCGTGGTACCGACGGCGATGTCGGCGCCCAGCTCGCCCGGCGAGGTGAGCAGCGTGAGGGCCAGCAGGTCTGCGGCGACGGTGACGATCGCACCGAGTTCACGGGCCTGCTCGATGACGCGCCGGGGGTCGCGCACCGCACCGGAGGCACCCGGGTACTGCACCAGGACGCCGAAGACGCCCCGCTCGGCGAGCTCGGCGGGGATGCCGTCGGTGAGATCGGCGACGACGACCTCCACACCGATCGGTTCGGCGCGGGTCTCGACGACCGCGATCGTCTGCGGCAGGGCGTCGGCGTCGACCAGGAAGACGCCGTCCTTGACCTTGCCGACCCGTCGAGAGAGAGCCATCGCCTCGGCGGCCGCGGTGCCCTCGTCGAGCAGGGAGGCGCCGGAGGTGGGCAGCCCCGTGAGGTCGGCGACCATGGTCTGGAAGTTGAGCAGCGCCTCCAGCCGGCCCTGCGAGATCTCCGGCTGGTACGGCGTGTAGGCCGTGTACCAGGCGGGGTTCTCCATGACATTGCGGAGGATCACCGGCGGGGTGAAGGTGCCGTGGTAACCGAGCCCGATCATCGGGGCCAGCACCTGGTTGCGGTCGGCCAGGGCGCGCAGCTCGGCCAGGACCTCGGCCTCGGTGCGGGCACCCGGCAGGGCGAGCGCCTCGGCGCTCTTGATGACATCGGGCACCGCGGCCGCGGTCAGCTCGTCCAGCGATCCGTAACCGACCTGGGCGAGCATCTTCGACTGCGACTCGGCATCGGGACCGATGTGGCGCTGCTCGAACGGAATGCCCTGCTCCAGCTGGGAGAGCGGAGTGCGACGGGGGGTCATGGTGGAGGCCTCCTGGTCTGTCACGACCTGCGAAGGGGCACCGCGGCGCGGATGCCCGAACGGCCTCCCCCTCTGTCATCTCGACCTGAGAGCTTCACCGGCACACCTGCGGCACACCGGCTTTCACCGTCGGTGAGGAAGGGAACCGAACCGGCACGCGGCCGCACGGCACCCGCCCTGCTTTCCAGAGTGACCTCGTCCGTGCGGTACGGGGGCCTGAGAGATTCCGGGGAGGATTTGCTCCTTCGGCGCCTTCGGATCGGTTCCGGAGGCTCTCCCGCACGGGGTCAGCGGCCGTGACCAGCCTACCAGCGGGGTTCGTGGCGGAGCCCTCGAGTGGCCAACCCCCCGATTGTGCCCTTCTGTAGTGCTTGTGGAGTAGCCGCGACCAGTGGGAGGGATCGTGCAGAACGACATCGATCCGCGCAGCCTGATCGGCCGCAAGGCGTTCGACCGCAAGGGAACCAAGATCGGAACCGTGGACGAGGTGTACCTCGACGACGCGACCGGCGTACCCGAGTGGGCGGCCGTGCGCACCGGACTCTTCAGCCGGGACGCGTTCGTCCCGCTGGAACCCAGCGAATTCGTGGAGGACACCCTCCGCGTCCCCTTCGACCGCGCCCTGATCAGGGAAGCGCCCGACTTCGGTGTCGGCCGCCACCTCTCGCCGGAACAGGAGCTTCAGCTGTACCGGCACTACGGCCTCGACTCCTCACCCGGGGGGACCGCCCCGGACAGGGACTTCGGCAGCCTGGCCGGCCAGGAGGAGTAGTCCACCGGATCGCGCACCAGTGGCATCGGATCGGCCGGCCGCAGCTCCGGGTCGTCGGTCCGGAACGTGCGCACCCGGCCGGGCGCCGACCAGGGTTCCTCGAACCGGACCGTCACCCGGCCGAGGCCGCTGCCCTGCACCCAGCCGTGACCGTATGTGTCGTGATGGACGTCGTGGCCGGCGGGCCAGCCCCTGGCCGCGAGCCGTTCGGCGGTCTCCGGTGCCTCCTCGGACGCGCCGGCCGCCGCGCGGTCCGGCTCCCGCCCCTCGTCGGCGCCCGTCTCGGCCGTGTCCCCGGCGGCGGCCCGCTCACCGGCGGCCTGGGCGAACAGGTCCTCCTGGGTGTAGTCGGCGAGACCCGTGACCCCCACCCCCAGGAGCCGTACGCCCCCGGTGGTGTCGACGGCCTCCAGCAGCCGCGCGGCGGCCTCCCGGACCACCGCGGGATCGTCCGTGGGCCCCCGCAGCGTCTCGGACCTCGTGAGCGTGGAGAAGTCGTAGCGCCGCACCTTCAGCACCACCGTGCGCCCTGACCGCCCCGCCCCGCGCAGCCGCCGGACGCACCTGTCGGCCAGCCGCTCCACCTCCGTCCTGACCCGCACCCGGTCGTGCAGGTCCGTGTCGAAGGTGTCCTCGACCGACACCGACTTCGCGTCGCGTTCGGCGACGACGGGCCGGTCGTCGTGCCCGAGAGCCATGCGGTACAGCGAGCCGCCGTGCGCCTTGCCGAGCAGCCGTACGAGCTCCGCCTCCCCCGCCTCGGCCAGGTCGTCGACCGTCGTCATCCCGGCCCGCCGCAGATGATCGGCCGTCGCGGGCCCGACGCCGGGCAGGATCCGCACGGACTTGGGCGCGAGCAGCGCCCGTTCCGTCCCCGGCTCGATGAGCCGCAGACCGTTCGGTTTCGCCTCCTCCGACGCGATCTTGGCCAGCATCTTGGAACCCGCGAGCCCGACCGAGCCGGTGAGCCCGGTGACGGCCTCGATGACCGCGCGCAGCTCCTTGCCGACCGCCAGCGCGGAGGCCGTGTCGTCGGCCACCCCACCGGCTTCCAGGTCGACGAACGCCTCGTCCAGGCTGAGCGGCTCCACCAGTGGGGAGAGCCGCCCCAGCAACTCCATCACCTGATCGCTGACCACCCGGTACAGATGGAAGCGCGGCACCAGATAGGCCGCGTTGGGCGCCAGACGCCGCGCCTGCGCCATGGGCATCGCCGAGTGCACCCCGAAGTGCCGGGCCTCGTACGACGCGGTGGCGACGACTCCGCGCGGCCCCAGACCGCCCACCACGACCGGTTTGCCGCGCAGGCTGGGCTTCGCCGCCTGCTCCGCGGAGGCGTAGAAGGCATCCATGTCGAGATGCAGGATGGTGGGCGCGGCTCTCACATCTTCCGATGCTGCCCCATGGCACTGACAATCGCCGTGCCCCGGTTCCCCGGCGCGTTCATCCGGCGCGGTTGCGCCGACGTGCCAGTTCGTCCGTGGGATTGTTCCCGATCAGCGTCTCGCCGGTGTCCACCCGCTCGCCGTGCAGCTGCGACAGGGCGGCGTCCACGTCGTGCCACACCACGCCCACGGCAATCCCGAAGACCCCCTGGCCCCCCTGGAGCAGGTCGACGACCTGGTCGGGCGAGGAGCACTCGTAGACCGTCGCCCCGTCGCTCATCAGCGTCATCCGCTCCAGGTCCTGGAATCCCCGGGCCCGCAGGTGCTGCACCGTGGTGCGGATGTTCTGGAGGGCGACGCCCGTGTCCAGGAAGCGCTTGACGATCTTCAGCAGGACGACGTCCCGGAAGCTGTAGAGCCGCTGCGTGCCCGATCCGTACGCAGGGCGCACGCTCGGCTCGACCAGGCCCGTGCGCGCCCAGTAGTCGAGCTGCCTGTACGTGATCCCCGCGGCCGCGCAGGCCGTCGGCCCCCTGTAGCCGATGTCGTCGGCCGATGTCACTCCGCCCCCCGCCACCACAGTCGGTTTCACCGATTGCCCGATGGTGCGGCCGGCCGTACTCCCCTGCTGCGGATACGGCCCACCGACTGCCGTACCGTCGCCGCTGCTTCTCACGCCGACCTCCGTCCTTGACCTGCCACCTCGAAGGTAGGCAGTCACTCGGGGTGCGTCAACGATCGCCACACTCGGCACGCCGAGTGATAATCACCCTGAGGGTGGTTTCCCTGCCGTGCGAGCGGGAAAGGCTTGTCGGATGCGCTGTCGGCGTCCCCTCGGACGGGTCACTGCCTGACGGCTACTGGCTGCTGCTGCCGAAGTCCTCCGGTGAGATCTGGTCGAGGAACTCGCGGAACTTCTCCACCTCGTCCTCCTGCTCGTCCGGAATGGCGATGCCCGCGTCGTCGAGCACGCCGTCGCTGCCGTAGATCGGCGTTCCCGTCCGCAGAGCGAGAGCTATGGCGTCGGAGGGGCGTGCGCTCACCTCGACCCCGCTGGCGAAGACCAGCTCCGCGTAGAAGACCCCCTCCCTCAGATCCGTGATGCGGACCTCGGTCAGCTCCTGACCGACGGCCTGGAGCACATCCTTGAAGAGGTCGTGTGTCAGGGGCCTGGCCGGAGCCATGCCTTGCTGGGCGAACGCGATCGCGGTCGCCTCACCAGGACCGATCCAGATGGGGAGGAACCGGTCGCCTCCCACTTCACGCAGGAGCACGATCGGTTGATTGGAGGGCATCTCCACCCGGACACCCACAACGTCGAGCTCGTTCACACAGCAACCCTAGGACGTGCTCGGCAGGTTTGGGTAGTCGGGGCGGCGACGCGATCAGTGGAGGCGCACCCTGAGAGCGGTCTGCACCAGGGCGGAATGGAGCCGTACGGACAGCTCCGCGAGTTCTCGCGCGGTGGCCTCCGCGTGGGCTCTGGTCTGCGGATTCCGGTGACGGCGCAGGGGGGCGACGACCTGCTCGATGAGCCCGGCCTCACGGTCCGCCGCCGCCCGCATGGCACGCAGGTGACGCGGTTCCAGACCGAATCGGCCCAGATCCGCCACAAGCTTTGCCACGGTCACCATCTCGGCGTCGTAGCCGCCCTCGGCGGTGGGGGTGACCAGTCCGTACGACTCCCACTCGGCCAGGTCGCTCTCGGTGACCTCCGCGGCAGCGAGCAGCTCCGCACGGCCGATCCGGGGCGCCGTCGCCCGGAAGGGCTGCGCGTCCGCGCCCGCGTCGACCGGATCCTTCAGGCTGCCGGTGGGCAGCGCGGGCCGTTCGCCGCGGCCGAGCGCGTCCAGATGCTCGCGGATGACCTTCAGCGGGAGGTAGTGGTCCCGCTGCATGCGGAGGACCTGTGCCAGGCGCTCCACATCGGCCGCGCGGAACTTGCGGTAACCGGAGGGGGTCCGCTGCGGTTCGACGAGACCCTCGGCCTCCAGGAAGCGGATCTTGGAGATCGTGACCTCGGGAAACTCGTCGCGCAGCCGCAGGAGCACCGTGCCGATGCTCATCGGACGGTCTTCGGCCGTGGCGGTGCCGTGACCGGCACCGCCCGTCGGTGTTCTCAGCATGGACCTTCCCTGACGGGTCAGATGCCCCGCTGGCTCGCGTAGAAGACCAGCCGGTACTTGCCGATCTGCACTTCGTCACCGTTCGACAGAGCGACGGAATCGATGGGCTCACGGTTGACGTAGGTGCCGTTGAGGCTGCCGACGTCACTGACCGTGAAGCTGCCGTCGGGGTTCCGGCGGAATTCCACGTGCCGACGCGACACGGTCACGTCGTCGAGGAAGATGTCGCTCTGCGGATGGCGGCCGGCCGTGGTCAGCTCACCGTCCAGCAGGAAGCGGCTCCCGGAGTTCGGACCGCGCCGCACCACGAGGAGCGCCGAGCCGACCGGAAGAGCCTCGACAGCAGCCTGTGCCTCGGGCGAGAGGGACGGCAGGGCCGTCTGCCCGGTGGTCTCCGCGTCGTACGCCTCCAGACCGGAGATGGAGATGGTCGACGTCGTCTCCGAGGCACGCTCGGGAATTCCGCCCCTCAGCGGCGCGCCGCAGTAGGAGCAGAAGCGACTGTCCTCGGTGTTGCGGTGGCCGCACCTCGTGCAGACCGGCATGGACGAACCCTCCTGCCCCGGGCCGACCCCTCCACCCGTACCCGAGTTCGACGGTGCCCCGAAACCTATGCGGCCGGCACCGGCGGGGTCAACGGACGACGCGCCGGAGGCGCCCGCGGCGCCGCTGCCCGGACCGGACGTCTCATCGCGGAAGAGCGGGCGCTGCGAGCCCGCCTCGTCCGCCTGGCCGTGGCGCGGTGCGCGATGACGGGCAGCCTCGTCGCGAGCGCTCTTGCCGAACAACTTCCCAAACAACTTCACGGGCGATTCCCCTTGACCGAAATAGACCCGCCCGTGGGGCAGGACGAACCCTGAACGAACACACCTGCCGACCCGGACAACTTCACAACGTCCGTATCCACTCGACAGTTTCCACCACGCACCACCATGACGGTGCGGCGACCCCCCGCAACCTCCCGCCCGTGTTGCTCGACCCTTCCGTACCGCGGCCTCACGGGGATGACGACCGAGCGTAGTCAGGCCGCTGCGCCGGTCGCAAGACGTCCACGACGATGTCGTCGACCTGTTCCACATGCACCGTGGCCTGCTCCTTCTCCAGTGTCTGCACCACACCGCCGGGGATGTTGAGCGCGGGTTCCAGGTCCTGGGGCTTCCCGATCACCTTGAACACATACGGTGCGGTGATCTTACGGCCGTCGACCTTGACATTGCCGCCATCACCGGAGAAGTACGTGTTGGCCACCACTCTGACCCCGTTGACCTCGATCGCCTCGGCACCCGCCGCGCGCAGCTCCTGGAGCGCGTCGAGCAGCATGTCCGCCTTCACCCCGTTGCCGGGATCGTCGACAGTGAGAGTGATCCCGGGCCCGTGGGCGGCCACGGTACCCGCGAGGACGCCGAGTTGCCGTTCCTTCTCGACGGTCTGTCTGCGGGCCTCCTCGGCCTGGTCGGAGCTGTTCTCCAGTTCCGTGCGCTGGGCCTCGAGCCCCTGCTTCTCGTCCTCCAGGCGCTGCGTGCGGTCGTCCAGCTCGTCGAGGATGCGCACGAGGTCCTCCTGGCGGGCCCCGCGCAGCGCGCTGTTGTCGCTGGTGGAACGCACCTGGATGGCCAGCCCCAGGCCGAGGACGAACAACAGGAGCGCGACGACGAGTTGGGCGCGCGTCACCCGCGGGGGCCACAGTCCGGCGATGAGCCGCTGGCGCCCCGTGAGCTCCGGGGTGGTGTCGTCGGGCCGCTCGGCGGCCGGTTCGCTGTTCTCGGGGGTCTCTGCGTCGCTCATCGGCGTCAGGCCCGGAAGACGTGCCGGCGGATGGCCGCGGCGTTGGAGAAGATCCGGATCCCGAGCACGACCACCACGCCGGTGGAGAGCTGGGCCCCGACGCCCAGCTTGTCGCCCAGGAACACGATCAGCGCGGCCACCACGACGTTCGACAGGAACGAGACGACGAAGACCTTGTCGACGAAGATGCCGTCCAGCATGGCCCGCAGCCCACCGAAGACGGCGTCGAGCGCGGCGACGACGGCGATCGGAAGGTAGGGCTCGACCACCGCCGGCACTTCGGGCCGGACCAACAGCCCGACCACGACTCCCAAGACGAGGCCCAGTACGGCGATCACGGTGTGCCCTTCTCTGCGTCTGCCGCACCACTGCCGGTGTCTGCGGCCCGGTAAGGCTGTGCTGTTCGTACGATCAGGCTGGGGGCGACCGGGAGGCTCACCTTCTCCTGGACGGACATGCTGGTCCGGATGTCGAAGGTGTCCTTGAGCGCCTGCAGGTACTGACCGTCGTCGCTGTCCCTGAACGCGGCACCGAGCGGCTTCCCGTCCCCCACCGCCAGCACCGTGTACGGCGGCACGAGCGGTCTGTTGTCGACCAGTATGGCGTCACCGGCGGCGCGGATCGCCGACAGGGCCGTCAGTCGCTGTCCGTTGATCGCGATCGCCTCGGCGCCGGACTGCCACAGGCCGTTGACGACCCGCTGGAGGTCCCGGTCGCGGACGCGCCCGGTGTCGGAGAAGCTGCTGCTCCCCCGGGGGCCGCCGCCTCCCGCGTCGGCTTCCTTCGCATCGTCGACCACGAGCTTCACGCCGGGCCCCCGCACGGGTGTCGCCCCGGCGAGCAGTGCCACCAGCTCCCCCTGGTCCCCGCCATGCTTCTCCAGCGCCTTGCGCTGGCGTCTGCTCACGTCTTCCCGAAGTCCGTCCACCTGGGACTCGAGGGAGTCGGCCGCCTTCGTCTCGCCGTCGATGCGGTCGATGAGCTCCTCGCGTTCCTTGGCGAGGACGGGGGCCGAGACACGCGCCTGCGCGGCGCCGAGCGTGACGACCAGAGCGGCGAGCACCAGGCAGGCGGCGAGGCCGAGCTTCGATCTGAGCCTGCGGGGCATGCCCGCGGCCCCGTCGGCCCTGCGACGCGCCGACGCCTCGGCGTACCCGTCGTCCAGGCTGTGGTCCATCACGTTGGTCAGCAGCGACATGGACGCGTCGGGACGCGCGGGGATACTCCGATCGGGGGTCTGCTGCGGCATGCCGCACATCGTCGCACGGCTCCGCCGCTACCGCCGAATGGGCCCATCGGTGTGGCCTGCGGCGCCCGGGAGCGCCCCGGGCACACCGGTGGGTCCCCTCAGTGACCTGCGCTCTCCACGACCCCCGCCCACTCGTCCAGCAGGGCCTGCGCGGACGCGTCGTCGGGCCCCTCGGCCCACAGATGGGTGACGGCCTCGGCAGGGTCGGGCAGCACCATCACCCATCGCCCGTCGGCCTCGACGACCCGCACGCCGTCCGTCGTGTCGACGCTGCGCTCCCCCGCCGCCTCGACGACCCGCCGCATGACCATGCCCTTGACGGCCCAGGGCGTGGCCAGATCGCGGCGCAGGACGTGGGCGCGCGGGATCCGGGCGTCGATCCGGCTGAGGGTGAGCTGGGTCCTGGCGACGAGCCCTAGCAGTCTCACAAAGGCCGCAGAACCGTCGAAGACACTGCTGAACTCGGGAACGATGAAGCCGCCGCGGCCGTCTCCCCCGAAGATGGTGCCCTCCTCGCGTCCCACGCGGGTCAGGTCGTCGGGCGACGTCGTCGTCCATTCGACCTGTGTCCCGTGGTACGCCGCGACCTGTTCGGCGACCCGTGTGGTGGTCACCGGCAGCGCCACGCGCCCGCTGCGCCTCTCGGCCGCGACGAGGTCGAGCATCACCAGGAGTGCCCGGTCGTCCTCGACGATCCTGCCCTTCTCGTCGACGAGGGAGAGCCGTTCGCCGACGGGGTCGAACCGCACGCCGAACGCGGCCCCCGCCGAGGAGACGATCTCGCCCAGCCGCACCAGGCCGGCACGCCGGGTGTCGGCGGACTCGGTGGGCCGCGATTCGTCGAGGCCCGGGTTGATGGTCAGCGCGTCCACGCCGAGCCGCCCCAGCAGGCTGGGCAGGACGAGCCCGGCGCTGCCGTTGGACGCGTCGACGACGACCTTCAGCCCGGCGTCCGCGATCCCCGTGGTGTCCACGTTGCGCAGCAGGGATCCGGTGTACGAGTCGAAGACACTGGACGGGAAGTGCAGGTCCCCGATCTCGCCGGGGAAGGCGCGACGGTATTCCTGACGGGCGTAGACCCGGTCCAGTTTCCGTTGCCGGGCCTGGGACAGGTCCGCACCCCGCTCGTCGAAGAACATGATGTCGACCGAGTCGGGCACGCCGGGGGACGTACGGATCATGATCCCGCCGGCGCTGCCCCGCGCGGTCTGCTGGCGGGCGACGGGCATCGGTACGTTCTCCAGGTCCCGTACGTCGATGGCGCTGGCCTGGAGCGCCGAGATCACCGCACGCTTCAGCGCCCGGGCGCCGCGGGAGTGATCGCGCGCCGTGGTGACCGTCGAACCCTTCTTGAGGGTGGTGGCATAGGCACCGGCGAGCCGGACCGCCAGTTCCGGGGTGATCTCGACGTTCAGAATCCCTGAAACACCCCGGGCTCCGAAGAGATGTGCCTGACCGCGCGATTCCCAGATCACCGAGGTGTTGACGAACGCCCCGGCCTCGATGGTCTTGAAGGGGTAGACGCGGACATTGCCCTGAATGATCGATTCCTCGCCGATCAGGCACTCGTCCCCGATGACGGCCCCGTCCTCGATCCGGGCGGCCCGCATGACGTCGGTGTTCTTGCCGATCACGCATCCGCGCAAATTGCTGTGCTGGCCGATGTAGACGTTGTCGTGGACAACGGCCTTGTGCAGGAAGGCGCCGCTCTTGACGACGACGTTGGACCCGATGACCGTGTGCTCGCGAATTTCCGCTCCGGCTTCGATCTTCGCGTAGTCCCCGATGTAGAGGGGGCCGCGGAGTACCGCGTCGGGGTGCACCTCGGCGCCTTCGGCCACCCAGACGCCCGGTGAGATCTCGAAGCCGTCGATCTCGACGTCGACCTTGCGTTCCAGGACGTCGGCCTGGGCCTTGACGTAGCTCTCATGGGTGCCGACGTCTTCCCAGTAGCCCTCGGCGACGTAGCCGTAAATGGGCTTGCCTTCCTTCATGAGCTGCGGGAAGACGTCGCCGGACCAGTCCACGGAGACATCGGCCTCGACGTAGTCGAATACCTCGGGCTCCATGACGTAAATGCCCGTGTTGACGGTGTCCGAGAAGACCTGACCCCAAGTGGGCTTCTCCAGGAAGCGCTCGACCTGGCCCGCCTCGTCCACGATCGTGATCCCGAATTCCAGAGGGTTCGGGACCCTGGTCAGGCACACCGTCACCAGCCCGCCCTTCTCCTTGTGGAAGGCGATGAGATCGGTGAGGTCGAAGTCGGTGAGCGCGTCACCGGAAATGACGAGGAAGGTGTCGTCCTTCAGCGCCTCCTCGGCGTTCTTCACGCTTCCGGCGGTGCCGAGCGGTTTCTCCTCGTTGGCGTAACTGAGCTCCATCCCGAGCTCTTCGCCGTCCCCGAAGTAGTTCTTGACCAGTGAGGCGAGGAATTGGACGGTGACGACGGTTTCGTTGAGCCCGTGCCGCTTCAGCAGCCGCAGCACATGCTCCATGATCGGTCGATTGGCGACCGGGAGGAGCGGCTTGGGCATGCTCGAGGTCATGGGGCGAAGGCGCGTGCCTTCGCCACCAGCCATCACGACGGCCTTCATGTCGGAATCGTCCTCCTTGAAGAGACGACGGTCTGGCCGACTTCGCCCGTCGGGGCACTGTTCGGGGTACGAGCGGGGGCCGGCCACACTGCGCGGCGCCGCTTCAACGAGCTCAATCGGCTGTTGCGTCCGCCTTGACGAGTCGGCGGACCTGAACGACGTAGAGGATGCCTGCCCACCAGTAGAGCGTTGTACCCCAACCTGCGAACGCCCATCCGAAAATTGCGGCCAGCGATGCCAGCCAACCACTTCCGTCGCTGAGCAGCAACAAGGGGAACGCGTACATCAGGTTGAACGTGGCAGCCTTGCCGAGGAAGTTCACCTGGGGCGGCGGGTAGCCGTGGCGGCGGAGGATCCCCACCATCACGAGGAGCATCAGCTCACGCGCCAGCAGTACCGCGGTGAGCCAGAGCGGCAGGATCTCCCGCCAGGTCAGGCCGACGAGGGTCGAGAGGATGTAAAGGCGGTCCGCGGCGGGGTCCAGGAGCCGGCCGAGGCTGCTGATCTGGTTCCAGCGCCGGGCGAGCTTGCCGTCGAGGTAGTCGCTGATGCCGCTCAGCATCAGGACGAGGAGGGCCCAGCCGTCGCTCTGCGGGCCGCCGAACACGGGGCGGAGAATCAGCCACAGGAAGAGCGGGACGCCGACAAGGCGAGCCATGCTGAGGATGTTGGGGATGGTGAGTACCCGGTCCGTCTGAACCCGAGTCTCCTGGACCTCCACCCGGGGGCCTCCTGTGAAGAACGTACGAATGATGCCCCCTGACTTTACCCGCAGCCACCTCATGCGGGTGCACGGGGGTGACGCGGCCGTCTCCCGTGAGGGGCCGGCCCTGCAAAAAAAGAGGAAGCCCCGCACCACAAGGGTGCGGGGCTTCCCCACAAAAACTGTTCGGCGGCGACCTACTCTCCCACAGGGTCCCCCCTGCAGTACCATCGGCGC
>NZ_JBIARH010000076.1:0-15372 GCF_042889785.1 Streptomyces sp. NPDC002476 | reverse complement strand
CCCTCGAAACCGCCTGCACCACACACTCGCGAACCGGAATGCCACGCGACAGGCGATCACGGCAGCTTCACTCAATTGGGCAACAGGGTCATCGAGACCTTCTACAACCGCCGCCGCCTGCGCAAGCACAAGACCTTCGGCTATCTCACCCCGGCCGAGACCAGGCAGCGGCATCAGCATGCCCTCGCGGCATAACGATCACGTGTCCGAGATCACGGGGAAACTTCAGTCCCGGCTGACGCCATCGCCGCCGCCAAGGCCATGATTCGGTCGGGCAAGCACTCCGGACGCCGGTGGGAGAAGACCTCAAGGGGCACGGGCACGCCCGCTCCCTCGTGGCGCTGCGAGGGAGCGGGCGGGCCGGAGCGGCGAGGGGCGGGCCGGGGCCGCAGGAGGCGGATTCCGGAGCGCACCGGGGCACGGGCGCGTCGGCTCCGTGCCGCACGAGTCGCGGGAGCGGTCAGGCGAGGTGGCCGCCGTACCGCTTCGTGGCGAGGTGGGTACAGATCCAGGTGATGAGCCCCATGACCATCATGTAGGCCGCGATGGGCCACCACTGCTCGCCCGACCAGGCGTACAGGCCGGTCGCGATGAACGGGGACAGACCGCCCGCGAACACTGCGGCGACCTGGTATCCGATCGATACCGCGCTGGAGCGCACCTCCACCGGGAACAGCGAGCCCATCATCGAGGGCTGCAGCGCGTACATCACACAGGCCACGACGATGGTGACGATCATGGCGATCGTGACGGCCACCATGTTGCCGGTGTTGACGGTGAGGAAGAACGGGAACGCCAGCAGCACCGAAAGCGCCGCCGCGGACAGGTACATCCGCCGTGCGCCGAAGCGGCTCGACGCGGCCCCGAAGTACGGGATCGTCAGGATCTCCACGAACGCCGCTATGAGCGCCGCGTTGAGCAGCGCCGCGCGTTCGAGGCCGAGCGCGGTGGTGCCGTAGCTGAGCAGGAAGACGGTGACGACGTAGAACACGGAGTTCTCCGAGAACCGCATGCCGCCCGCGAGCAGGATGACGCGCCAGTGGTCGCGGACCGCGGAGCGCAGCGGCATCGCGACCTGCTTCTTCTCCTTCACCAGCTTCTCGAACTCCGGGGATTCCTCCACCGAGACCCGGATCAGCAGCCCCACGATGACCAGCAGGAAGCTCGCGAGGAACGGGATGCGCCAGCCCCAGGAGAGGAAGGTCTGCTCGTCCATGCGGTTGATGAGCGCGAAGGCGCCCGTCGACAGGATCGTGCCGGCGGGCACGCCCATCTGCGGCATGCTCCCGAAGAACCCCCGGCGGCCCTTGGGCGCGTGCTCGACGGCCATCAGCGCGGCCGCGCCCCACTCGCCGCCGACCCCGAAGCCCTGGACGAGACGCAGGAGCACCAGCAGGACCGGCGCGGCCACCCCGATCTGCCCGTAGGTGGGCAGCAGGCCGATCGCCGCGGTCGCCGCGCCCATCACCAGCAGCGTCACGACCAGGACCTTCTTGCGGCCCAGCTTGTCGCCGAGGCTGCCGAAGACCGCGCCGCCGATAGGGCGGGCGGCGAATCCCACGCCGAAGGTGGCGAACGCCAGCAGGGTGCTGATCAGCGGGTCGCCGGTGGGGAAGAACAGGTCCCCGAAGACGAGCGCGGACGCCGTGCCGTAGAGGAAGAAGTCGTACCACTCGATGCTGGTGCCGATAAAGCTGGCGAAGGCCACCTTGTGGGGTGAGACGGTGCGCCGTGGCGTCTCGTCGGCCGTTCTGGGGGGTGCCGTCGTGTCAGTCATGAGGTCTTCCGCCTTCGCTGGTGAGGGCCGCCGTGGTGGGCGAGTCGGGGGTGTGCGGCCAGCGGAAGAATCCCTGACCAGTCTTCTCGCCGAGCTGTCCGGCGGAGACCATGTCGCGCAGGATCCGCGGCGGCTCGAAGCGGGGGCCGAGGGTGGCCGCCAGATGCTCGGCGATGGCGAGCCGGACGTCGAGGCCGACCATGTCGCTCATGCGCAGTGGTCCGACACCGTGCCGGTAGCCGAGTTCCATCCCGGTGTCGATGTCCTCGGGTGGGGCGATGCCCTCCTCGACCATCCGCATCGCCTCCAGCCCGATCGCCACTCCGAGACGGCTCGTGGCGAAGCCCGGGGAGTCGGCGCAGCGGATCTCCGTCTTGCCGAGGTGGCGCGCCCACGCGGAGGCGGTGGCGACGGCCACGTCGCCGGTCTGCGGGGTGCGGATCACCTCCAGGAGCGGCGTGGTGGGCACCGGTTGAAAGAAGTGCATTCCGCAGAAGCGTTCTGGCCGGTCCAGGGCCGCGGCCATCTCGGTGACCGCCAGCGAGCTGGTGTTGGTCGCGAGGAGGCCGCCGTCGGCGACCAGCCGTTCGGCCTTCCGCAGGATCTCCGTCTTCAGGACCGGGTCCTCGGGCACGGCCTCGACGACCATGTCCGCGGGGACGCACTCGGCGAGGCTGCCGACCACGCGCGCCCGGCCTGCAGTGCCGTCGGGGGAAGCGGTGGCCAGCCGCTCGCGCGCCCGCCGTGCGGACGCGGGGTCCGGCTCGACGATCTGGACCGCATGACCGCGGGAGACGGCCAGTTCCGCGAGGCCCAGGCCCATCTTCCCCGCGCCGAGCACCAGGAGCGTGGCGGCACCGAGGTCGGGGACCGTCGAGGAATTCCGGTCCGGGGTCGTGGTGGCACCCGTGGCCGCGGTCGCGGCGCCCTGCATCTCTCCTCCGGGACGGGCGCCCATGGCGGTCACAGCTTCGGGGCGAGCTGGAGCCCGCCCGCCACATTGAGCGTCTCGCCGGTGATGAAGCTGGCTTCCCGCGACGCGAAGAACGCGACCGCCGAGGCGATGTCCTCCGGCGTCGCGACCCGGCCGAGGGGCGTCATGCGCGCATACCGCTCGAAGTTCTCGCGCCGGGTGTCGCCCATGCCCATGGCGTCGACGAACCCGGTGTCCACGGGACCGGGGGCCACCACGTTGCACGTCCCGCCGGTCGGGGCGAGGTCCTGCGCCACCGACCGGCACAGGCCCACCATTCCGGCCTTGCTCGCCGAGTAGGCGGGGTTGCCGCCGGCCAGCCACGTGCGGGAGCCGATCATGACGACACGGGCGCGCGGGCTGGCCGTCAGCGCCTCCATGGCCGCGGCCGTCACCAGATAGGCACCACGCAGGTTGATCGCCAGCGTGGCGTCGAACGCCTCGAGTCCGGTGGTGGACAAGGTCCCCGGCGGGGCGACGCCCGCGTTGTTGACGACGACGTCCAGGCGGCCGTGGCACCCCAGTACGGCGTCGACACCCGCCCGAACGGCATCCGCGTCCGTGACGTCCAGTCCGACGGCGAACGCGCCGTCGATTCCGGCCGCCGTCCGTTCGGCGGCAGCCAGGTCCCGGTCGCTGACCGCGACGGCGAAGCCGTCGGCGGCCAAGCGGCGGCAGCTTGCGGAGCCGAAGCCCCCCGCCCCTCCCGTGACCATCGCCACGGGGCGCCCCCGCGCCGCAGTGGGTGTGTCGTTCATCGTGTGTCCTTCCCTCGTCGAGGTCGTCATGCGGCGTCGGTCCCGGCCGCGTTCGCGCTGCGCACCGGCAACACGGCGTACTGCTGCCACCCCGTGACCACCCGGTGGTGGCCAGCGAGGAGATCACCAAGTTCCGGCGTCGGAACGTCCACCCACAACGGCCCGCCGGCGAGCGCCGCCAGCTTCTCGGGCGTCGCGGCGAGGAGCAGGTCCGCCGGTCGCAGGCGCGCGAGGAACGCCGCGTCCAGCTGCTGGTTTCCGCGCCCCAAGATCATGCCCTGTCCGCCCACGGGGGACAGGAGCAGCTGCGGACGCCGACCGGCGGTGAGATCCGCCAGGCGCCGGGCGTCCACGTCGCGGCCGACCATCGTCCCGCCGTCCACCACGTCGATCCCGAGCAGGGTGTTGTCCACCCCGAGGGCGCGGGCGGCGGCGGCGACGGTCGTGCCCGGTCCGAGAACCCACAGGTCGTGCTCCCGCATCCGGCGGGCGCACTCGGCCGCGAGCCCCGCGATCCCGGCGGCGTCGCCCCCGGAGCGGCCGGCCCCCACCTTGCCTCCCTGCAACCCCGCCGTCCGGGCCGGGACGGGCAGGTGGCCGTGGAGGGAGGTGGAGAGCACCCCGGCGCGCCGGGCCTCCTCGTCGTGGTCCACCACCTCCGCCTGGCGGGTCGTCACGGCGCGCCCGGCGGCCGCGGCGCGCAGCACCTCCGCCGCCAGCAGTCCCGCGGTCCGCGGCGAGCGCGCGAACACGCCGGAGTGCATCTTCACGCCGCCGGGTACGCCGACGACCGGGGGCAGGCCCTGGCCGTCGGCTCCGGCGGCGCCCGCGGCGTTCCGGTAGACGGCTGCGACGTCCCGTACGGTACCGTCGCCGCCCGCGACGAGGACGACGTCGACGCCCCGGTCCAGCAGTGCGGTGACGGTGCGCCGGGTGTCCTCGGGAGTGGTCGTGCCCGCAGGAGCCCCGTGGACCACCCCGACGTGGCAACCCGCGTCCCGGGCCGCGTCCTCGCCCAGGCCACCGCCCCCGGTGAGCACGGGTGTGTCGGGCCAGGCCTCGACGAGGGCGGCCAGCGCGTCCCGGGCCCGCCGCGGCGCGGCCGCGACCGCGCCGCGCTCGCGGGCGCGCCGCTGGGTTTCGGCGCCGTCGCTGCCCCGCAACCCGGCCGGGCCGCCGATGCCCGCGACGGGGTTGATGAGGAGTCCTACGGTCGGCATGTGCTCACCGGTGCTTCGCCTTGGGCGGTCGCTGGGGCAGCGGCAGGTCCGCCGGGGCCTGCCAGCGCTCGGGCTCGGGAAAGACCTCGCCCTCGTACTTGCGCCGGTAGGCGCGCCAGGAGGTCGCCCAGGTGTCCGGGTCGCCGACGGCCTCGTCGTCGACGGTGTGGATCGAGCTGCGGTGCGGGGCGGCCCGCACCAGCTCCGCGTCGGTCCGGGCCTCGTGGGCGGTCTGCCTGATCGCCGCGACGTACTCGTCGAGTTCGCGCCGGGAGTAGGACTCGGTCGGTTCGAGGGTGACCGGCTCCGGCACCACGTACGGGTGGTGGCTGGTCCAGTAATGCATGCCGTGGTCGGCCATCCGCGCGCCGATCTCACCGCTGGTGACGCCGGTCTCCGCGGTCAGCTCCGCCCAGCTATAGCGCACCTGCTCGATGCGGTGCTGTCCCTGCGCGTACGGCACGGAGAGACCGTCGACGTCGGCGAGCGAGGCCAGGACGTAGTTGTTGTTGACGATCGCGGTCTCGGCGACCTGCCGCAGTCCCTCGCCGCCGAGCGCCCTGGCCCACGCATAGGCGCGGACCAGGTTGGGCACGACGCCGTAGAAGGGGCGGACGGAGGCCGTTGCCGTGGCGCCGCCGTCCTCCCAGCCGAGCCCGTCCTCGCCGCGCATCAGGCGCGGGCCCGGCAGGAACGGGGCGAGCTCGTCCGTCGCGCCGATCGCGCCCGCTGCGGGGCCGCCGCAGGCGTGCGGTGTGGAGAACGTCTTGTGGAGATTGAAGTGGCACAGGTCGAAGCCCGCGTCGCGGGCCCGGGTGATCCCGAGGAGCCCGTTGGCGTTCGCCTGGTCGTACACGCAGACCCCGCCGACCGCGTGCACGGCCTCGACGTACTCCGTGATCCGGGGGTTGAAGATGCCCGTGTCCTCGGGGTTGGTGATGAACAGGGCCGCGGTGCGCTGCGAGACGGCCCCGCGCAACGCGTCCAGGTCGGGGAACCCCGTCTCGTCCGGGTAGAGGGTGATGACCTTGTAGCCGGCGGTCCGAGCGGTCGCCGCGTTGGACGGGTGGGAGAAGACCGTGGTGATGATCTCGTCCCGCTGCTCGTGCTCGCCGCGGGCCCGGTGGTACGCCTGCACGGTCTTGACGTTGGCGTAGATCGCCGCGGATCCGGCGCCCGCCTGGAGGCAGACCGCGTCCATGCCGGACACCTCGCGGAGGATGTCCTGGAGCCCGGCGAGGATCTCCAGCACGCCCTGGACGGTGGACGGGTGCTGGAGCGGGTGCAGCCGGGCGCTGCCCGGTGCGGAGACGAACCGCTCGTTGGCCTTCGGGCTGTATTTCATGGTGCAGGTGCCCTGGCCGATGTCGACGTTGAGGTCGGCGCCGAGGGTCTCCTGCGACAGGCGGAGGTAGTGCCGCAGCACCTGCGACTGCCCGATCCGAGGCAGGGCGGGCGCATCCGCGCGTCGTACCGCCTCCTCCGGAGCGTCGGCCAGGGCGGTGGCGAGGGCGTCGTCGGTGCCGGGGACAGCGATCCCGCGGTGGCCCCGGTCGTCGAGTTCGAAGATGACGGGTTCGTCCCAGCGGGGGGCGTGGTATTCGCGCCGCAGGCCCTTGCGCGCCTGCCACCGGCCGTCCGCGGCACCGGCCAGGGCGGCCCTGTCTGCGGCCTCGTCATGGATGGTCGCCCGGTCGGTCATCGCAGGATCTCCTTCAGCTCGCCGGCCAGCCGGTCGATGTCGGCGGTCGTGTGCTTCTCCGTCACGCAGACAAGGGCGGTCCCGCCGTCCCTCGGTCCGCCGGTGCCGGGAAGGAGGGACGACGGCAGCTCTGCGCCGCCGAAGATCCCGCGTTCCCGCAGCAGCGCGTCGACCTCGGCGACGGTGCGGCCCGGGTAGCGGACGGCGAACTCGCGCCAGTGCGGGGCGTCGGCGTGCAGCACCTCGGCTCCGGCCTCGGCGAGGCTGCGCATCGCGTACCGGGTGCGGGACGCGACCCCGGCCCCGAGCTCGGCCATGCCGCCGGGTCCCATCAGGGAGAGGTAGACGCCGGCCGTGATGCCCCACAGGGCGGCGGCCGTGCCCACCCACTCGATGCCCTCCTCCCGGCGGGCCAGGGAGGTGCGCTCGTAGGCGACGTCGCAGAACCCGAGCTCGCCAGCCTTCCGGGTCGGCGCGAGGCCGAAGAGCCGGGAGGGGAACTCGAAGACGAACCGCTCGTCGTCGTGGGTGGCGATGAACCCTCCGTGCGCCCCGCCATAGTGGAGACCGAGGCCGAGGGACTGGATGTCACCGCAGACGATGTCCGCGCCCCAGCGGGCCGGCGGGTCCACGAAGCCGAGGGCGAGCGGGTCGGTCCCGCACACCACGATCGCGCCGGCGCGGTGCGCGGCAGCCGCGATCTCACGGGCGTGCCGCTCCAGGACGCCATAGGCGTTGGGGGTCTCCAGGTAGACCGCGGCGACGTCGTCGCCGAGGCGCGCGGCCACGTCCTGCGGCCGGGTCAGACCGGTGGCGGGGTCGACGGGGAGCATGTCCACCGCGAGGACGCCGTCCAGATAGCCCTCGATCTTGCCGAGCTTGTCCGGGAGCACTGCGCCGGTCACCAGCACCCGGGGGCGTCCGGTGATCCGCCCGGCCATCCGCAGGCCGGTCGCGGCGGCCTGGAAGCCGTCGTAGGTGGGGACGTTGACGATGTCCATCTCCAAGAGTTCCGCCATCAGGGAGACGTACTCGAAGAGGGCCTGCCACTTGCCGTGGTCCTCGTAGGCCTCGCCGGCGTAGGCGGTGAGGAACTCGGCGCGGCCGTTGACCTCGCCGCAGACCGCGGGGACCCAGTGGTCGTAGCAGCCCATGCCGAGGAACGACAGGTTCTCATCGACGGTGGCGTTCCGCCCGAGCAGGCCCATCATGTGGCGGGACAGCTCGTACTCGCTGGTCAGCGGCGGCCCGATGTCGAGCGGGCGGCTCATGCGCAGCTTCGCGGGGATCGAGGCGAGGAGTTCGTCGACGTCGGCGACGCCGATCACGTCGAGCATCGCGCGCTCGGTGTCCGCCGCCGCATTGGGGATGTACGGGTGTGCGGGTGGTGCGCCCATCTGTGTGCCGTGCCTTTCGCGGTCCCAGGTCGGGTGACCCGAGAAGTCAGCCACAACTTCCCGCCGGTCCGATCTGTACAGAGCAGCGAAGGAGGAAACGCGGATGTACAGGATGTCCAGCGCCCGGCTCGGCGGGGTGTGCTTAGGGTGACGCGCATGGAACTCGACCTACTGCTCACCGATGCCCACGTCGTCACGATGGACGACGACCGCCCCTTCGCCCGCAGTGTCGGGATCTGGCGGGGACGGGTGGTCGGCCTGGACGAGCAGGTGGAGGGGATGCGCGCCCGGCGTGAAGTTCGCGTCGGCGGCGCGACCGTGGTCCCCGGGTTCAACGACTCGCACAACCACATGGCGCAGTTCGGCCAGCGCCTCGGGGAGATCGACTGCAGCGCAGTGCGTTCGCGGGACGAACTCCTCGGCCTGATCGCGGCACGGGCGGCCGAGGCGGCCCCCGACGCATGGATCACCGGCTCGGGATACGACCAGACGGTGCTGGGGGGCCATCCGCTCCGCGAGGAGCTGGACCGCGCGGGCGGCGGCCGCAAGGTCCTGCTGCTGCACCGCACGAGCCATCTGCTGGTCGCCAGTACCGCGGTCTTCGAGGCGGTCGGCGCGATGGCGGCGACGTACCCGGACCCGGAGGGCGGAACGGTGGAACGGCATGCCGACGGCACGCCCACCGGCCTGGTCACCGAGCGGGCGATGGCGGAGTTCCGCGGACTGCGCAAGCCGTTCCCGCAGCGCGATCTGATCGACGCGCTCGGCGCCGCGTCCCGCGTCTACCTCGCCGAGGGACTCACCTCGGTCTCCGAGGCCGGCATCGGAGACTCCCCGCTCGTCGGGTCGAGCCCGGTCGAGGGCGGTGTCTACCAGCGGGCCGTCGAGGAGGGCGCGATCCGCCAACGCGTCCAGCTCATGATCGCGATGGAGAACCTGCACACGCTGGCCAGCGCGGACACCGACCCGTTCCGGCGCGGGCTCGACCTCGGCCTGCGCACCGGCCTGGGCGACGAGCGGCTGCGCATCGGACCGCTGAAGATGTTCACCGACGGCGCGTTGATGAGCCGGACCGCGTCGATGACGGCGAACTTCTGCGGCCACGACCACGCGGGCATGATGCAGTTCACGGCCGAGGAGCTCACCGGTACTGCCGTGGACGCGGCCGCCGCGGGCTGGCAACTAGCCGTCCACGCGATCGGCGACCACGCCGTCGATGTGGCCCTGGACGTGCTCGACGCGGTCGCCCGCACGGGGGCCCGCCCCGACCCGCGCCACCGCATCGAGCACGCCTCCGTGGTCCGTCCCGAACAGCTCGACCGGTTCGCCCGGCTCGGAGTCATCGCGTCCACCCAGGGCCGGTTCGTCGCCGAACTGGGCGACGGAGTCGCCTCCGTGCTCGGCGAGGACCGCCTGCCGTGGACATACCGGCACGCGTCGTTCGCCGAACGCGGCATCGTGGTCGCCAGCGGCTCGGACCGGCCCGTCGTCGCCGACGGCGGCCCGCTTCCCGCGATCCAGTCCATGGTCGAGCGGCGCACGCCGTCGGGCCGGCTCTTCAACGGCCACGAGGCGGTGCCGGTGCTGGAGGCGCTGCGCACCTACACCGTCGGTTCGGCGTACGCGCAGCGCACCGACCACGAACTCGGCCGCCTCGCCCCCGGCCACCTCGCCGACCTGGTCGTCCTCGGCCGGGACATCACCACCTGCGCGACCGAGGAGATCGGCGGCACGCCGGTCCTGGCCACGGTGGTGGGCGGCGTGGCGGAGTACGACCCGCAGGGCATCTTCGCCTGACGCCTGACGCCTGACGCCTGACGCCTGACGCCTGACGCCTGACGGCGGACCCGGCCGGTCGCGACCCCGGCATCGCGTCGGCGTGGCACTGGAACGCCGTCCCGGCGCGGCACCGGACGCCGTCCCGGCGGGGCGCGGCGGTGCGGGTACGGAGGCGCGGCACGGCAGCGGCGCGGGCCCGCCGCCGGACGGCGCACCGGCGGCAGCACCGCCCGCTCAGCCGTCGGCCGCTTCACGCTCCCCGAACAGCTCCCGGATCTCCACCGCGAGCCACAGCTCGAAGAGATCCAGTGCCCGCGTCGGATCCAGCCCCGTCAGCTCCGCGACACGGCGCAGCCGGGCGCGCGCGGTGTGCCGGTGCACCCCCAGATGGGCTGCGGCGACCTCGGTGTTCCCGGCGGAGCGCACGTAGGCGCGCAACGCCCCGTAGAGGTCCGTGCCCCGCGCCTCCGGGGTCATGAGCGGGCTGAGAACCTGGTGGGCGTACTCCTGCCGGTCCGCGCCGCTCCCCAGGGACAGCAGCGCCCGGTATCCGCCGAACCGTTCCAGCACCACGAACGGCACACCGCGGGTGTCGGCGGAGTGGTAGGCCCGCTCGGCCTGACGCAGCGCCACATGCCCTTCCGCCCGGTGCATCGGGCGGCTCATGCCCGCCCTGGCGATGCCGCACTCTGCGGCCAGCGCCTCCGCCCGGCTCTCGGCACCGTCGTCGGGGTCAAGAAGCCCCAGTTGGGTCGTCCCGCCCGCCGAGCGGACCAGGACATCGGCGGCCAGCTCCTGAAGCCCCGCCACGAAGGCCGCCCGGCGCCCCGGGTTCTCCATCGCCGCCGTGGTGATGACCTGCACCCGGGTCACCCAACCGAGTTCGGCCCGAACGAGCCGCTCCTCCGCCTCGGACGCCTCTCCGGTGCCGTCGAGAAGGGCGTCGAACGCCTGCGCACGCGTCGCCCACCGCCTCTGCCCGGCCCGATACCGCAGTTCGAGGAGGACCGCGAGCAGGGAGTGGGCCATGGACCGCAGGGCACGGTCGTACTCGGTCCACGCGCCCGGTTTGGCCACGACGAGAATGCCGCGCATGGTCCCCGAGGCCAGCACCGGCACGATGGTCATCGTCCACTCGCCGACGTCCATCGCGACCGACCACGGGGACGAGCTCAGCAGGCGTGCCCGGACCGTGCGGCGCACTTCGGCGAGGTCCAGAGCGGCGCTGCCACACTCGGCCACGACCCGCATCTCACCGTCGAACAGGACCGAGTGCATGCCACTCGTCTCGGCCATCCCCGCCAGCACGGCATCCGGTCCCTTGACCTGCGCGGCGGCATCCGCGAGATTCCGCTGGGCGAGCAGCGCACGGCGCATCGGCTCCGTATGTTCGGCGTTCAGCGCGTCCGAAACGGCCTGGATGATCGATTGCAGCCCGGTGTTCTCGGGCACGTGCACCAAGGCCAGGCCGGCCGCGGCGCACCCGGCCAGGAGCACGGCGGGCAGCTCAGGGTGCGGCAGGCTCGCGCCGGTGCTCACCCCGAGCGCCGCGACGCCCACCCGCGTCAGGCGCTCGCAGTAGGCGAAGGTCTGCGCCGCGTCCTCGAACTGGTTGAGCCCGGTGGACAGCAGCAGTTCACCGCCGAGCAGCCAGGGCGTCGGGTCCTCCAGTTCGCTCACGTGCGCCCAGCGCACCTCACGGCCGAGCGCGTCGGTCGTCCCGCCCCCGGCCCCGTCGCCGTCGATCAGACCGAGCCCGAGACCCGGCAGCGCGAGGACGTCCTTGAGCGTGATCATGCCTCGGAGTGTGCCACGCCCGTCAAGCCCCCAAGGTGAGCTCCGACCCCCAAGCGGCCATTGGCTCCGACCAGGGAACGGGCAGGCGTGACCTGAGCCGCTGGCCCTTCGGACGTCCACCTTGCTGGACGGTGCGGAGTCCGGTGCTCGGTGTCGTAGCCGATGCCTGGAGCATCAGCCGGGCCCGGTAGCCCTCCGGTCAGCGGCTCGCCGCAGAACCCGCGCCGCTCAGGTCGTGGTGGATGACGCGGGCCGCTCCTTCGATGGTTCCTATGCCGTAGTCCATGGTGCGGCTGCCGGTGGAGAGGACAACCATGCCGTAGTCGTGACCGCCGCCGGTGAAGGCGCCCACGCTGTGAACCCGCCATCCGCCGGCGGTGCGCGGCAGCCAGCCATTCTTGACGTGCACCGTTGCCGTGGCGGGTGATCCGGCGGGCACCCCCCACTTCTGGCCGGGCGTGACGTGATTCATCAGATCGAGGGCGTAGCCGCGCGACGCGGGGCCGAGCACCGCGTTCTCCGTCGTCAGTAGCTGCATCAGCCGGAGCTGGTCACCGGCGGTGATCTGGGTGAGGCCCCAGCTCTTCCCGGAGCCGGGAACGGTATGCCGCATCTGTGCCAGAGCGAGGAACCTTCTGAAGCCGGCGGCGCCGATCTGGTGCCAGAGGGCCGAGGTGGAGTCGTTGTCCGACTTGGTGATCATGGCGGTGGTCAGTTCCACCTCCCGCGGAGTCAGTTTCCGGTGTGCCTCCTCGGTCTGCCGCAGCAGTGATCCGAGCACTGAAACCTTCACCACACTGGCGGAGTCGAAATGCGTGTCGGCCTTGAGCTCGCAGGTGGTTCCGGTGATCCGGTCGTACAGAGCCAGGGACGTTGTGCCCTCTCGCCCGCTGAGAGCACTGGTGATGTCATGGGAAACCTCGGAGGCCAGGCCCGGTCTCTTCGAGGTGCAGAAGAGCTTCGCACCGCCCACCGTGGCACTGGCACTGGCACTGGCACTGGCGGTGTCGGCCGAGGCCGGGGTTGCCATGGTCAATACGGTGAGCAAGGAGCTTGCGGTCAGGGCAATGGTCAGAGAGCGCCGCGAGCAGGCCAATATTCGTGATCCATACATGAAGGCTGTGTCCTGTCCCGCTGCGTGTTGAAGGTCACCTTGCCGCGTGTTGTGGGGTCGGCTGAGGGTCGGCTCCCGCTGTGATTGCTGACAATCGCTCAGCCCAACCGGGCTTCAGCAGATTGCCGCCCTGGTATCTGTTCGGGCTGCGGAGAATCGATGAGTGGGAGTCGGGGCTCAGTCGTACCGGATCGAATTCTAAGAATTCACATGCCAACGGCGACGATACGTGGCTCGCGATCGGGCATTCTGGACATATAGGGTGAAATATGTGGCAGGTGGGCTTTGATTTCGTGTGATATTCACCAAATCTCCGCCCGGTTGTTCAGCCCCTTGTGTGAGCGGTGCTCGATGGAGGGCATGACCTCACGGTGGGCCGCGCCGTAGGAGCGGAGCTTGTCGGTGACCATCACCCTCGGCACCGCACCGGTCCTCTTCATCAGACGACGCAGGAAACGCCTGGCCGCGGCCTTGTCCCGGCGGCTCTGAACGAGGATGTCCAAGACGTTGCCGTCCTGGTCGACGGCCCGCCACAGGTACTTCTGCTCCCCGTTGGTCTTGACGAACACCTCGTCCAGGTGCCATTTGTCGCCGGGCCGGGGCCGACGGCGGCACAGACCGTCGGCGTAGACCTGCCCGAACTTGGCGCACCAGCGGCGGACGGTCTCATGGGAGACGATCACGCCGCGCTGGAGCATAAGCTCCTCGACCTCGCGGAAACTGAGCGGGAAGCGAAAGTACAGCCACACACAGTGCGAATCACCTCCACTGGGTACCGATGCCCCTTGTACGACAGGGACGCGCTCCCCACGAACAGCCCCCTCCACCGTGATCAACCCGAAGATCATCCCACCCCGCCAGCCAACGTGACAGAGCCCGCCGGGGAGGTGGGCTCGCCTCTTCCGTCGATCCACATCCAAAGTCCCACACGCCAGGAGGACGACGATCGAAGATCGGCCGGTGACCACACAGCACCGCCCCCAGGTAATCCGCATCGCCCGGGCCGCCGCACTGCTCGCCGCCGCCCTCGCCCTGGCCGCCGGCTGCGACGGCGAGCCGCCGGCCGGGCATGAAAAGCGAATCAACAAAGCGGTAGGCGTGGCCTCCTTCAAGATCACCTGCACGCGTGACCTGTGGGATCGCACCAGCCACCCCGAGTACGGTGCCGAGTCGTTCGACGACGCCAAGCCGCGCAAGCTGCCGGGCTCGCAGGGCGAGCGTGGCCTCGTCGAGATCACGCTGACCGGCACCCAGCTCGTCGACTACCTCGACCAACTCGCGATGGACATCGGCGGCGGCCTCTTCGCGCGTGGCGATGACAGGCCCATGGCGCAGCGCATGTACGCCGCGATCGCCCCTGTGGTCGACCGGATCCAGAAGGACACCCCGCCCACTGAGGTCCCGGTGGCCACCGTGAACGACGCGATCGCTCCCGCCGGACCCGAAGCGTCGCCTACAGCCGGCATACGCACCTGACAGCCCTACAGGAGCAGGGCAAGTTGTCCGGGCAGCACCCTCCGCCCCGGGTCTGCGGTCGCCCCGTCAGCTCTCCGCCTGTGCCCCTGCGCCATGGCCGTACGCGCGAGGGGCGGGGTCCGGCGCCGCGGGGCGCTGGCCAAGGACTCCGCGGGCGCGCATGTCGGCGAGCGAGTCGAGGTCGGGGCGGTACAGCGTGCCCCCGTCCAGATCAGCGTCGGCCGCATGGACCCGGGGATGAGCGGGGCCGGGGGTGTCCGTCGCAGCGGGGGAGCGGTGTTCGGCGGGGCCAGGCCCCAGCCGGCGGCGGGTCGTCATTCCCAGATCGTACGGACACCGCGTGCGGCAGGGCCCTGCCGCAGGTCTGGCCCCGCTGCTAGGGCGCGTATTGGGTCGTGGTCAACTGGTCGTCCTGGTGAGGTCTTTGATCCAGATCATCGAGGCTCGCAAGTGGAGGCCGGCGAGGTAGCTCTCCGGGGTCTTGTCGTACCGGCCGGCGATGCCCCGCCAGGCCTTCAACTTGTTGATCAGCCGCTCGACGGTGTTGCGCTCCTTGTACAGGTCCGCTTCGTGGCTGACGGGCCGACCGCCGCCAGAGCCCTTCTTCTTCCGGTTCGCGGCCTGGTCCCGCTTCTCGGGGATGACGGCGTTGATGCCGCGTCTGCGCAGGTGAGCGCGGTTTCCGCGAGACGAGTAGGCCTTGTCTGCGGCGACGGCGTCGGGCCGGGTGCGGGGGCGGCCGGCCGGGCCGCGGACCCGGACCTTGCCCAGCACGGGGGTGAACTGCGGGCTGTCGGCTGCCTGTCCCGCGGTCAGCACGAACGCCGGTGGACGGCACTTGCGGTCGGCGGCGAGGTGGACCTTGCTGGTCTGCCCGCCCCGCGACCGTCCCAGGAGAGCTGTCTTCAGCCGGATTTTGCGGCGTCGCCGGACGCGTCGCCGCTCCTCCCGTTCGGGATCCTCTTCGGCGTCCCGTCCGTTTTGTTCTTCGAGGTCGCCCCCTTTGACCTGGCCTTCTTCTCCTCGGCGGCGGCCTTCTCCAGGGCAGTGAGGACATCTGGGTCCAGGTGCATTCCGGCTGCGTCGTGGTGGGCGCGCGCGGTGGTGGAGTCGATGCTGACCAGCGACAGGTCGACCTCGCCCCGCTTCGCGGCCTCCGCGATCACGCCCTCCAGCAGGGCTTCGAATACGCCGGCGTCACGCCACTGCCGGAAGCGGTTGGAGACGGTCGACCAGGCGCCGAACTCCTGCGGCATCTCCCGCCACTGGCCGCCGGTCTTGAATCCAGATCACGCCCTCGAACTGCTGCCGCAGGCGTTCGGGGTACGGGCCGTACTCGCCGATCGGCAGGTACGGCTCGATGAACTCCCACTCTTCGT
>NZ_JBIARH010000075.1:0-16070 GCF_042889785.1 Streptomyces sp. NPDC002476 | reverse complement strand
CGGGCACGTCCGGTTCGGGAGGCGGCTCGGGGAAACCCACTGGTGGAAACACCAGCAGGGCGCCCCGAGTCGACCTCACCAGCTGGCCGAACAGGCCGGCCTCGCCCGGCCTGGGCCGATGCAGCGTCTGCTGCGCTACGCCCGCTGGGACGCGGATGCCGTCCGTGACGACCTGCGTGCCTACGCCGCCGAACACCTCGGCGCCGACGACGGTGTCCTGATCGTGGACGAGACCGGCTTCCTGAAGAAGGGCCGGTCCTCGGCAGGAGTGCAGAGGCAGTACACCGGCACCGCGGGGCGCATCGAGAACGCCCAGGTCGGCGTGTTCCTCGCCCTGGCCACCAGGCGGGGACGGGCCCTGATCGACCGACGGCTCTATCTCCCCGAACACTCCTGGTCCGATGATCCCGAACGCCGTGACGCGGCCGGGATACCCGAGACGGTGCAGTTCGCCACCAAGCCCCGTCTGGCCTCGGAGATGATCGCTGCCGCGCTGGACGCCGGGATCGCCGCGTCCTGGGTGACCGGCGATGAAGCCTACGGCCAGGACCCGCAGCTGCGCGCCGCCCTTGAGGCACGTGGCACCGGCTACGTGATGGCCGTCGCCTGCTCGATGCGGGTGAGGATCAATCATGGCCGCACTGCCGTCCGCGCCGATACCGTCGCCGGCCGCCTGCCCGCCGCGGCCTGGCAGCGGCGGAGCGCCGGCAACGGCGCGAAGGGGCCGCGGTACTACGACTGGGCCTGGATCCACGTCGGCACCGACGGCCACCGCCACCTGCTGATCCGCCGCAATCGGTCCACCGGCGAACTCGCCTTCTATCTGTGCTGGTCGCCCACCGAAGTGCCCCTGTGCGAACTGGTCCGCGTCGCCGGTGTCCGTTGGAGCGTGGAGGAGTGCTTCCAGGCCGCCAAGGGCCAGGTCGGTCTGGATCACTATCAGGTGAGGCACTGGACCTCATGGCACCGGCACATCACGCTCGCCATGCTTGCCCTGGCCTTCCTGACCGCCCTCGCCGCCGACGCAACCCCCCAACCGCCCGCAGATACACACCACTTCGTCCGCAGCCGCGATCCGATCACGCTGACCGTCCCGGAGATTCGCCACCTACTCGCCGCCGTCTTCATCCCACCAGTCGTGACCGCGGCCAGGCTGCTGCACTGGTCCAACTGGCGCCGGCGCCACCAGTCAACAGCCCGACACAGCCACTACCGACGACGAACCGTCGGCGAACCCGCTGGATAGATCACGAAACCGTGGACGGACCAGCGGAAGTTCACGTATTGTGTGGCTTCACGCCCTGAGATGGACGGAAGGAGGCGAGTGCCGTGCAGTTCACACCTTTCCAGCGCTCCCTCTTCCGCTATCCCGGCGTGGTTTGTCAGTTCTGACCGGGAGCGCTCCAAGCAGCCTGTATCCCGGAGGAATCCATGACCGATCCGGTCATCCGCGCGCTCTCCGCGAGCGACGCTCATCTCTTCGACGCACTGCCCGACCCACTGGGCGCCCGTGAAGGCCATCGGCGTACCCGGTTCCGCCCCGACTGGAAGCGCGTCGCCCTGCGCGATGGCGAGGTCGTCGCACGCGGCGCGTGGTGGGGCGGCCCCGACGACTCGGAGCCCGTCAACATCAACTGGTTCGACGTGGCCGAGGGCGAGGAGGAGGCGGGGGCCGAGCTCCTGCGCTCCGCCCCCTGGCAGGTCGAACTTGAGATCAACCTGCCGGGCGGCTGGCGGGACAAGCCCGACCTGCGCCCCGCCGCCGAGACACGCTTCGCCGCCGCACGAGCCGCCGGGTACGAACTCCTGGTGGAACGCTTCCTGTACCGCTGGACCCCGGAGCGAGGTCTGCCCGAGCGGCCCGGACGCCTGCGCTTCAGCGCCGAACCCGACGACACCGTGTTCTTCGACGCATTGCGCCGCATCCACTCCGTCACCCTGGACGCCCACGCGCTCACGGCCATCAAGGAGGGCGGCCTCGACCAGGCCGCCCAGGAGGAACTCGACTTCTTCCACTGGTGCCCCTCCCCACGGGAGTGGTGGCAGATCGCGCACACGCCGGAGGGCGACCTGGCCGGCATCCACATCCCGGCCCACAACCCCTCCGGCCCGACCATCGGCTTCATCGGAGTCGTCCCGGAACAGCGTGGTCACGGCTACGCCTACGACCTCCTTGCGGAGTGCACCCACTTCCTCGTCGAACAGAGCGCGGAGTTCATCAGCGGAGGAACCGACCAGGGCAACTTCCCCATGGCCGCGAACTTCGCCAAAGCCGGCTTCCCCGTGGTCAGCGAACGCATCAACTTCCATCCGGCGGGCCAAGCGGCCTAGCGAGGAGTAGCACGCGGTGAGCGGTCCGGTCCGAGGACGGGTCCGGACCGCTTGCCAGTGCCCGATGGCATGCTCGCCGATAGTGTGATCGACAGCAAGCGATGGAGGCGGAGTTGGGCTTCCGGAGATCCGCCACCTACTCGCCGCCGTCTTCATCCCACCAGTCGTGACCGCGGCCAGGCTGCTGCACTGGTCCAACTGGCGCTGGCGCCACCAGTCAACAGCCCGACACAACCACTACCGACGACGAACCACCGACGAACCCGCTGGATAGATCACGAAACCACACTGGAGTACTAGAAGACATCCACACCATGTCACCGGCGACGTTCGAGCAGACGGTGGCGGCCCTTGCAAGGCGCGACGGTCACACAATTCTCCGAAGCGGCGGAGGCTCACGGGACCTGGGAGCAGACGTGATCACGACGGCGCCCGACGGCCGTCGGGTGGTTCTCCAGTGCAAGCACCGGCAGGGCGGCCGCGGCAAGGTCGGATCGCCTGACATGCAGACGCTCAACGGGACCGCCCGTCCGGAGCACATGGCTGACATAGTCGTTGCTGTTACCAACGGCACCTTCACAAAGCCTGCCTCCGACTTCGCGCGCAATCACGACATCGGCCTCCTGGACTGCTCGCGACTACAGCGATGGGCAACATGGGGCGAGCCTTTGCTCGCGGTCCTGGGTATCGGCGAAGCCGGGCGGAAGGACGTCGGCACAGGCTGGTGGAGTCCCGCCTGAAGCGTCGGGCCGTAGGGAGCGGAGGCCGCCCCTTGTCGGCCACGAACGGATTCAGGCGCGCGGACATGACCGCGAGTCAGCCGCGGCCACCGGTTTTCCGGATCGCACCAGAGCCCGCTCGGCGGTGATGGTGGAATCGAGAACCTGGGGCACGGCGAGCTGCTGTCCGCCTGCACTGCGGCAACTCGCGTCCACGGTCAGCTCCGTCACGCCGAGCCTCCGCGGCACCGGCCTGACTCAGCTCAACAGGTACGTCCCCACCTCCTGCGGCGTACGGCGCAATCAGCGGCGGGCGCATCGACATCTCCGGCGCGTTCACCAAGCAGGAGGCAGAGCAGATGGCTCACGACCTCGGCGCCCGCTGAGCCACCGAATGCGGTCGGCCTCATGGCCCCTTCGACCCGGCCACCTCCTCGGCCCGGCACCGCGTTGCGCTCGCGCTCTACGCCCACTGCGGATGTGCCCTGGGCGCTCCCTACGTCCCCGGCCGCGACCCCCCGGATCAACCGGGCGCTGCGCAAGACACTGGGGCCGTCGGCCGAAAGAGGGTAGTCCGGCAGCACAGCGCTTTCCCCGACCTCCGAGGCGGCACGCCTGCATGTAGGCCGCAGCGAGTCCGTATCCCGTGCGTGTTACTCCTCCTGGCCCTCGCCGACGATCCGTTCGCCGACTCGACAGTGCCCCTTGCGCGCCACTGCACGATCGGGTGATCCTCGGCGGGAAACAGGGATTTGTCCTGCAGGCTCTCTGAAGCATGAGGCCCATGCTTGAACACCTGCATCGTCATACGGCACTTCTCGCGGCAGTCTCGGCCCTTGCCGGAGTCGCGCTCACCGCCCCCACCACGGCCATCGCGGTCACCCCTCACCCCCACGCCTCTGCTGGACAGGCCCCAGCCATTCGAGAACTCCCGGAACCGCCTGATGCCGTGAAGGCCCGCGAGCTGCTGAGGGGCCTCGTCGTGGCCGACGAGAACGACGTCCCTGACTACAGCCGTTCCAAGTTCCCGCACTGGATCACCCAGTACGGAACCTGCGACACCCGCGAGGTCGTGCTCCAGCGCGACGGCCAGGACGTCGTCCAGGACGACCAGTGTCGCGCGACCAGCGGGACCTGGTACTCGGAGTACGACGGGCGGACCATCACTTCGGCCTCTGGCATCGACATCGACCACATCGTCCCGCTCAAGGAAGCCTGGCGCTCCGGGGCTTCCGAGTGGACCACCAACAAGCGGCGTGCCTTCGCGAACGACCTGACCAGTTCGCAGCTGATCGCGGTGTCGGCGGGCAGCAACCGGTCGAAGGGCGACAAGGACCCGGGGAACTGGCGGCCGCCGCTGGAGTCGTATCACTGCACCTACAGCCGCGCCTGGATCAGCGTGAAGTCCGACTACGCCCTCACCGCCAACCAGAGCGAGGTCGACGCCCTGTCCCAGATGCTCGATACCTGCAACACCTGACCCTTTCAGGCGAAGTACCCGGCGACCGAGCAGGAACACGGCCCGGGAGACCGCCTGAGCGCCGGACGGTGACGTCCGGCCCCGACCCGCCGCAGGGACAGGGGGAAATGGTCACCCCGCCCGGCCGCTGTCCCTGCGGCGAACCCAGCCTGCGCTTCCCGTACCGCGGCCGGGAGTTCGAACCAGACAGAGAGGCGCATTGTGATCCACACCATCACCGCACCGGCCCGCCAAAACAGCATCCTCCGCAGCACCATCACGGCGCTTGCTCTCGCCGCCGCGTTCCTCGTCCCAGCCGCCCAGGCCGAGGCGACCGCCGGGTGCGCACCCCACACCACCGGCACGTGCAGGGCCGGCAGCCCGCACCCGGCCGGCGCGACGGCCCAGTGCAAGGACGGAACCTACAGCTACTCGAAGACGTTCCGCGGCACCTGCAGCGGACACGGCGGCGTCCGCTACTGGTACAAGTAGAAAAGGAAGACGGCAGGCCCTGGAGCGGCGCACACTCCAGGGCCCGCCGCGCTCCGTCGGGCCCGGCAAGGTGTTGTCGTCCAAAACGTTCCTGACCGCCTCAGGAATGGAGGGCTTGGTCGAGTTCGTCGATGGCGGCGGCCGCGGCGCATACCTTGAGTATGCGTTCCGGGTCGCCTGGCTCACCTCGATGCATCGGGCCGCCGCTGTCCACGTTCACGCTTCCAGCAGGCTGTGATGCCGGAGCAGTTGAAAGGCCGCGCCGACCGATCCTGCGACGTGGATACGCTCGCAGAAGAACCTCACCCCGCTCGTCTCAGGACCCGGTGAGGATGTCGTGGGTGCCGATGCGGCGCCAGATGACGTGTGGGGTGCCTTCTCTGAACAAAGAGTCAACCAAGCGGCCGGAATGCCCCGGTGGGTGTCCACGAAGCACCGGCGGTGGCTATGAGCTGCCCCGTGATGGTCCGTGATCGTGTTGGACGCGTGAGTCGCAAGCCGTGCGCCGAAACGAACTTGCCACTCGACCGTTCTGCGGGATGACATGCCCTCATGAGCAGAATGGCGCAGGTGCTGGTCCTTGCACGGTACGAGGACGAGGTGATGGAGCCGCTGACGCGGGTCGACGAGACGCGTACTTGGCGCGGCTGTTTTGAGCGGATACCGGACTGGTTCGTCGGCGGGTGGTATCTCGAGTTCTTCCGCGAGAGCCAGCGCCGCGGGGTCCTCGCGGACCTGGAGGCGCTGCCGTGGAACAACCCGGAGTGCGTGCAGGTCATGCTCCACGACGAAGACGACGATTGCTTCGGGCTGTGGATGTTCCATGATGGGGTGCTGGCCGAGGTGTCGATTCCGCGCATACAGCGGGTCTACACCCCGCCACCGCCGTGGTGGGGCGACAGTCCCCGGCCGGGACACCTACAACGAACGGACGGACCGGACGCAGAGACGCTATCGCTGCATTCCCCCGAGCATGAACAGGATCCACGACTCTGCTGGTAACGAGAACATGGCGGGACAGCCCATGCGAGCTCGTTACTCGGTGGCTTCGCTGGTGCGGGCGGTGAGCTGGGCGAGGTTGGGCAGGCACAGGAAGACGGGGGACTGCTTCTTCTCCTGCTGGGCTTCGATCTGGGCGATCTTGTCCTCGGCGGCGGCGAGGCTGGTGGACAGGCCTTCGACTTCGCCGAACCATCCTTAGCGTTCGGCTTCGGCGATCCTCTCTTGAGGTTGTCGCGGATCTCTTCCAGGCGGGGGCCCGTGGCGCACCGCGCGGGGCCGCCGCCGGGGATGAGTGGACACGGTGGACTCCACCGTGCGCCGTGCACGGAGGGGAGTGGAGATCACGGTGGTGCGGATCGGGCGGTCCACTCGGTGCGCTCCACACGGTGGGCGCGGTGGACCGCGTGGCGCCGGGAGAGTGGGGCCCACCGTGGGGATCCACCGATGGGAGTGGAGTCCACCGCGGAGCGCACCGGGTGGGAGTGGGCTCCACCGCGACATCGGGTGGACTCCACTCAGCTTCCGCCAACCTGAAGTCCCAGGTCAAAGGGCTGGTGTGATCGGTTCTCGGGTGCTCGTGCTGGTCGTGGGCGTGAGTCCGCGGAGAAGATCATTCGTCAGCGGTTGACTTCGAGGTTCGTCAGGACGAGCAGAGCGCGCAGGAGCTGTGTGGCCCAGGCGGGATCGGTACGGAGCTTGGTGAGGATCCGCCAGTTCTTGAGGTGGGCGAAGCCGTGCTCGACCGGTGCACGTCCCACGGCGAGGACGCGGTTGGCTTCCTTCTCGCCTGGGGTGAGCTTGTGGGTGCGGCTGGCGGTGTAGCCGGTGACGATCACGGGGTCGAGGATGTCGTTGTCCAGGCCGCGGAAACCGAGGTTGGCCAACGCTCCGAGGCCGGCGGCGCGCAGGTGGGTCAGGATGTGGTCGTGGCGGGCGGCGGTGTTGTCGTGGGTGCGGCCGGGCCGGGCGGCGGATATCCAGATCAGGCGCCCCTTCTCGTCGGTCAGGGCGAGGAAGTGCAGGCCGTGGCTGCGGTGCTTGCCGGAGTAGTTCCGCCGGTCGGCCTTGCCGGTGCGGCGCTGGGTGCGGATGAGGGTGCCGTCGATCAGGACCACATCCCCGCCCTGCTTGGCGATCCTCTTCAGGGCGCGGTCCAGGCGCGGTGCCTGGGCGGCGAGCAGTTCGATCAGCTCGTCGCGCCAGCGGCGGACGGTGGACCCGGACACGTTGTTGCCGCCGGCCATGTCGGCCAGGCGCTGGTCGTGGCGCAGTACGGCCAGGACGATCACCGCGATCTTCCCCGGCGGCAGGATCCGCCATCGGGACCGAATCGCCCTCAGGTGACGCCGCAGCAGATCGGCGAGGTGGTTGACGGTGCGCGTGGACAGCGGCAGACGGCACTGGTAGACAAGCGGGCAGGTGTCCTCGGCGCGTTCTTCGGTATTCGTCACACAATTCCAACGGCCGCCGGGGGTAACCCGGTTACGCTCGCGCCGCCCTACCCCGAGCGGGGTCGTTCCTACTCGCAGGCGGGTGGTGAACCGACCATCCGGCGTTTTCCGCAGCCAGCCGCGAGCGGTCAGCCTGACCAGCCTCCCCCGCAGCGGTTCCAGCTTGCTCCGCACGCTGATGTCCACTCCCAGCATCTCGCCGACCTCGCGGGCCATGACCGGCCCGGCAGCCTGCCGCACGGCAGCGAGGATGCGCCGGCAGTCCGGCGGAAGCATGGTCTCCTGACGCCCGGCTCGCGGTGCGGGACCAGCATCACCGCCCGGCCGCCCACCTGCCCGGGCACCGGGGCGGCCGAGGCGCGTTCGTCGGCGAGCTGCTCACTCAGCCGCTCAAAAACACGTTCGGCGACGGCGAGTTCGTCTCGCTCGGCCCGCACCTCCGCCAGCTCCTTGGCCAGCTGTTCTTCGAGTTCGTCCAGTTCCGCACGGCGCGCGGTGATCCGTTCCAGCAACTCGGGATCCAGCATGTACGGGATCGTAGAAGACCGCCCGGCCGCTGCGAGTGGGAATCGGTTGTACTGGGAGTGTCAGGTGGCTGCCCCGGTTGAGATGAATCTCGCGAAAACGTGAGTCGGGTTGTCGCACATGAACGGTGATCAGCGGGGCGGGAAGGAAGCCAGAGAGAGGTCCCACTGGTCAGCCGCGTGAAGCAGCGCCGCGGCGTCCATCCTGACCTCCACGACGTACTGGTAGATGTCAGCCCCGTCATCACCCTGGTGCCACGGGGGTGCCGCCTCCAAGGACAGATGAACGCGAATCACCGCGGTCCAACCCTCGCTTCGATCGGCGAGGCTGAAAGCCACGACCGGCTCGATGAACCACGTGTCCGGCGACAGCTCACCTTCGGCATCAGGTTCGGTCACGGCCACCGTCCCCGCGGCCACCGCGCGCAGCCACGCGGCCACCTGGTGAGCTTCATCGGTGAGCAAACACGGATCGGCGAAGGACCAGCTTCCCTCGGGAGTCGTCACTGTGCCATCAATGACCAGCCAGTTGTCGTCGTGCGAGTCGCCCCGGACCGTGGCGAACTGATAGCGCACTGGGCAGAGGTCGACACTGCTGGCGAGATCGTTCAGGAGCACTGGGCCAGGATGTCATGCGCTGGCCAGCAGGACGGGCTGTGCCTTCCAGCCCAGGTGCACAGGCCAGAGCGCCGCACCGGACTGACCTCCGTTTCGGAGACAATCCCGACCTCTGTCAGACGATCTTCTCCATGGACTCCCGCCCACGAGCAGCGTGAGCACCGCGAGAGTCGGTCACACCAGCACTTTGACCTGCGGTTTCAGGTTGGCGGAGGCCCACTACACAGCGGTCAGGTGCACCGGGTGCGCGCCAGGCCCCCTTGACCACCTTGGTCGGCCCTACCACGAACGCGACCATGACCCCTTGCCCAAGTCTGCTACCGCCCCGCCCACGGCCACGTTTCTCCTTGACCACGTCCGCTACCGGCCGCGGTTAGACCGCAGTCAAGGGGGTCGGCTGCACGCTGCTCCTTCGCGACGATGGCCCCGGCCGGGGCAGCGAAGGAGACGAGAAGGATGACGAGCACTCACCCGAGGGCCGGGCAGCGGCACCGCTCGGGCCGATCACATCGGAAGGCCGGCCCGTGGCGGGCAAGCCCAAGGGGGCTCCCTGGGTGCCCACTTCAAAGGCCCCTCGGGAACCCCCTTTGGAGCCCGGCACCCCGGTCCGGAGGAAAACCCCTAGTCAGGGCCGTAATCAGCGCGAAAACTGCGCCGTCACAACCCTCTTCTCTCCTCTATATGTCCGTAGTGGAGGAGAGCATCGGGTCCCGGGGGGCCCGGACACCCTCCCAGGCCGGGCACGGCCAGCAGCGCCGGTCGGCCGACGGCCGGACACGAGCCACGAGGGAGCAGAGCTGATGGCGGGGAAGCGGAAGAACAACCCGGCGGGATCGACGAACAGCTACCGCGGCGACGTGCTGCGCGTGCTCGGAGCGCTGAAGGTGGCCACGGCTGATCAGATCCAGCGGATCGGCGCTCCCCACCTGACCTTCCGGCACGCCGACAAGGAAACCCCGTCGAAGCAGAAGCAAGCCCGCACCGCCTCGCACACCGGCGCGCTCTCCGACATGCGCAAGCACGGCCTCGCGGAGAACGGCGGCTCCACCGAGACGGGGGACAGGCTGCGGAACCTGACCCCCAAGGGACTGGAGGCCGCCTCCTACGAGCTGCGGCGCCCGGTGACGGAGATGGGCTCCACCGCACGCGGCGCGGGCTCCAGCGGCGCCTCCCACCCGATGGCCGTCAACGAGACCGTGATCGCGATGCTGCGCCCGAAGCCGAACATGGCCAGGCTTGCCGACGACCTGCCGCACGTCCAGGCCGCCGCCCAGGCCGCCGTCGACGCGCCGGCCGGGATCGGCACCATCGCCTCGTACTGGACCGAGGTGTCGCTGCCCGCCACCGGCACCTGGAACGCGCCCGGCAAGGGCGGCGCCCAGGCCGACCTCGTGCTCACCGCGCCGCAGGACCAGGTGCCCCTGTTGTTCATCGAGGTCGACAACTGCCACGAGACCGCTGAGGAGCTCGCCGACAAGCTGGAGAAGTACGTCCGGTTCTTCCTGCGGAAGGTGAAGGACACCGATGGCAAGGAGCGTCCAATGTGGCGCACCCGCTGGCGCGCTCCGGACACCTGGTCCGGCGACGCGACGTTCCCGCCCGTCCTGCTGGTGTTCAACCGCATCGGCGAGCGCAACCCCAATCGCACCGTCCCGCGCCTGCAAGAACTGACCCGTCATCTGTGGCAGGGGCAGCGGCACAAGGGCTTCCGCGACTACGACGGGAAGATCCCGATCATCGCGACCGGCCTGAAGAACCTGCGCGAGCACGGCCCGGAGGGACCGGTGTTCCTCCGCTTCGGCCGCGACCAGATGCAGCCCCTGCGGGAGGCGATCGGCAATCCCCGTCGTGAGGCGGCTGAAGCCCGCGCTCGGGAAGAGGCCAAGGCCCGTCAGGAGCAGTACCAGGCACAGGTGCGGCGGGCAGCGCAGGAGCAGGCTGCGAAGAAGGCAGCCGAGCGTGAGGCCCGGCGTCCCGTCTGCACCGGCTGCGGGGCGAAGTTCACCGACGAACGCTGGGAGGCGGCACAGTCGACGGACTGGGGCACCCCGAAGGACTCCCACCCGCACCTGTGCGACAGCTGCAAGCGCGCGGCCGTCGCCGACGCCCATGAGGCCGAAGACCGGCAAGAGCACCCGGAGCCGCTTCCCGACTGGGCGGAGCGGGACCGCTTCCTGCGCTACGCCCGTCGTCCCCGCTGCACCGAGTGCAAGGCGGCGTTCACGGACGAGCGGTGGCAGGCGGTGGAGCGCACCGGCTGGGGCACCGTTCCCATGGAGGCCCGTCCGACGCTGTGCGGGGACTGCGATCAGCAGTACGTCACCGACGTTCAAGCCTGGTCGGGCACGATGCGTCAGGAGCCGGAGCAGGACCAGTCCGTGCCCCAGCAGAAGACCACCGGCTGGCTCTCGCGCCTGCGCCGCTGAGCCGGGCAAGCCGCTGGTCGGCGCGGGCAAGCCCAAGGACACCCTGGGCAAGCTCCGCGCCGCCGGCGGCGGGCAGGCGCGATGGGTGCGTACCGGGCCCCGGCTGTCGGTGGTGGCTGGAAGGCTGAGCCCCATGGACAGGGATGAGGAGTTGCTGCGCGGCCGGGTTTACGGCGCCGACCACGACCACCCGGGCCCGCTGCCCGACCGGGCCTACGCCGAACTCGTCGGCGGGCCGCTGGACGGCCTGCTGCTCGACATCACCGGCTGGACAGCGGACGAGATCCAGACCGGTGTCGCGCTGACGACTGAGCTCGGGCAGTTCGGCGCCGGCGGCCGGACCCTGTACGACCCGCGCCCTGGCGAGCGGAACCGATGGGACTGGTCCGGCGACACACCTTGAGCGCCCTGGCCGCTCAAGGGGGAGTACGAATTCGGACATGGTTCTGAAACATCGTCATGACCAGCTCGGCACTATGCCACCGTGCATCCGTGGATCAAGGGTGGGCGGCGGTCATTGCCGGAGGAGTCGGCCTCATCAGCGCCGTAGGCGGTGCTGTCGTCGGCGGCATGGCGGCGGTGCGCGGTGCGCGGATCGGCGCGGAGACCAACGCCGCAGCCGTCCTGGCACAGAGCCGTCTGCAGATGGAAGGTGCCCGCGATCAGTGGGTGCGCCAAGAGCGGCAGAAGGCGTACCTACAGGTGATGGATTGCTACAGCCTCTTCAACAGGGAGTGCGTGCAGTACCGCGACCAGCTCAAGGACGGGCGACCGCTCGGCGAGGACACGGTGGAGTCCTATACGAGCACCTTCATCGCTCTGATCGGAGCATGCAGCCACCTGGCGCTCCTTGGCCCTGATTCTGTTCATGCTGTGGGCGGCGCAGTGCGGGCAAAGGCCGAACGCTTCGTCGCGACCGTCAAGTTCTGGAATGAGGACTTGACCGAGGCCCTCAATGAAGATCCGCAATGCGACCTCGGCGCGCTCACGAGCGACTGGTGGGATGTTCTCGCGGAAGACGGTGCCTTGATGAAACAGGCGTATCAGACGTTTCTGATCACAGGCCAGCGCGAGTTACTGCGTGCACCCTGAGACCTTCGTGGCACTCGAACGGGTGGCGCTGGGACAGACGATCCTGCCGTTCGGGCAGCCGGCTCTACGCTCCCGGTGTTGCGGATGATCAACGATTTCGACCGGAAGGAGAAAGGCAGCAGTGAACGCCTCCAGTTCAGACGACGGCCCGTCGCCGGCATCGCGCGCCATCGCAGCATGGGAAGCAAAGGAGACAGCCACGATCAACAGTCCGGTGGGCATCATCGGGACCTTGCTCTCGGGCTTCACTTTCGCGTGCTTGTTCACATACGTCCTGGTGCACTACCGCTCCTGGCACGACTTCGCCGCCTTCGTCGTCGCCGTTCTCCTGGCTGTTCTGGGAGTCCTTGCTGTGGTGCCGCACGCGGCAACCGTGGTCGGCGGCCGTACAGGAGGGTGGCAGCGGGCCTTCATGTGGGGAGCCGGAGCGGTCCTCGCTGGACTGGTCCTTTCTGCTGCACTTCTGGGGAACGCGTCGTTCTCCATGTCCGCCCTGATCGGGATGGTTGCCGCACTGGCGATTCCCTGCTTCGGAGAGGTCCTCGCTGTTGGTACCGCCGCTGAGGCATGACCTTGCCGATGGCTGGTCCGATGGCAGCGGGGCCTCGCAGGGTCCTCTGCACGGCCCCGCCGTCCGTCGTCATCGACCCAGCTGGGGCCGTGCTGCGGCCGGGTAGCCGTGCGATCCGTTCGCGTGATCGGCCACGGTGACGATGGCGGCCTGCTGGTCGTCTCCGCAGCCACCTTCGGTGTCGACGATCCGTACGTGGTCGTTCACGTCCGTGCGCACCTGGACTGGACGTCGGGCGTCCCCGAGCAGAAGGTCGGCGGCTGGTTGTCGCGTCTGTGGACCTGATCCGGGCAAGCCTTCCGCCGGCAGCGCGGGCAAGCCCAAGGTGATCGACACCCTGAACCGGGCGCTGGCCCTCGGTGCGGTCGAGGGCGAACCAGCCCACGGCCTCATGCAGGAACGCAGCCGCGTCCGGCCAGGCCGGCGGGAGGTGGACCTCGCGCGGAGGCCGCCTCCTACGAGCTGCAGCGCCCGGTGACGGAGATGGGCTCCACCGCACGCGGCGCGGGTTCCAGCGGGGCCTCCCACCCGATGTCCGTCAACGAGACGGTGATTGCGATGCTGCGCCCGAAGCCGAACATGGCCAAGCTCGCGGACGACCTGCCGCACGTCCAGGCCGCCGCCCAGGCCGCCGTCGACGCACCGGACGGCATCGGCACCATCGCCTCGTACTGGACCGAGGTCCCGCTGCCCGCCACCGGCACGTGGAACGCGCCCGGCAAGGGCGGCGCGCAGGCCGACTTGGTTCTCACCGCTCCGCAGGACGGGGTTCCGCTGCTGTTCATCGAGGTCGACAACTGCCACGAGACGCCGGAGGAGCTCGCCGACAAGCTGGAGAAGTACGCCCGCTTCTTCAAGCGGAAGGTGAAGGACACCGACGGTCGTGAGCGGCCGATGTGGCGCACCCGCTGGACGGCTCCGGCCACCTGGTCCGGTGATGAGACGCACCCGCCTGTCCTGCTGGTGTTCAACCGCATCGGCGAGCGCAACCCCAACCGGACCGTCCCGCGCCCGCGGCCACCGGCCGGTCGTCCTCACCCGTGACCCGGCCCGCTACCCGTACATCGCCCTCGACGGCGTCGACACGCGAGTGGTCGACACCTCCGATCTCTCGGCCGTCCTGGACGCCTGCGCTCGGCTTGCAGAGGGAGCCGGACTCGCCGGAGTCACCTCCAGTTCGGAGTACTTCATCGCGACCGCGGCCGCGGCGGCGGCGAAGTTCGGCCTCTCGGCCCCCGATCCCCAAGCCGTCGAGCAGTGCCGAGACAAGACTCGGCAGCGCGTCGTGCTGGCCCATGCGGGCGTGAACGTGCCCCGTTTTGCCGAGGTGAACGACACGGCGTCCGCCGTCCGCACCGCCGAGGCATTCGGGCTGCCCGTCGTCGTCAAGCCAGTGTCCGGATCGGGATCGATCGGCGTTCGGCTGTGCACGACGGCGGCCGAGGTCGAGCGCTGGTGCGGCGGTCTCTTCGCGGCAGCGGGAACGAACGACCGGGGACGGATCCTCGTGGAGGAGTACGTCGACGGCGACGAGTACTCGGTGGAGACCTTCGATCCGAACGCGATCGCGGTGGTACGCAAGCACCTTGGGCCCGCCCCGCACTTCGTGGAAGTGGGGCACGATTTCCCGGCGCCGCTGGCACCTGGCGACCACGAGCGGTTGACGGGCACGGTCCTGAGGGCGCTGTCTGCGCTGGGGCTGGGCTGGGGTGCGGCCCACACGGAGCTGCGCATGTCTGCCCGGGGGCCCGTCGTGATCGAGGTCAACCCCCGGCTGGCCGGCGGCATGATCCCCCATATGATCCAGAACGCGGGAGGACTCGACCTGGTGGACGCCGTGATCGCACGTGCCTCGGGAAACGAGGCCGCCGCCCGCCTCAGCAGCCGCGCGCACGGTGCCATCAGGTTCCTTGTGGGGCAGGAGTCCGGGGTCGTGGCGTCCGTCGGCGAACTGCCGGGCCCTGACGACGTCCCCGGTCTCGTTGCGGCCTCATTCAACGTCTCCCCTGGGGACCGGGTCGAGTTGACGCACTCCTTTAAGGATCGGCTCGCCTACGTGATCACGACCGGAAACTCCGCCGACGAGGCCGAGCGAGCGGCTTCACGGGCGCTCGCGTGCATGAGTGTCGAGTACGTTCGCTCCTCCGCGTGACGGCATCGGTCACACTGGGCCCGACGGGAACACACCAGGACCGCCGGCAAGGAAAAGGGGCTTTGACGCCATGACACGCACGACGACGACCGGCACGGCGCCGGGATACGCCTCGGGGCCCGCCGACGGATCACGGACGGCCGCGGTAGCGGCTGTCATCGCGGTCGTCCTGACCGGCCTGCCGATCGTCGTCCCCTGGCTGCGCAGCCACCCCCTGCCGCTGGTCCTGTACGTCTCGGTGCTCGCCGCGGTCACCGCAGTCGCCTTACGCACTGGCTCCCCCCGGGCCGCGCGCGTGGTCCTCACGTCCGACCTCGTGCTCGGCATCACCCTCGTCACAGGGCTCGGGACGTGGCCGGCTCCCCTGGGCGTCGCTGCCCTCGTCGTTCTCGCAAGCGGCCTCCTCCCTCGATTTCACCAGGAACGGGAATGGCTACGACCGGGCGTTTTCAACAGGGAGGTGCTCTGGCTCACCCTGGCCACGGTGGTGGTTAGCGGGGCGGCACTGACCGTCTGGGCGTGGCTGACAGATCCTTCGGGAGGACCGTATCTGACGTCACTCCAGCAGAAGCCTCTGCTGGTGGGGCTGCTCGGGATTCTGGCGTTCTCTCTGATCAACTCGTTCTGCGAGGAAGCCGTCTTCCGGGGCGTCTTCCAGACGGAGCTGACGCCGTTGATCGGCGCGCTGCCCGCGGTCGCGGTACAAGCGGTCTCGTTCGGCCTGCTGCACATCACCGGCTTCCCCTCGGGTGCTGCAGGCGCCCTGCTGGCAGGTGTCTACGGGCTTCTCCTGGGCCTGGTCCGGCGGCGCAGCGAGGGCATGGCAGCCCCGTACGTCGCGCACGTATGCGCGGACATGACCATTGGGTTGCTGGTCTTGACCGTGCTGTGACGAGTGGATTGCGGCACATGCGCCGGCGAACGGGCGGGGAGTGCCGGGCGAGCTCTGCTTCACCCCATGTCGTCGATGCTCAGCTGTCCCGGGGGCGTTGTCACGTTGGTGGGGTGTTGATCGGTTGAGGGCGCGTCAGGTGTGGGGGTCGGGCGGGGGCCTGGGTCACGCTGCGGTGGGCGGGGCGGTGGCGCCGGTGATCTGGTCCCAGATCACGAAGCGGACGGTCATCTCGGTGCGGTGGTCGGGGGGGGTGCCCCTATCTGTTTCGTCAACCCCGGTGCGGTCGGCTTGTAGAGGTTGATCCTGGTTTTCGGGGACGTCCCGCGAAGCGGGATGTT
>NZ_JBIARH010000074.1:0-17403 GCF_042889785.1 Streptomyces sp. NPDC002476 | reverse complement strand
CTTCGGCTACCTGACCCCAGCCGAGACCAGGCAGCGGCACCAACACGCCCTCGCGGCATAACGAACACGTGTCCAACATCACGGGGAAACTTCACGGTGACCCGGGCTGGAGGCTGGGCAGCCCGGGGCTCACACCGAGGCACCCCCGAAACGCGCGGTGGGCGGGTTCAGAGCCGTGCGGCCGCCCTGGGATCGTTGCCTCTGCCTCTTACGTATGGTTGGCGTCCGCCGGGCAATCGGGGTTCCGGCATGCGTGACAGCAGCGTCCGCACCCGCAGCCCTTCGGCCGGACGTGCGCGGGCCAGTGCTTCCAACCAGCGTCGCGTCTCGCCCGGCCCCACACCGCAGGAGCGCAGGACCGCGAGCAGGACGTCGGCGGTCACGGGACGGTCGCCGCGCAGCACCACTCCGTAGGTGTGGTGGGAGAACCCCGGGGTGCGCCGCGCCAGGTCCCGCAGACTCAGACCGCGGAACCGGCGCAACTGGTCCAGGGCCCGGGTGAGTTCGGTCTCGGACCGTGTCCACTGCGGTGGGGTGAGGCGCTGCGTGCTGGCCCACCGCTTCAACAGGGCCGCTTGGCCGTCCTGCGCCTGGGCGGCCTGCTGGGTGAGCCGGACGGCCTCCCACCTGGTCCGCCAGATGGAGCTTTCCGCACCGCAGGCACGGACGTAGCCCTCAGCCGTTCGCCACGAGGGCATTTTGCGGCCGCCGTGCGCGTTCGAGAGCGCAGCGACGGAGATGCCGGTGCGCTGCGACATCTCGGTCAGGGAAGGAGAGCCGGCCTTCACGCGCAGGGCGCGCAGGCCGGCGGCGAAGAGCACCAGCTTGTCCTCTTGAGGGCCGGTGCTGGGCAGGGGGTTCATGGGGCGGGCCATCTCATCTCCTTCCGAGAGCCCGACGGCCCGGGGCACGGGGCCCCGGGCCGGGAGTTCGTCAGGAAGTGATACGGCGGCGCAGCTCGGCGCTGATGAGCCCGGCGACGCCCACAACGGCTACGGATTCCTGGAGGCCCACCCCGCACGCGAGGAGGGCGACCAGCGAGCCCAGGACAACCGTCAGCAGACCGAGATCGGTCCAGGACAGACGAGAGCCCGGGGTCGAGGGCGCGGGCTGGCTGCCCGGGCGCGTCGGCTCGGGCTGGGCGGAGATGTTCTCAGGAAGAATCAGGGACAAGCGAAAACCTCCGGCTTGACGACAGGTTGACGAGCTGTGGACTGCACGCCCCGTTCCGGTTGCAGCCAGAAGGTAGGGCGGCCGTTACGTTACTGACGTGAACGAGCACAGAAGTGGCGCGGTTCCCACGTAAAGGCGCATCTGTCAAGGGGAGCTGATAGTGCGACACGCCTCGTACGCTGCATGGACAGTGGGATTGCGAGGATTTGCCAGGATGATCAGCTTTCCGGTGGAACGGCCTCAGAGTTTCCGCAGGCCAGGCCCAACTTCCCGGACCCTTCCAAGAGATTTTGAAATCCCTCGACAAGACGAAAAAAACTGACCGGGTTCCGCTTCCTTTGGTTATTCATCAACTGTCGCGCAAGTGTCTCGAATAACTCGAAACACTGGCGTCGCACACGCGAGTGTTTCCGCAGGTCAGGGCAGAGAATTCTTCATCCGGTGTAATCGCTTGCAATCCATAGTTGCAACATGAGGCCCCGACCCGGCACACTCTTACCCGTTGACCAGCGCGGCGCGCGCCGCGTTCGGCATCCCGGGCGACGACCTACTTGCTGTGGACGCACCAGGGACAACCGGGGACTCTTCCGTTGCAGCGGAACCCCCACCAACTTCTCGCCCGCAGGCGACTGCGGAGCCGAGGACGACGAAATGTGGCCCGGCCAAACGGCCGGGCCACATCTGTGTCTGCCTTCTCACATCCATACGGCGCCATCAGTGGCGCCCGCCCCACTCCGCCCCAGACGCCTATGCCCGGACGTGGCCGGCCTTGCCGGATTGCCCCGCTCCGGGGCGTCGTCAGAGCGGCAAGCGCGCGTCGCGGGGCCCCCGACGTGCGCCCCGTGCGCCTGGAACTGCGTTCTCAGATGCGCCGTCTCCGCCTCCGCCAGCTCCCGATCGTGCTGCTCCTCCGTCGACCTGAACGCGTGCGGTCCTCTCGGTCTCGGTCCAGCTCGGCGCGCAGCGCGACGACGAAGCCCTGTTCCTCTTGCCTTTGGTCGTCCTCGGCCGGGGCGCCGGGGAGCGGCGCGCGCAGCCGGGGGCCGACGGCGAGGCCGTCGACGAGTTCGTCGTCGAGCGGGTGGCGCTCGTGCAGCGAAACCACTGAGGGCCCCACCGACCGGTGGGGCCCTCAGTGATGCTTGCCATCGGGCCCGGGAAGGGGGCCACCCTTCCCGGGGAAGCCCGATGATGCTGAAGTCCGGGCGAGTTCAAGGCCCATGTCCAACGCATCTATGTAACCGTGCCTACCCGCGAGTTATGCCGTAAAACAAGGTGATTCCTCGCTGTGCCGACCTTAGAACCCTACTTCTACGGCATAAGCGAGGTAGAAAACACGCGTTTCATTATGGTGGATGTCACATCTTTGACGGAGGCGTCCTCCTGAGGGCCGTTCCCCTAAGTGATCAAACGATTCCCCTGCGCGTAAGGGAAGTTATGCCCGTCACCCCCATGTCTGTAAAGTCTTTCGGACTGGTCGAAGGAGACCCCTCGGGGTGCGCCTTCGGTTAGTGCTGCAAGTCCAAAACGAGTTCACCTGGCGGTCTCCGGTCAGCGACCGGGCTCGGCTGAGTGCCCCCTAGCCAGGGGCGGGAGGCCGAGCAGTCGACCGCCCTTTTCCCTCTCAGGGGGGCTTCATGTCCATACCAGCTCTTGTGGTCGCCGCGCTGTTATTCCTGATCGTCTTCGGGGCCGTCTGCTTCACAGTCGCCCACCTCAAGGCGACGCCGGCCCGAATCACGGCCGTCGTCCTCGCGATGGGCACGCTCATCGGCGCCATGGTGCCCGTCGTCGCTCTTCTCACCGAACCGCCGCAGCCGATACCCCCCGTGGCGGCAACCCGCGCGATCTCCAATTTGTCGCGGTCGGCCGAGGAAGGGATCTGACGTGGCGCCCGGCGAACCCGCCGTTGAATTCCGCCCGCGCCGCAGCGGCAGCGTCGGAGTGCGCTTGGAGCAGTACTTTCAGTCCAAGGGCGTCGCCGCGGAGGCTGCTGCAGCCCTCGCGGGCAGCAGCACCCTGTTCCGGCACGCCCGTGAGACCGGGCCGGTAGATCGCAACGCAGTGGAGATCATCCTTTCCGGAGTCGCGTTTGACGAGGGCCGCCTCTGGGGACCGGGACGATGGCTCGGCGACCTCGACATGTTCTCGGGCTCGGTGGCGCGCTCGTTGACCGAGTTCCTGTGCACCACGTGGACGATCCGGATCCCTCGCGATGTTCTGCGGAGTCGCGCTATGCGGGACTTGAGCGTGCAGCGCATGCTGACCCAGGTATTGCTCGACCATCTCCGCGTCCACGACGTCGTGTACGGCCTGGACTTCCGCCCGACGACCGCTCGCCTCGCCCAGCTGATCCATCACCTGGCTCACCAGGATCCCGACCTGGTGCAGGCCCGAATCCTGCCGTTCATGGAAGAGCCGATGCATGGCCCAACGCATAGGCATCTTGCCCATGCGCTCGGAGTCAGCCTGGCTTCGATCGAGAAGAGCATGCGCCACCTGCGCAAGGCAGGCGCGCTCGCTTCCTTGGGCAAGGGCAGGGCCAAGCGCGCCTACACGATCCTCGACCCCGACCTGCTCCACGTTGTGGCCAGCGGGGCCGTGCCAGCGGTCGCCGTGGAACAGTAGGGAAGCAGTGGTCTCTGGCAGGGAGTCGGCGGGTTCGGGGCCGGTGCGGCTCGGCCACCTCCTACGTCGAGCTGGTCGGTGGTGCGCTCGACGGGCAGCTGCTCGACGTCACCGGATGGTCGGAGGAGGAGCGGACGGGCGGGGCGCTGCTGACCTGATGTGCGCGTCGGCGGGACGGAGACCGGATTCCCGGCGCGGTACAGGGCCGTCCTGGTGCCCGAGCGGCGAGTTGCACCGGCCTGTTCGGCGGCCGTGAGGTTCGTCGCCCGTACCGGTGATGCGGGGTCTTGGTGCGGTGCGTCGCGGGGCGCCGGTGTGGTGCGCTGGGGGCATGACGACATCCTCAGCACCCACCCCGGAGTACGGGGCACCGGCTCTCCCTGTGACCGGTGCCCTTCCGCCTCGCCGTGACCTTTCCGACGCCGACCGGATCGCCGCCCTGCGGGCCGCGTTGCAGCAGGTGGTGCCGGTGCTCGCGTACTGCGCCGGCCGGGAGGCGGCTGACGATCCGAAGCAAGCGGCCGTAGTGCTCGCGGCGGCCGACGAGGCGGCTCAGGCCCTGGCACGGACCGCCTGACGGCCGGACCCGGCCCCGGCGTTCACGGCGCCTCCCGCCCCTCGCCCGTCCCGGCCCGCTGCCGGTCCTGGTCGTAGCGGGCGGCGAGTTCTGCGCCGCGGGCGAGGAGTTTCTGCTCAAGGTCGTCCAGTTCGGCGGTTGTGGACTCGCGGTTGTGGACGATGGCCCAGCCGATCGTGCCGTCGGGGCCGGCCGCGGTGGTGAGCTTGGGGTCGGTGGCCCTGGGCTCGCTGGTCGCCTCGGCGCTCGTCCTGGCCGTACAGCCGCTCCTGGTCCGCGACTTCTCCGCCGGCCTCATCTGGGCGCTGACGTGGGGAGTGTGCAGCGCGGCATGTATCGTCCCGCAGCAGCACCGACTGATCGAGAAGGCGCCGGCATCCGCACCGATCCTGCTGGGACTCAGCTCCACAGCGATCTATCTGGGAATCTCCCTGGGCAGTGGCCTCGGAGGTCTCACTTCAGAGTGGATCTCCCCGGACCAGTTCGGCTACCCCGCCGCCGTGCTGACCGCAGCGGCTACCGTGCTGGTTCTCGTCACGAAAGACCGGCAGCGTGTCCCCGTCTTCTCCAGCGCCGACAAGGAAATGACATAACGACATGAAGCATCACACGCGCCCTTCAGGCATGCCCCCGGCCAACGGCTACAGCCACACCGTGGCCACCACCGGGCCACTGATCTTCGTCTCCGGCCAGCTCCCCCTTGACTCCGACGGAAATCTCGTCGGCCAGAACGACGCCCGCAAACAGATCGACCAGGTGTTCTCCAACCTCGCCGCGGCCCTCGAGGCCGCTGGCTCGCACATGGACAGAGTCGTCAAGCTGACGGTGTTCCTGACCGACCTGTCAGACCTGGCGGCATTCCGCGAAGTACGCGACACCTATCTGCGCCTCGACGCTCCGCCGTCCTCCTCCCTGGTCCAGGTGTCCGCCCTGGTCCACCCCGAGGCCCGCGTCGAGATCGAGGCCATCGCGGAAGCCTCGCCCGAACCGCAGATACTCGATCCGCATCAACTGCGCTGACAACGCCCACCGGAAGCTGCCCGGCGATGCCGTAAGTGAAGGTCGTCAGTTCGAATCCGGCATGGGCTCTGAGTAGCGCCGGGCCAGGGCCCCTCCCGTTCACCGACCGGGAGAGGCCCTGCACGTGGCACACATATGGCACTCACGCGTGAGTTCGGCGGGGTGGACTCGCGGTTGTGGACGATGGCCCAGCCGATCGTGCCATCGGGGCCGGCCGCGGTGGTGAGCCTCGGTTCGGTGGTGTCGGACGATGACACCGTCGCGGGTGATGGTGAGCCGGTCGCGGCCGGCCTTCATCCACGGCGTCTCGACCGGGTCCGCCCCGTACAGCTCGGGCGGACCGGCATCACACAGCCCAACCGCTGACAGCTCAGAAACAGGGCCCGGTCATCCGATGACCGGGCCCTGTCCACGCACCTGAAGCCTCCGCCGTTCTACCAGCGCATCCCGATCGCATCGAGGTCCGCGCGACGCTGCTCGGTGAGCTTGTCGGCCCGTTTGCGGACGTTGTCGAGCCAGGTGCCGAGCTTGACCTCCACAACCCCGTCAGCACCGTTCTGACGGCCTGACGGGTCCGTCTCGGCCTCCAGGTGCTCGATGTGCTTGCGAGGTACTTTCAGGTGTCCTTCCCGGGCGTGGAACTGGCGGGCGGCGGCGAGGTTGGTGGCCCACTTCGCGTCCTGCGCCCGCGGCACCGGCCGCCCCGCCGTCTCCTTCTCGGCGGGTGTGAGTCCGAGGGTGTTCTCCAGCAGCCACTGCTGCGCGGCCAGCAGCTGCTCCCACCCGTGCTGCTGCGAGGTGACCCACCGGCCGAGGTCTTCGCCCTGCACGACCACCGTCCCGGCAGCCGTGGGGACGGTGGCGCCGGCCTGTACGTGGTTGTGGACGAGGCGGTAGCAGCGCTGCCAGGTCGTGTCCCATGCCGGGCACCACCCCGGATCGATCGCGTCGAGCTCGTCCCGCCGCGCCTGGGGCATCGCCCCGGCCGCCGACCGCACGGGCCGCCCTGCCGCACGGAGCTCGGCGTTCTCGGCCGCCCGCCGGGCTGCTGCGCGGGCGTTCTTCCCCCAGACCCCGATGGGGTAGTCCTCCCACACCGCGGTGACCGGCGGAAGGAAGTGCCCGTGGACCGCGGCGTAGGAACGCGCGACGGACATTCCGTCGTCCCAGGCCGCGTCCCGCTCGGACCACACCATCCCGAGCTGCTCCAGCTCCACCACACGCTTCGCCTCCAGCGTCCCGGCCCCGTAGGCGCGCCGCTGCTCGGCGACCCACCGCCCGAGAGGATGCCCGCCGATCCCGCCCCAGTCCTCCGGCGTGGAGTACGTGTAAGGGACGCGCAGCACGGTGTTCCCGGTTTCGCGCAGCCACCGCGTGGCGGCCTCGATCCCGCGCCGCCAGTACGCCCCTTCCGGGTCGATGACCCGCAGCCGCACGAACTGGGCGAGCACGGCTGGGTCGCGTTCCTCGCTGAACCGCAGTACCCCGGCAGCCGCCCCACTCACCCGCACACGCGCCCCGTCCCCGTCCTGCAGGACTATCGGTTCTCGGTGTGGGTTGGGGTGTGTGGGTGGTTCTGGGCTGGGGTGTTGCGGGTTGGGTGAGAACCGGTCGTGTGGCTTTCGGGCGGGGTGGTAGGCGGTCTGACCTGGTGTTATCTCAATTCTATTGAGAATTAATGGTGTTGTTGCAGATGGTTTGTGCGTCTAATGGCAGTGCCTGTGTTTTTGCTGGTCAGGGGTGTTTTGCCTGGTCAGCGTGGGTTGGGTTGGCGGTCTCGCGTGGTGTGGTGGTGAGTTTCGGCGAGGTGGTCCAGACGGATCGTGTCGAGACTTTGCTTGGTGATCCGTTCGCTGCCGTCGAGGATCGCGGTGATCGCTGCTTGCCGGATCAGCCGGGCCAGGCTCCCGATCCTGCCTGCGGTGCGCTGGTGGAGGTAGGCGGTGTGGCGGGGGAGTGTCCCGGCCCGGTGCGTGCGGAGATCGAGTGCGGCTTCTACTCCCGCGATCAGTTCTCTGAAGGGTTCGCGTGTGCCGAGCCGTGCTGGGAACGCCCCGCATTCCACCAAGCTCGCGCGTGCGGCGAGCTGGGCCCCGCGTACCCCGGAGAACAGGGCGGTGGTGGTGACGTCGATGCCCGCGTACACGAACGTCGCCCCGATGCGTTCGGTGAGGTCTTTGAGCAGGTCGGCGGTTTCCGCGCCGGTGGTGGTGCGGGGGTTGAGCCGGTGGATCTCGTCGATGAGTACCAGACGCACGCCCGCACGGTTGTAGGTGTGGCAGACGGCGTCGGTGATCTGGGCCTGGGTCATGCGGGCGGTGACGGGGATGCCGAGATAGCGGGCGAATTCGGTCGCGAGTGCTTTCGCGGTCGCCCCGGGCGGGACCAGTACATAGGCGACCGGCACCGCGGCTTGCGTGGTGATGGCCGGCGGGTGCTGCTGGGTGTGAGCGAGGTGGCAGGCGCGCCCGACGTGGAGCAGCGCAGTGGTCTTCCCGGCCGCTGCCGGACCGGTGACGATCAGCGAGGGCCGGGCGGTGGTCTGCTGGTGCCGTCCCAGAACCATCAGAGTGCGCACGCCGGTGGTCAGGGTGTCGATCGCCGGGGTCCGCACCGTGACGAACGCGGAGTGATAGGCGAGGCGTTCCTCCACGCCGCGCGCCGGTTCCCCGGGAGCGGGTGGCTGTGGGGGAGGGGTGGTGGCGAAGCGCTGCCAGCCCTGCCAGGTCGTCACCGACCACGCCCCGCCTGCACCGTCGCCGGCGGGCGTGCTCGCGCCGTCTCTGTCCTGTCCGCCCGTGCCTGCCGCCGCGAGGAGACCGCTTGCGTCCGGGCTGTGGTGGTTCACCACTTGAGGGCCTCCTCCTGGGCGTCGTAGAGCCCGTACCCGGCCACCGGCACGGCCGGACCGGCAGGGGTCTCGTCTTCGGCGGCGTCCTGGTCGAGGTCGTCGAGGCTGTCGTCCTCCGTTCCTGTGGCTGCCGTGCCCAGTTCCTGTGCCTGATCCTCGGACACGGGCCCGGTAGACGGTGGGGGAGTGCGGGCGGTGGCATGGCGGGCGAGGACGTACTGCTCGGTACGGGTGGCTGTTCCAGCTTTCGCCCGCCGCATCAATTGATCGAGGGCTTCGGCGAGGTCCGCCTCGTACCGGTCGTGGTCCGCGTGGCGTGTGGTGATCGTCTGCAGGTACTGCCAGGTGCGGTCGTTGAACGGCTGGTGGGCGTGTTCCCGGTGGATCCACGGGATCTCGGTCAGTCCAAGGTCGGGGAGGCGGACCCAGAGCTGACGGACGTCGTGCGGGTTGGTGTGGACCTCCCATTTCCCGCCCCGGGCCGCCACGCCGGAGTCCTGTCCCCGGTGCGGGCCGAGGAGGTCGTGGTCGTAGGTGCGGTGGTGCAGCCGGATGCCGTGCTCGGTGATGGCCTGCCACCGCACCGGCAGCAGCTCCAGATAGTCACTGCCGGTCAACGGCACGGGCACGTATCCGGCGACCGCGACCAGGGCCGCCCACATCTCGTTCGGGGACAGTGCGACCTTCGGCAGCATGGGATGCTGCAGCCCCTGGTGCGGACGGTGGTGGTAGTGCACGAGCCATTCGTCGAGGAGGTCCTGCAACTGGGCGACGCTGTAGCACGCTTCGCGTGCCACGTCCTTGCCGCGGCGGGTTACATCGGACCCGGTGTAGCCGGGCAGGTGCTGGCAGAACAAGGTGTTGATCGATCCGAAGGTCCGCTCGACGATGCCCTTGGCGGTCGGGGCGAACGGCGGAGCCGCCTGCACGCTGATCCCGAGCACTTCACAGGCGCCCGTGAACGCCTTCGACAGGAACACCTTCCCCCGGTCCACCACCACAGTCTCGGGCACCACCACCGGCCGGGCGGCCGCCCCGTGGAGACGTTCGTCCAGCGACATCAGCCGCTCCCCGGGCAGGACCGTGCTGTGCGCGAAGCGCAGGACATCGGGCCAGGCCGGGCGTGCCGGATACGGCACCGCCATCTCCGCCAGCAACAGGGCGGCATCCACCGCCTGCGTCCCGGCCGGGCACAGCACCGCCGCGAGGATCGCCCGGGTCGCCACGTCGACAGCGATGGTGAGTTCGGGCCGTCCCAGACTGCCGTCGTCGTAGAGCGCGAGGACGTCCAGGCGGGTGGTGTCGATCTGGACCTGTTCCCCAGGCCGCAGAGCCATGGTCGGGGTGAACTTACGCCCGTCGTCCGTGAGCGGCGCCGCGCGCACGCGTCTCGCCGGGTGATCAGCAGGATGGGCGAGCTGGTTGACGAGCCGGTAGAACGTGGCCTGCGCGGGCATGGCCACCGTGTTCCCGTGCCGTTCTTTCAGAAGCCGCGCGACCAGCGGCATCAGCGCTTTGACGGTGCCCTTGGAACGCCCCCGCTGCCCGCGCAGCACGTCCTTGACCGCGGCGACGACCCGCTCGTCCTGACGCCCCCCACCATCACCGCTCTTCGGACTGCGGGCGGTGCGGTGGTCCACCAACCCCCATAACCCCTGCTTGCGATAGGACAGCCGCATCCGCTGCACCGTCGACCTCGACACCTGCCCAAAGCCCAGCGCCGTCAGCTCCGCAGCCTTGGCCTGCTCCCGCTCGGCCAACGTCCACCGATCCGGGTCGTACTCCGCCCGCACCACCCCACCGCTGCCCACTTCACCCGGCAGCCCGCATTCCACTTCCCTGATGTGCCGCAGCCAGGCCAGCGCCTTCTCCCGCGCCGCAGCAGGTGCAGTCTCGAACAGCCCCCACTGCGGCACCGCCTGAACCGGCTGCTCCGCGCCCAGGACCGCGAACCCGGGGTCGGCGAACAGGTGCCCGGCCAGCACCACCTGGTCCGCCCCGTCCTCACCGACCAGGTGGAAGCCCTGCCCGGACAGGGCAACGACTTGCCACCGCGCCCCGCCATAACGGACCCGTGCCCCGACCTCCACCACCGGCCGCCCACCCCGCCGCACCCCGCTCACCAAGCCTCCCCACAGCCCGCACCAGCCCCGCCGACGCCTTCGACGTCACCACCACCGGCACCATCTCCGCACGGCAGGCCCAGCCCGTCGCCGGACACACCGGACGCAGGAGCACGGACCAGGACTCGTTCGTGCAGCGGCACATCCAGCGCCACGGTCAGCCAGCCGTGCCACAAGGCGTGGAAGGCGGCGGGCAGGACTTCGATCGGGTCGCCGACCTCCTCCACGCCGTCGATCAGCGGCTGTGCCTCGGCGAACGCCTCAAGCACGGCGGCCGCAAGTCCCGGGCGGCCCTGGTGGCGTGGGTGCCGGTAGCCGGCCAGCCACTTCAGGTTCGCCGCCAGCGTCTTCTCCAGCGGCTCAAGACGCTGGTAGACGAACCCCACCTGCGCACACGCCTCCGCAACCGTCTCCGCAGCCTCCAATGCCCGTTCGCCGCCGGCTTCCGGGTGGCTGGGACAATCGGCCAGCATCCCGGTGCCGTCCGCGTACCGTACGAACAGCTGCGGCACCCACGACCGCACCCGCCCCTGCCCGTCCCGCCACAAAACCCGCACCGGCCGTCCCGCCAGGCCCACTACCCGCCGGTCACGGTCGAGGACCATCAACTGCGCCCGCATCGCGTGCGATCCCGAGGCCACGTGCCGCCCGGTGGTGGCCGACCACCACAGGCCCGGCCCCCACCTGCGCCCCGGTACGGCCGGGAACGCCGACACCGGATCCAGCTCCTCGAAAGCCACCGCCACCGCCGCGTCCGCCCACCGCTGCTGCACCATCCGCCCCACCGGATCGAGGAAGACGGCCTCGAACCCCGCCCCGACCACCACGTCCCGCTGCCCGACCGCCCTCTCAGGGCCGCCCACCACGCTCCTGCCGCTCACCCACCCCACCCCACCGGTGCCCCCACCGCACCGGACACGTTTCACGCGTTCTGATCACAAGACGCCGCCCCATGCGCTAATAGCAGCGACTGGACCACTCCCGGCTCTACTCGTCGTCCGCACCCCGGTACGTCCCGAGGACTGCTACCGCCTCCTCCTCCGACAGCTGCGCCCACCGGGCCACCTCGTCCACCCTCACCCCGGCGTTCACCGCGGCCACCATGACCCGCCCCAGCACCTGGTCGAGCAGATCCGTCCCACGGCTCAAGCCCTCCAGCATGGACCGGGCCACCTCGGCGGTAGTGCCGACCTGCGCACCGCGCAACTGCTGCAACTGCTCCTCGGCCTCGCCGAGGAGATTGGTGATCAAAAAGCGCTGCTCGGCGGGCACCACGGCCCGCCAGTTCGTCCCCGAGCCGGGCATCTTCTTCTCCCTGGTCAAGCCCCGCAGCCCGGCGGCCATCGTCGACGGCCGGTGTTCCTGCCGCACCCACCACAGGTCCTCCTCGAACCGCGCATACGGGCCCTCCCGGCTTTCGGGATAACGACGCAGGCGGACAACCGCCCCCCTCCACGCGACCAGCGGACCCCCGTAGTCGACCCCGATCAACGGCCCCAGCCACTCCCTTCCCACCCGCTCGCCGAGACGACGGCAGAACACCCCGTCCGCCCCCAGCAGCTGCGGCCGTTCACCCCCGCTGTCCGCCCACACCAGCCGCACCATGACCGGATCCAGCAGCGCATCCGCGACCGCCACTACTTCCGGGAAGACAACCGCATCCCGCCCCACGATCCGCCACCACTCAAATTCCGACCCGGCATCACCGCCCGCGACCTGATGCAGCCGCCGCGGCCAGATCGTCTCCCGCTCCCAGCCAAGGGCCTGCTCCCACCACCGCGCCACCACCGCCTGCGCCAAAGCGAACACCCGCTCCGGCTCGGCCCCGGCCCGCACAGCCCGCCGCGCCACCCCCGTCCACCGCCGCTGCGCCCCGGCCACCTCCGGCAAGTGCCGCACGTCCAGGTATTCGCGGGACTGGTCGGCGTCCGCGTCCAAGAGCCACCGCCCGTGCCGCGTGCACACCCGATCCCACCGCGGGGCGTACCGCACGACCCGCACGACGGTTCCTGTCCGCCCGGCGGCGCACAACCGGCAGCCGAATGCCACCGGCCCGGCGACCGCGCTACCGATCCGCCATGCCGCCGTTGGCACTGCCTCCCCCTTGGCCAGCAGTTTGGCATCCTCCTGCGCCCAGGACGGCAATGCCCGCGCCAGCACGTCTTCCTCCACGCCGCACAGGCCTGCCAGGCGCTGCCGTCCGGCTGAGTTCAGCAGCACCTCGGCGTCGGCCCGACAGGTCCCGCTATCGTGTCTGGGCTGATGGTTACGCCAGAGCCACCAGGACCGCAACGCTTTGGCTTCCATCCCGTAGCGGTTTGCGATGCGGCAGATCAGGGACGAGGTCGTTTCTCCCCGCAGGGGAGCGGTCCTCAGGAGAACGGGATGACGGATCACTCCACCACAGTGCCGTGTTAGCCGTCCCCAGCGGGCACTTTCGCACGGATGCCCAGCAGATCAAGCAACCGGTTCGAGGAGCGCTGATCGACGTCGTGGCGGAGATCCCGGCCGCCTCATTCAGTAAGCACCCCCAAGCCATACCTACGAGGTGCGGCAAGCGACACCATGTTGCAGCCTGACGCACGAGACCCCGTGCCGATGGCCCGGGGTCTCGTGCGTCAGGCTCAATAGTTGAACGGCCGAACGGAAGCTCCGGCACGCGGGCCAGGTTGACCCTGCCGAACAGGCCCCGCTCGTACTGCTACCGGCCCCCCTCGGGACAGCGGTCGGGCCTGGCCGAGAACGATTCACTGGCTGCATGCCTTGGGCGGGCCGCCAGGTACGCGGGCTGCCGACTCGGTTCATGTTCCCCGCTCAAGCCCCTCGTGCGGTGAGCCGGTTCACCCTCGGCGCCGATACCAGCGCCAAAGGAAGCTGGCCACCACCAGGTAGAGGCCGCCGGCGGCGATGCCCACCTGGAGGGGATCCGCCCAGGTGGGGTCGATCTTCGTGAACAGCGCCGATCCGGCGATGACGACAACGCAGCCGACGACCGCCCAGCCCGCAACGTGCTTCGAAGGCACCGTTGAACCGGTCGTCTGGGGCGCGGTGTCCCGGTTGCCGCCGTCCTGCTGCGACTGCCCGTTCATCGTCGTAGTCATGTGAAAGCATCCTTCGATCCGCGTGGCCGGGACTGGTCGGCCCGGCAGAGCTAATACGGACTCATCTGCCTTTTGTTACACACGTGACCGAAGAAAAGGAAAGAACCTTCAGACGATGGGTGCGCGGGCATAGCGGGCAGACCGCCGATACGATGGCAGCCATCCAGCGGTAGGGAATTGCACGTCCCGATTCCTTCAGGCCTCCTTTCCTGCACATTCTCGGAATGCTTCATTCACGAATCCTTGAATCTCGGACAGTTCCTGCTGTGTCCTCAGATTCTCAGGGACAGGGATCATCAGCGCAGCAGCCTGTTCGGCCTCACCGGAGCAGGACCGTCCCTCTGGGGGCTGCAGATCGGCAGGGTGAGCTGAGCTGAGCAGCAGCACGGCTGCCACGACGTCTGGCGGCCGTGATCCGCTGCGGCGCTCATGCCACCGCAGTGCCAACTCGGCTTCCCACTGCAACACCCGCTGCTGTCCGCTTGCCGGTCTGGGCAGGACAACCATCAGCAGATGAGGCTCAGTGCTGCTGCTCACTGCTGGCGCACGGTAGCGCGATGGCGACTGCTGTGTGAGCTTGACCGGTGCTCCGGGAGCGAGCCGACCAGATGCAGGCTCGTAGCCGAACTTCCTCCACAGGCGGTCCAGCAGCATGACCTGGTATGGCTGCAGCCAGGTACGGGCCGCTGCTCGGCATGCTGGATCAGCAAGTACCCGTGAAGCCCCCTGCCTCGGAGCCGGGAGAAGCTGATGGGAATCGACACTCTGACCAGCGGACCAGAGGCGGAGCGTGCCTGTCTCGGCATCTGCGGCAGTGTGAGCTCCGGAGACGGGCACAAACCACCACAGCCCCTCAACACCTTCCAGTGCTGGCACTGGTGCGAGGTCTGCCGATGTTCTCAGGCAGTGTTCAGACAAGTCTGTGCCACTCAGGAGCATCCCGCTGACGAGGAAGGACAGCCGCAGGGGCCTGGTGGGGCAGACCGTGTTCAGACGCAGGTCGGCATCGAAGCGTCCGAGCCTGTCACTGCATGCGGCAGCAGGAGTCCTTGCTACGGACAGTGCGCTGTTGAAGACCGCTGACAGAGCAGCCAGGAGATCCCGCGCACTTGCCCAGTGCTCCGGCTCTGCTGCAGAGCATGCCTGAAGCGGAGCGTGTGCACGGTTCCGTGTGTCGTGCTGGGACGCAGGCCTGTGTGACTGCCCGTGTCCAGCAGCGGTTTCCATACGCTTGAACAGATGATCGGCCCGCGCAGCCAGTTCTGATGCTGTGTAGCTGGGGACCTCGCCTGAGGACACCAGAGTGTCGTACTGCCCGAGGAATTCGGTGAATGATTCCTCACTGAAAAAATCAGCGATCACATCCTCCTCATCCACAGTTTCTGCGGTCAATGCCTCGGCCGGAATATCAGTGTCGTTCACGGGAAGCCGGATAGAGGGGAAACCTTCTGACATCATATGGGAATCTTTTTCCTCTCCGGAATGGCCCGGCACTGCGTTACTGTTCAGATTCTGGCGGTGCTCCTTACTCGACGTCATCAGATGTCCTCCGGGTGGTGCTGGGGAAACTTGGCCGCGTACCTTTTGCGAGCCCGGGTCAACGCCGTCCTGAACGCGCCGTGACTCATTCCGAGCTCGAGGGCCTGCTCGGACTGCGACACCCCTTCCATCGGGATGAGGACGTCCCGGTCCCGCTGCGAAAGAGCCCGCAGGTTCTCCAAGACCTGGGTGGCTTCTGCGGCTCGGACGACGATCTCGGCCGGGTCGGCGTCGGTATCGGGTTCGTCGGGCTGGTCCTCCAGCGACCGCAGGGACTTCTGCCTCCGCAGGTGGTTCGTCGCTTCGTTTGAGACAACCGTCCGCACGTACTTCGTCCGCTCTTCGGGAGCTGAACCTTCCCAGCGGCCAGCCGCTTCGGGAGCGGACATCATGCGCGCATACACCCGCGTGTAGGCCTCGGACACGATGTTCTCGGCGTCGTGCTGACCGATGCCGCCCCTGCTGACGACCCACCCGACGAACCGGGGGAACCACTGCTGCAGATGTTCACCCAGCATGTCCTCCACCAACGGCCGCGGCCCGCGCGCCCCCGTTGACGCAGCCACGTCATCGCTCACTGATCCCTCGGCCTTCCCCGACCCTCCGGCCTTAGCCGGACTGCTGCACCCGCTCCCCGACGGCCTCACACAGGTAGTACGGCGGAGGCCCCGTGGTGTTACACCTGAGCGCGGACTTCTTCGAACTTCTTCTGCACCACGCCTCCCACCAGATGCGGGAAGATGAAGAGGCACGTTGCCCGCACCTGTCGTCTCGCACCCCGAGGTACTTCGTCGCGATGACTACCCGCCCCACCGCAACGCTCTCCCTCCGCCCGGAAGACCGTCGTATGCTGCGTGTGGATCAGCAGGCTGCGGTGGAGTCCGCGGTGCGGCATCTGAAGAACCCGGGTACGCGCGGGCACATCGTCTCCGCCTGCGGGACGGGGAAGACTCTGATCGCGTTGCGCACGGCAGAGGCGCTCGATGTCCGTTATTTCCTGGTTGCGGTGCCGGGGCTGGATTTGATTGGTCAGTGGGTGGCTGCGGCCCGTGCGGATGGGCGCCGTGAGTCGTTGATGGCGGTTTCCTCTTCCGATGCCCGTAAGCATCCTGTGCTGGCGGGTGCGGGGGCGGTGAGTACGGGGTCGGGGGAGTACCTGGCGTACTGGCTTGCTCAGCGCAGGAAACGACGTGAGGGAGCGACGGTGTTCGTCACGCTCGATTCCCTCCTGCGGATCGAGGAGAGCCAGCACTCGGTCTTCGCTGCTCCTGTCTTCGACCTGCTGGTCGTGGATGAGGCGCACCGCACGGCGGGGAGCTGGGACAAGCAGTGGACGGTGATCCACGACCAGGCCCGGATCCTGGCCGACCGGCGTCTGTACCTGACCGCGACCCCGTACGAGTGGGAGGCTCCGCGTCTGACCGAGGCCCCCGATACACGGCCTCAGCCGAAGCGGACCGCGGCCACCGCACCCGCGTGGGAGGCCCCCTCCCTGATCGCGTCGATGGACGATCCGAAGGTTTTCGGCCCGCGCTTGCACACGTACTCCCACGCGGACGCGATCGAGGACGGTGTCCTGGCCGACTACCAGCTGCTCGTGCCCACGATTACCAGCACCGACCTGCGCACCGTCCTCGCCAACTCCGGCGATGCCCACACGGGGTTCGGCCCGAGCGCCCGTCGTACGAGTGCGCTGCACCTGGCCGTCCTCAAGGCCATGACCCAGCACGACCTCAAGCATGTGATCGTGTACTTCCAGCAGGTCGCAGACGCCGCGGACTTCGCCCGCCAGTTCCCCCATACGCTGCGTACCCTTCCCGCGGACCAGCGCCCCGCATGGGCCGACGACCTTCTTGTGCAGTCGGTCAACGGCACGCACACCCCTGACCAGCGCCACGCCATCCTCACCGGCTTCGCCGATGCCGACCGCGGCGTGCTGACCAATGCCCAGGTCCTGGGGGAGGGGGTGGACCTGCCGGCCGTGGACGCGGTCGTGTTCGCGGACCGCACGGCGAGCGTGCGCCGCATCGTCCAGGCCCTGGGCCGCGCCCTGCGCAAGCCCCCGACCATCGAGCGCAAGACGGCGAGCCTGGTCATCCCGGCCTACACCCCACCCGACGCCGACCCCACCGACCTCCTCTCCACCCCCTACGAGGCCCTCTGGCTGGTCACCGCAGCCCTGCGCCACCACGACCAGTCGATTGCCGCCCGGGCCCCGCGCAAGAACGCCAAGCGCCGCCTGGACGCCAGCACCCACACCCTGATCACACGCCGGTTCCGGTTTGACTTCACTCTCGACCCCGGACATATCGCCCGGGCCATGGACCTGCTGGCCTGGCCCGCCGTCGGCGCGGTTCTGTCCGCACCCCGCCGCGCGGGACTCGCGGCCGC
>NZ_JBIARH010000073.1:0-17979 GCF_042889785.1 Streptomyces sp. NPDC002476 | reverse complement strand
CCGACAGCCGCTCACCAGATGACTTCAGCTGACCCGCTCTTGGCATACCAACAACAACGACCAAATTGCCCTTAAGTTACCGGTATTGAGGCTAGATTTGAACCGCGCTTTTCAGGACCGTTGTCGGAAGCTGATGAGTTGCGTCACGGCGCCTCTGGTGCCGAGCGCGTGGCGATGACGGCCAGGCGGAAGCGCAGGATGGGCCTGCCCTCGCGGCATGGCCTTTTCCCCGGTCTGGTGGACGATCGCCTCGCGCGTTCTGCATCGCCGTGTGTATGTGTGAGGCGCATACTGAAAAGACCTGGGAGAACGGAGGACGTCATGATCATCCTCGGCGTCATTCTGCTGGTCGTCGGTCTGGTGGCCGGCATATCGATCCTGTGGACCATCGGTATCGTGGTCGTCGCGATCGGCATCGTTCTTTGGATCCTGGGTGCCGTCGGGCATGGGGTGGGCGGTCGACGGCATTACTGGTAGGGCCGCTTGTTCCGGTTCCGGTTCCGCGTGCACGCGCGGTCAATGTGATGTCCAGCGGCGGCCGTGATCTCGGTGTGCTCGGGTGCCGCATGCGCGATGTAGCTGTTGATGCCGGCCCGCAGATCGCTACCAGGGTCCGGAATTCAGCGTCCCGGATGGGAGCACACATGGCTGTACGTCATCAGCTCATCGCCCGGGAACCGTCCGTACTCTGGGCGGTTCTGGAGGACGAGAGCCGTTACACGGACTGGGTGGTGGGGACCTTCGACTCCGGCCCGGGCGACGGGTGTTGGCCGGAAGTCGGATCGTCGATCAAATACACGGTGCGTGTGGGGCCGAAGGAGTTCCATGGACGCACGACGGTCCGTCGCCTCGACGCGCCGCGCGCGCTGGAACTCGAAGCGCACGGGGGGCCGTTGGGTACGGCACGGATCGCCTTCGACATCCGGCCGTGGGGCGACAAGACCCTGGTCGTTCTCGACGAGCATCCGCTGCGCGGACTGGGAGGGAGGCTCCACAACACAGCTCTCGACGCCTTTGCGCAGATCCGGCACCGCAGCATGCTGCGGCGACTTGCGGAAGTAGTCGAAGGAATGCCTCAGGGCACGGGGTGAGCGGCGGGCCGAGAGAACCAGCCCCCAACAGTTCGCGAGACGCTCGGCTGGGGTTTCCCAGTCGAGCATCTTTCTTGGTCGGCTGTTGAGTTCGGCGGCCACCACCTCCAACTGCTCAAAGGCGCGGGACAGAGGTCAATGCCCTTGGGGAAGTACTGTCGCAGCAGGCCGCTGGTGTCCCTGTTCGAACTTCGCTGCCAAGGCTCGCCGGGTTGCAGAAGTAGAGGTTGGACGGTCGCGGTGAGAGCGTTGCGGGTGGCCAGGCGCTGTGGCCGCACGGTAGATGTACGAGCATCAGATAGCGGGTGGGGCGATCGACCGCCAGGTGGCGACGAGAGTGGTGCTCCTGGCTGCGATGTCGCGCGCCGCAGTTACACGGAGTCTCTCGCCCTTGCCCGGCGTGGACTCGCGCACGCCGCGAATACAGCCGTGGCACAGCCCTTCATGCACCCGACATTCGCCCGCTATACCGCCAAAACATCGATCACCAAGGCAGTCGCCCACCCCGGCTGTTGCGCCCGACAGCTCCTCAAGGTGCGAGGCGCCCGATACCGGTCAGACTTGGATGCATGGCAGAAGAACGTCGGCCGCGCGGCGGGAAGCCTTCGACGGCGGCCGCGTGGCGAAAGCGACGACTTCCGAAGCGCGGCGGAGCGATGCGGAAGCGCGCACCGCGAACACGTCGAGCCGCGTCTTGCGGGCCCGCTGCCCTGTTGCAACTTCGTCGCCGCTGCAGGCACTCACGTGCAGGCCGTCGGAGTCTGACAGGGACTGCTCACGCTCCCCCCAGCACACCGGTCCGCGTAGTGATCTGGGTGGCGGAGAAGCTCAACGACGTTGCCGAGTGCGCGCTGCACGACCCAGGAGTGCTCCGTGCCCAGCTGGCTGTACTGAACCGGGAGTTTGAAGACGGAGATATGAGCCCGGAGGAGTTCGAACCGGGAAGGGGAAAGGCTGCTCGACCGGCTGCATGCTGCACAGGTCGGCCCCGCACCGAACGATCGAAGGTGACGTACCCATGGATAACACAGCCAAGGTGACCCTCGCGGCCGCAGTAGTGGGCGGCTATGTGCTGGGCCGGACGAAGAAGGGCCGGCTGGCGCTGACAATTGCGACGTATCTGGCAGGGAGACGATTCGGCCTTGAACCCCGCCAGCTTGCCGCCGAAGGGATGCGCAGACTCGGAGAGATTCCCCAGTTCGCCGAGCTGCAGGAGCAGCTGAAAGGGGAAGCTTTCGACGCAGGCCGTAAGGCAGTGGCTGCCGCCGCCGATCGGGGCATGAGTTCGCTGGCTGACGCCATCAGCGACCGCACGGCGCGGCTCGGCGAGAAGCAGGATGAGGGGGAGGAAGAGGAGGAAGAGGAAGAGCCGGAGGTCGAGTACGAAGAGGGCCAGACTGAGGAAGAGGAGGAACAGCCGGAAGAGGAATACGAGGAAGAGGAAGAGCCGGAAGAGAGGCAGCCGAAGCGGCGCCGCAGTCGCCAATCAGCCCAGCCCAGAGGGGGTGCGGCACGCAAGAAGGCCGCTCCCGCCCACGGAGAGAAGCCTCGGACGGTCGAGAAGTCTGCCGCCCGGAAGACGGCCCCGCCAAAGAAGACGGCTGCGAAGAAAACTGCTCCGGCCAAGAAGTCCGCCGCCCGGAAGACGACGTCGTCGAAGCGAGCAGCGTCCACGCGCGCCGATCGTCGGAGGTAGCCATTCATGACCAGGACGGAAACAGACCAGGCCGCGGCAGAAAAGTCGGGTGTGGACCGGCTTCGAGAAGAGGCGTCCAATTTCCTCAGTGCACAGGTGGAGAGGCTCGCCGAGAAGGCGGGCGACAAACTGGCCGATGTCACTGGGCAGCTCACTGATGTGGCTGAGAGTGGATCGCTGCCCGCGATCGGCTCCCGTATTCTCCAGGGCGACTCCCCGCTGAAGGCATTCGTCGGGGAGAAAGCCAAGGGCTTCAAGGACAAAGTCGTGGGGAAGGTCAAGGAAGCGTTCGGCGGCGGAAAGGGGAAACGCAAGTCGAGCGGCGGCAAGGTCATGAACATCATCGAGGTTCTCGATGTGGGAGTACCCTTGCGTGTCGCGTACGACCACTGGACGCTGTACGACCAGTTCAGCAGCTTCGCGAAGGGCGTTCGCGACGTTTCGAAGAGCGATGAGATGTCCAGTGACTGGAAGGTCAAAGTCGGCCCTTCCTCGCGCAGCTTCAAAGCGACTGTCCAGGAACAGGTTCCCGATGACCGCATCGTTTGGAAATCCGAAGGAGCCAAGGGGACTACCCGTGGTGCGGTCAGCTTCCATGAGCTGGCGCCCAGCCTGACTCGAATCGTCCTGGTCGTGGAGTACTACCCGTCCGGGTTCTTCGAGAAGACAGGCAACCTGTGGCGCGCCCAAGGGCGCCGCATGCGACTCGACTTCAAGCACTTTCAGCGATACGTCACCCTCGCCCAGGAAGAGCCCGAGGGCTGGCGCGGTGAAATCCGGGACGGTGAAGTCGTCGTGTCCCATGAAGACGCCATGGAAGAAGAAGAGGCCGCCGAGCAGAAGGACGCACAAGGCGAGGAGTCCGAAGACGAGGACTACGAGGACGAGGGCGAGGAAGACGAGGGCGAGGAAGACGAGGACGAGGAAGACGAAGACGAGGGCGAGGAGGACGAGTAAGAAGAAGAAGGCGAATACGTGGAAGACGAAGGGGAAGAGGGAGAGGAAGAGGAAGAGAACGTAACCCCCTCCAGGAGTCAAAGAGGATAGAGGCGACGCCGTCGTGACTGACGTCGCCTCATGACCGGGCTTCCTTTCGAGTCTCCGCGACTGCGCGGATGCGGTGCAGTATCCAGCTGCAAGCATATTCGGATCGCACGAGGAGCTCTCGGAGAAATACAAGTAGCTGCGAACGGATACCGCCCGGCAGATTCGTTGCCCTCGCCGAGTAGGGGACTCCTGCCCCAGCACAGTGTGGTGATCAAGCTGTTCTCGGGTTCACACGTCACTACGTCGACCCGGCCGCTGTGTTCGACGTGGGGTACGGCATTGTGCCGGCTCCGTACTGGGAATGGATCCATCGGCAGCACTGGACCAGCGGCCAGGTTCCCTTGCCTTCGGGCCTTCGGGCCTGCGGTTGTGGTGGGCGACGCGATTGCACCACCATGGGCAGCACATATCCCCGAAGCGAGGCGTGGCTCCGCTCACGCTGGACTCTGCGCGAGGACAACAGACACGTCTGCGGTGAGGTGCTGACAAGTGCGTTGCGCGACGTCCCGCAATGGTTCACTTCCTCGACGGAACCAATCTCCTGCGAGAGTGCCGCCATCCCACCATGCCGGTCGTGCGACTCGTGCGGCCGACCAGATTGGAGATCTTGCTGCGCGTCGATGACACACCATGTCGGGAGATAGAAGTGCTGCTGGCGCATGTGCAGCCAGCAGGTCTCGGGGACGATTTCGCTGCCTGGGTGTGTCGGAGATGGCAAGGCTGTGACCGCCGTGGTGTCGGTGGCGTCGGGGTGCCGCGTGTCGTCCATTGAGTGCACAGTCGTGGCGGTGCCTGGCATCGACGACCGGAACGTGATCGGCTGGACACCCGAGTGAGAGCTCGGTTCGTGATCGGCTGGGAACCTGGCGGGACTCGGTACCTGACGGGTGGTCGATCTCGTCGAAGGAGCGGAGCGTGAGCATGGCCGTTCAGCATCGTGGAGTCCCGGACATCGTCGTCGTGGGCGCAGGTCTCGCAGGTCTCGTCTGTGCTGCGGACCTGTGCCGGGCGGGACGGCGCGTGGCTCTGTTGGAAGCGTCCGACGGTGTCGGCGGCCGGATGCGCACGGACCGACGGGACGGGTTCCTGCTGGATCGCGGATTTCAGGTGTTCAACACGTCCTATCCACAGGTGAAGCGGCGCTTGAATCTGCGGGATCTGCGACTGCGGCCCTTTACACCGGGCATCGTCAGCCGTACTCCGACCGGGCTGGTCCGCCTCATCGACCCGACCAGGCGGCCGGGGGCGGCCGGAGGCCTGCGGCCGGGACGAGTCCTTTCGACCCGTGACCTCGCCGCGCTGACGGCGCTCACCGCACGCGACACACTGTTGCCCGCCGGTCCTCTCAAGCGGCTGCCGGACCGCCCCACCTCAGCCGCCCTCTCCCGGGCAGGGTTGTCGGCCGCGGCGGTCGAGGAGTTCCTGCGGCCGTTCCTGTCCGGGGTCTTTCTTGAGGACCGGCTGGAGACCTCCGCCCGTTTCTTTCACTTGGTCTGGCGGAGCATGGCCCGCGGAACGTCCTGCCTCCCGGCCGACGGCATGGGTGCGGTACCGGCTCAGCTTGCCAGCGGTCTTCCCGACGGCGCCTTGCAACTGGAGACGCCCGTCACCGCGGTCACCGGCTTCGGAGTGCTTCTGGCGGACGGCCGCGAACTGTCTGCGCCGACCGTCGTGGTGGCGACGGACGCGTCCGCAGCTGCGCGTTTGCTGCCGGAGCTGACGGTCCCGGACGGGCGCACGGTCACCACCTATTACCACGCCACCGGGACGACGCCATTGGCGGAACCGACCCTGGTGGTGGACAGCACCGGAGCAGTGCTGAACACCTGTGTTCTCACCCAGGCAGCCCCAACCTACGCACCGCCCGGCACCGCGCTCGTCTCGACTTCCGTACTGGGCAAGGACCCGCCCGAGAGGGAAAGTGCCGTACTCCGGCGTCTCGCCCAGCTGTACAACACGGACACGAGCGCCTGGCAGCGGGTCGCCACGTACACCGTTGAAGGGGCGCTGCCCGCGATACGACCGCCCTGGCCACTGAGCCGGACGTCCCGCTACGGCCCGGGCCGGTACGTATGCGGGGACCACCGGGCCACCGGATCGGTGCAAGGCGCGATGGCTTCGGGCACACGTGCCGCCCGGGAGGTGCTGGCCGACCTGGGGTGCGGGTGACCGTGCAATGCCCGTGTCCTGTGCACACACGGATGGACGATGAGCCGAAGGAATGCCATCAATCTGTCCCTGATCCCCGGAGCAAGGCATGGACATCAACGGCGCGCACGTGCTGGTCGCAGGCGCCACAGGCGTCGTCGGCGGCGCCCTCACCGCCGAACTGGCCGCGCGCGCAGCACGTCCGGCCCTCGCAGGACGCGGCCCGGGCCGTTTGGCCCGGGCCGCCCAGGAGTATCCAGGCGCTCCGATCGCCTTCTTCGACGCGTACGTCCCCGAGATTTGCGCGCGTGCCGTGTACAGCGCCGCGGCCGACCTCGGGGGACTGGAGGTCGTGGTGGTCGCCTTCGGCTCGGTGGCTTTCGGCCGGGCGGACATGGTCGGTGACGAGGTCGCGGAGCGTCTGATGGCCGTCAACGTCCTCACATCCGCCGCGTTTTTGGAACCCGGCGTGGTGACAGACCGTCCACAGCCGGGAATGGCCGACTACAACACCTCCAAAGCAGCGCTGAGTGCCTGGCTCGCCGCCGTGTGTCGCGATGCACGACCCGCCGGCATCCGCGTGCAGGAGGTCCGGCCGGGGCACTTGGACACCGGCTTCGCCAGCCGGGCGGTCGCGGGTACCGCTCCGCCGTTGCCCCCAGGAGGGGACCTGCGTCAGGTAGTCAGAGCCGGTCTCGCCGCGCTGGCGACGGACGCCGAGACCGTACGTACGGCCCCGGACGGAACGCCCATCATCGAACCGCGCGCCCGGTGAGGCGACGTACGACTCGTCCCGGCGGGACGGCCGAGGTGGTGATCGTGGGCGGTGGCGCGGCAGGACTCAGCCTCGCGCACTGGCTCACAATGACCGGTACCACCGCCGTGACCGTCGTGGAGCCGCCCGACGGTCCGATGCGACCGCCCGAGCGGACCTGGTGCTTCTGGGACGAAACCGACGGCGAGTTCGAGGAAGCGGTCGTCGCCTCTTGGTCACGGCTGCGGATCTACGGCGCGGACGGCAGCAAGGTCACCGTCGCTCCCGCCCCTCTGCGCTACCGCATGCTGCGGTCCGCCCCGTTTGAGAACCTGGTCCACGCTCGACTGGCCGGGTATCCCCAGGCGTGCGTCCTACGCGCGACGGCGAATACCGTGCGCAACGTGGCCGGGGGGGCCGAGGTCCGCTGCACAACACCGGACGGCCGTGCACTGACCCTGCGCGCGCGTTACGTGTTCGACTCACGCCCGCTGCGCCGCCTGCCGCCAGCCCGGACGGTGTTGCTCCAGCACTTCCGCGGCTGGTTCGTGCACACAGCAACGGCGTGCTTCGAACCCGCGGTCGCGGACCTGATGGACTTCCGGGTGCCGCAGCCGCGCCACGGCCTCGCCTTCGGCTACGTCCTCCCACTCGCGCCGGACCGGGCGCTCGTCGAGTACACCGAGTTCTCCCGGATCCCACTCACCACCGCCGGCTACGAGGCGGCGCTGGGCCACTACACCCGCGAAGTGCTCCGCCTCGGTGCGTTCACGGTGGAAGCGGCGGAGCAGGGCGTCATCCCCATGACCGACGCTCGCTTCCCCCGCCGGGTCGGGCCGGCCGTCTTCCGTATCGGGACCGCCGGCGGCGCGACCCGCCCGGCGACCGGCTACACCTTCGCCGCAGTGCAGCGGCAGAGCCGGGATATCGCCGCCGCGCTGCGCAACGGACGCGGCATCGTGCCCCCGCCGCACAGCCGACGGGCGCGGGCCATGGACGCAGTACTGCTGCGGGCACTGGACACCGGGCGGATGGACGGCCCCGACTTCTTCACCGGCCTGTTCCGCCGTACGCCTACGGAACGCCTGCTGCGCTTTCTCGACGGTGCCACAACACCGTGGGAGGAATGCAGCATCGGACTGCGCACCCCGATTGGCCCGATGATCCGCACCGCTGCCGAACTCCTCTTTCTCCACCGCCGACCCTCCGCCACAGTCGTCACCACCCCTCGATCCGAAGAGAGCCACCGATGACGCTTCTGCGGGACCACGAACTGGCACGCGCCTTCGACCACGCGTCGCGCAGCTACGACCGCCTCACAGCCATGAACCCCGGTCACCACGCCGATCTGCGCCGCTCGGCACGACGGCTCCGGCTACCCCGCCAAGGAGCTGGAATGCATGTCCTCGATCTCGGCTGCGGCACCGGTGCCTCCACCCGGGCACTGCTCCGGGCCGCACCGTGCGCTCGCATCACGGCCGTCGACGCCTCGTCGGGAATGCTGCAACGCGCGCTCGCCAAGCCGTGGCCCGCACGCGTCCGATTCCTGCATCGGAACGCTGAGGAAGTGCACGCGATCGGTGAGGGGCTCTTCGACGCGGTTTTCGCCGCCTATCTGTTCCGCAACGTCACCAATCCGGACAGAGTCCTCGCGTCGGTCCGAGCACTGTTGCGTCCGGGCGGGCGACTCGCCGTCCACGAGTACAGCCTCAGCGGCTCGCCCGTCCACCGCTGGCTCTGGACGGCCGTATGCCACGGGTTGATCGTTCCGGTGGGCACGCTGAGCGGCGACCGCGCGCTCTACCGCCATCTGTGGCGCAGCGTCCTCGCCTTCGATACCGCCCCCACCTTCGAGGACCGCCTCACGCGTACGGGTTTCACCCGCGTACGCACCGCTCCCGTCGCCGGATGGCAGACAGGTATCGTTCACACCTTTCTCGCCTGCAACGGCTCGGCTCCGGTGACGGAGTACGCCCTGTGAGCGCCGACCGCCACCGTCGTGTCCGGCGGGGCCGCGACCGCAAGGCGAGTGTCCTCATGCCCGCGCCGGGACGGGCCCGCTTCGAGCGCCAGGATGCGCCGGGCGTCGCGGTGATCGGCGGCGGAATCGCCGGTCTCGCTGCGGCAACCCTGCTGGCGGAACGCGGAGCACAGGTGACTCTCTATGAACGGGAAGGATCGCTTGGCGGCCGTCTCGCCGGTCGGCGCACCCGCCTGGCCGACGGTTCCGAGGTGACCATGACCCGCGGCTTCCACGCCTTCTTCCGTCAGTACTACAACCTGCGTGGCCTGCTGCGGCGGACCGACCCCTCCCTCACGCGGCTCGTGCCGCTGCCCGACTACCCCCTACGGCACAGTGGCGGCCTGGCTGACAGCTTCGCCCGCGTCCCGCGGACACCACCCTTCAGCGCCCTCGGCTTCGTCACCCTCAGCCCCTCCTTCGGCTGGCAGGACCTCGCCGCAATGGATCCGCGCGCGGCGCTGCCGCTCCTGGACGTCCGCGTGCCCGAGGTGTACGGACGCTTCGACAGCGTCAGCGCGACCCGTTTCCTGGAGCGCATTCGCTTCCCCGATGCCGCCCACCACCTGGCGTTCGAGGTGTTCTCGCGCAGCTTCTTCGCCGACCCGCGCGAACTGTCCGCTGCGGAAATGCTGCTGATGTTCCACATCTATTTCCTCGGCTCCTCCGAAGGACTGCTCTTCGACGTGCCGGATGAACCCTTCCCACAAGCCTTGTGGGAGCCTCTCGGCGGCTACCTGCAGCAGCTCGGCGTGGACATCCGCACCGGCACTCCCGTGCACGGTGTCCGCCCGTCCGCCGGTGGAGTCCTGGAGGTGCAGACCGACGCTGCGATCGACCGCCATCAGGGGGTGATCCTCGCCCTCGACGTCGAGGGACTGCGTCGGCTCGTCGCCGGGTCGCCTGGTCTGGGTACCGCCGCCTGGCGCGACGACATCGCCACCCTGCGCACAGCCCCCGCGTTCCTCGTCTCCCGGCTCTGGCTCGACCGGCCAGTCCGCGCCGATCGAGCCGGCTTCCTCGGCACCAGCGGCTACGACGGCCTGGACAACATCAGTGTCTTGGAACGCTACGAGGGCGAGGCCGCCCGCTGGGCCACCCGCACCGGCGGCTCGGTGGTGGAACTGCATGCCTACGCTGTGGCCTCCGGTACCGAGCCGGAAAGGCTGCAAGACCTCCTCGTCGACCGGCTTCACCAGGTCTATCCGGAGACCAAAGAGGCCCAGGTCGTGGACGCCCGCCACGTGTGGCGGGCGGACTGTCCGCTCTTCCCGGTCGGCGCTTATCACCAGCGGCCCACTGTCCGCACCCCCCACCCACGGCTGATGCTGGCCGGTGACACGGTGCGCTGCGACCTGCCCGTGGCCCTGATGGAACGCGCCGCTACTACGGGCTTCCTGGCAGCCAACGCCTTGTTGGCCGACTGGGGTGTCCGGGGCCAGGTACTGTGGACCGTCCCCCGTGCTGGCCGTTTCCCTGGCCTGAGGGTACTCGCAGCACTGGCGGGACGTGGCTGAGATCCAGGCTGCCGGATTGAGGCCTACACGGTCCACCCCAGGACCTGTCGTCACACACCGTCGTCGGCCCGGAGTGCCGGCCCGCGACGCCACCCGGTGCGGCGAGAGGGAGTACGGGGTGTCGCGGGCAGGCGGGGGCGTGACAACAGAGCCCAGCACACTCGGTCGGCACACGGATGGAGCGCAGGTTCAATCGATCGACGCGGTCACCCGGGGAACCGGCCGGTGCTCCGCAGGGTCCAGCGTCGCTCGGCGTAGGCCAGATCGTCGCGCCACAGACGGCCTGCTGCGCGACGCATCAGTGGGCGTAGCAAGGGAGCGGCAGCCCGGGCCAGCGCGAAGCCCCGCCGGTTCGAGGCGGCGACGACCGCCTCGACCACGGCGGTCCGTGGATCGGCATCCGCCTTGCCCGTCAGTGGCGTGGCGTGCGTCTCCACCACCGATGTTGTCCCGTCGCCCTCGGTGATGTGCATGGCGACCGTACGCGGATCAGGTGCTGTGAATTCCGCCCGTACGGGCACCACCAGACGACTCGTGACACGGAACGAGACATCGACGACGAACGCGTTGTTGTGATCGCTCTGAGGCAAGCGCACCACCTGCAGGTCGACGAACGAGTGAGGATGGAACCACGAGCCGTGCCATGGGTCGAGCCGGTTGGCGACCACGTCCTGCGGCTCGCACCGCCCCACCGCCGTGAACACCGCGTCCACTGCGCTGCTCGCCGCGGGACGCACAGGCACCACGGGACGATCCGATGGCTCTTCACCGCCGACCTCGTCCAGCCGCACCCACACCAGCACCCCGTCGTCGTGGGCGGGGAACGGATCCCAGCCTGCGAACGGGGCACCATCCAGAGTCAGTCCGTGCCAGTGGCACACCAGCGTGCCACAGACAACCCGGCCGTCGCGCAGGGGGGCACCGAGGTGGGGGCAGGCGCCCGGGCCTGCGTGGAGCTCGCCCGTGTTCGATCGCCACAGTACGACCTCGAGGCCGCCCACTGTCCGGCCGTACGGGCGGACGCCTGCGGCGACATCCCGAGAGGCTCCGACGACGAACCAGTTGCCGGAGCGACGCGCCGAAGCCCGCGTGAGAGCCTCGGCTACCAGCGACGGTTTTGCCTCCCGCCATGAAGGCTTCTGCGCCGCCCACGCCGGTCCGCTCCGCCGACGCAGCGGTGGTGTCCAACGCGCTTTGTCCACTGGATCGTTCACTGCTCGAATTCCCTCCGTCGGGGCACGGCGCCGCGCTCCGGGGCCAACGGATGCGCGGCGCGGGTGCGTAGACGCACGCCGAGGACGCGGGCGGCTCCGACCGCGGCGGTGGCCGCGCGGCGTCGGCAGGGCACGACCGACCGGCGGTGCAGCACCCCGTAGTCGTGATGCGCGATCACGTCCAGGATGCCGCCGTACAGCGTGAATGCGGTACGGATACAAGGACGCACACGCGGGTCGAGCATGGCGATGCCGGGCTCGGCCTCCCGATACACGCCTTTGGTCAGCGCCTCGGCGGCGATGAAAGCCGACCGAATCCGGGGGTCACGGCGCCCGGTACGCCTGCTCCATTCCAGCAGCGGCCGGTCCACCCCGTGGGCGGCGAGCAGGTCCGCCGGCAGGTAGACGCGGCCGCGGTCCAAGTCCTCACCCACGTCCCGAAGGAAGTTGGTGAGCTGGAACGCCACCCCGAGGGCCGCCGCGTGCGGTGCCGCCTCCTCGCGGGGCACGACCGTACCGAGGACGGGCAGCATCTGCAGTCCGATCACGGCTGCCGAGCCGTGCATATAGGTCCGCAGGTCGGCGTACGTCGGATAGTCCGTGACGCTCAAGTCAGTACGCATCGAGGCGATGAAGTCGGTGAACAGCGTGTGCTCGATGCCATACCGGCCGATGGTGTCGGCCAACGCCCGGACCAAAGGGTCGTCCGCGCCGCCGGTGGACAGCCCGTACGCGAGGTCGTTCTCCAGCAGGCGCAACAGTCGGTCACGCTCGTCGGGGGTCTGCCGTCGGTCGATGTCGTCCACGATGTCGTCCGCCCAGCGCGCGAAACCATACAAAGCGTGCACCGCGCAGCGGTGTTCGACCGGCAGCAGACGGGTGGCGAGGAAGTACGTCCGGCCATGACGGGCGTTGAGCTGTCGGCAACGGGTGTACGCCGCGCGTAGCTCGGGGTCGCTGATGCCGGCGGCGTCCAGTTCACGACGGGTCATCGGCAGGTCTCCCGGTCGAGACGGTCGAGGAGAATGCAGCACGCCCGGCGGGCGGGGCCGACCCTGTCCGGGGTGCCGGGCGCCGTGCGCCTCCGGTGATGCGGTCGGCGGCGAGTTTTCCACTGATGAGGACTGTCGGCACGCCGACACCGGGTGTGGTCCCGCAGCCGGCGAGCACGACGTTGTCCAGCCCGCTTACCAGGTTGTGCGGCCGGAACGGACCGGTCTGGGCGAAGGTGTGCGAGAGGGAGAAGGGACTGCCCGCCGCATGGCCCTGCGCAGTCCAGTCCATCGGTGTCACCAGGAGTTCCTCCTGGATGCTTTCCGCGAACCCGTCGAGCCCCCGGCGTTCCAGCTCGGCCACAAGGCTGTCACGGTAGCGAGGCCCCAGGTCGCGCCACGAAGCTGCGCACGGACCAGTGATCGTGTTCGGGCAGGGGGCCAGGACATAGTGGAGATGCCGGCCCCGGGGCGCCAGACCCGGATCATGGGAAGTCGGCCGGGTGATCAGCAGCGACGGGTCGCTCATCAGCGCACCCGTGCGCGTCAGTTCGTCGAACGTGTGCTCCCACGCCGCGCCGAACGAGAGCGTATGGTGCGCGAGATCGGACCAGGTACGGTCCGTCCCGGCATGCAGGATCACCGCGGACGGCGAGTGACGCAGCCGTACCGGGCGCCGGGGAGCGCGCCCCAGGAGCCGGTGTGTGACGGGAAGATCGGGGGTTAGGACCACCGCGTCGCAGGCGATCCGTTCGCCCGAGGCCAGACGCACGGCGCGCACCCGGCCGGTCGAGCGCTCCAGTTCGTTCACTTCGGCCAACCAGCGGAAGGTGGCACCGGCACCGGCCGCCGCATCGGTCATGGCCCGGGGTAGCGCGTGCATTCCGCCTTTGGGGAACCAGACGCCGGCCACGGTGTCCATGTAGGCGATCACGGCGTACGCCGCGAGTGCCCGGGCAGGGGCGACACCCGCGTACAGCGACTGGAAGGTGAAGACGCGGCGCAGCCGGGCGTCGGACAGGAAGCGGCCGATCTGGCGGTCCAGCCGTCCGAAGCCGCCCAGTGTCGCCAGGCGGGCCAGGTCCGGATGCAGGAGCTGGAAGGGCGAGTCGAAGTTCGTGTCGATGAACCGCCTCATCTGCGCCTGGTACAGCCGTTTCAGCCAGTTCCGGAGGCGGCGGTAACCCGCCGCCTCCGCCGGGCCCGCGAAGCGCCGTACCTCCGCTTCCATCGCCTCGGCGTCGGTGTGGACATCCAGGGAAGACCCGTCCGCGAAGCGGGCACGGTACGCCGGGTGCAGGGCCACCAGCTCCAGGTGGCGACCGAGGCTGTCGCCAACGGCTGCGAAGGCCTCGTCGGCCAGATGTGGCATCGTCAGCACCGTGGGGCCTGTGTCCATCAGGTATCCGCCGAGCTCCACACGGCCGGCCCGGCCGCCCGGACCGGGATCCCGCTCGACGACCGTGACCCGGCGTCCGGCGCCCAGCAGGTGGAGGGCGCACGCAAGGCCCGACAGGCCGGCGCCCACGACGACGACATGATCTGCAGGCCCCGGTACGGTCCTCACGTGCTCTCCCCTGTGAGGTCGGGAACCATGCCCACCGCCTGGTCGACCAGCGCGGCGAACTCCCGCCTTACGAGGGGAGCGGCGCCGGTCTCCTCAAAATGTCGCAGGCTCGTGCCCGCCAGCTCCGTGATCTTGGCTTCCACGACGGCCCGGGCCCCGGTCCGCTCCAGCGCGGCACGCATCCGGTCGATGGTGCGGTCTGACCGAGGGGCCGTGACGGGTCCGAGCGCGTCGACGGCCTCCTCGTCCCCGGAGTCTTCGGCGAGTCTGGTGGCGACGGCCAGCAGGTAGGTGAGCTTTCGGGCGCGCAGGTCGTCGCCCGACGGTTTGCCCGTCAGTGCCGGATCCCCGAAGGCACCGAGCAGGTCGTCGCGGAGCTGAAAGGCCAGCCCCGCACACCGGCCGGCGGACCGTAGCGCGTCAACGGTGTGCGCATCGGCGGCGGTCAGTGAGGCGCCCAGGGTCAGTGGTCGCTCGACCGTGTACAGGGCGCTCTTGAGCGTCGCGATGGTCACGGCCTCGTCGACCCCGGACGAGCCGACCGCCTGCGCGTGGATGTCGCGGTACTGCCCTGCGACCATCTCGCCGCGCAATGCCTGCCATTCGCGGTGCAGCCGCCAGCCGTGGGGTGATCGAAGTGCGATCTCGGTCAGCAGGTCATCCGCCCACGCGAGCGCCAGGTCGCCCGCGAGCACGGCGGCGGCGGTCGCGAACGATTCGGGCGGGCCGGTCATTTCGGCGGCGCGGTGCATACGTGCGAAGTCGACGTGTACCGCAGGTTCCCCCCTTCGCAGGAGGGATCCGTCCATCACGTCGTCGTGTATGAGGGCACAGGCCTGGACAAGTTCGAGGGCAGCCCCCAGCTGCAGAACCGCACCGGCGTCGCCTTCGCCGCCCGCGGCCCGCCACCCGCACCATGCGAACGCCGTGCGCAGCCGCTTCCCACCGCGTCGGGCGAATGCCGCGACGCGGTCGGCGACATCGCCAGCGAAAACCGGGTCTACCTCACGGGCCCGGCACAGTCCCGCGTCAAGGAAATTCTCCAGGACCGTTTCGACGGCCCGGGTGGCATCGTTCGCCGTGAGCGGGGCATCGACGCATCCTGCCGGTCCGGCAGCAGTCATCCGCAGAGCAAGCATGCGCAACCCTCCTTCGCTTTTCGATTACCTGGACTCTGCTTCTGTCGCCAGCACGGGTGAGTTGCGCTGATCTCTGCCCTGTACGGGTCCCGGCCCGGTCACCGCCCACTCCACCGGCCCAGCATCATGAGCCTTATGGCGGTGCGTCGCTGCGTGGGTACTCCAGCAGGCGGACCACCGCGAGGCCGGTGAGCTGGTCCAGTCCACGCCCGGCCTGGACGGTGCGGGGGTTGTGAAAGACGCCTGGAGCTTTGCAGGCACCTGAGGCTTCCAGGCCATTGGTGCCATGCTGGGCTACAGCGCCTACAGCGCCTACAGCGCCTCCCGGCTGTTCACCGCGGTCTATCCCGAGCCCGTCGCATTGGCGCCGCTGCTCGCCTCACCCTACTGGCGACACCTGGCCACCGGCACCGCCGCCGAGCAGTCCCGATTCTTCGCCGAGGTGGGCAAGCGCGTCACCTACCCTTACAACGAACATGAGCGCGGCGCCGCCGTCGTCCACTGGGCCATTGCCGACTCCTGGCGCCCGCCCTCCCGGCCCTTTGACGGACTACACCCCCGGCTGGGGCCCGCGGAAAGCTGTCTCCTCTTCACGCGAGCCGACTTGCGCGGCACGAGAACAGTGCGAAGCGGTTCAGCTGCATCCGGCGGAACCAGGGCCGCACGCTCCTGTTCCACTGCCACCTCAAGCCCGTCCTCCTCAGGGACAGGACACAGCAGTACGTGAAGTGGGAAGGCACTGTCTGGCACGGCCGCACCGACGGCCTCATGAAGGAAGACGTTGCGCGACGGCGCAGAGAACTCCCAGACGGGGCAGCGCGCTTGCGAGACCAGCGTATAGAAAGCGCCTGTAACCGACGTCGACCACCGCATTCCTTCGTCTCCCAGCTACTGAACTCGATTGGGTGATGTTGGCTCGTTCGCCCGACCTCGCTTGTGCTCGGAGAAGGTCGTGGCCAGTACCTGCATCGTCTCGGCGGCCAGCTGGTCGGCCGCGTTCTTGGGGGCGTCGACGAATTCGCGTCATCATGGGAGGAACGGGTCGTGTGCCGGGTCCGGCGGGTCCGGCGGAGCGAGGTATGCAGAGGGTCCCCGCTCGTGTCGCTTGGCGAGCGCGGTCGTGAAGGCCGTGACGAACTCGGGCGGTGATGAGCCCCGGACCGTTGTCCTCGCTCGGGCAGGAAGCCGAGCCGTCCCCGGCAGTCGGGGGCGGTCACGTAGATGTTGCCGATCATGTGGAATCAGAGATGTCAACGCTCGGGCTCTCGAAGCGGCGGAGGAGTCCTCGACATGCCCGTCTGGCCGGTGTGTTGCTGTTTGAGGTGGTATGAGGTCATGGACGAAAGCCACCGCGAAAGATGACGAGGAGGTTGGTCCGATGCGCGAGAACACGGAACGGCGCAGAGATGACGAGCGCCATGAGCGGCGTCCAGGGCTGCTGCGGCGGTGGCGGGAGACCTTGGACGAGCACACCGACCCGACCCAGCGTTCCCTCCTTGCGACCTGTGGCTCTCCTTCGGGGCCACTTTTGGGGGCGCACGCCTGATCACTCACGGGATTCGCAGCGGCCGACTGCCCTGGGGCAACATCTCCACGTCGGGCGGGACCCACATGCATCATACAACTTCGGTATCGCCACTCTGGCCGGCAGCGGACTGGTCGCCGTGCGGGGTGACGCACAATACGCCGGACATCCCGGCGTCGGGGCGGCCTATGGCGCCGGAACGGCGCTCATCGTCGACGAATTCGCCCTCCTCTTGGACCTGAAGGACGTCTACTGGGCCAAACAGGGTCGGATCAGCGTTGACATCTCGCTCGGTATCATCTCCATCCTCGGGCTCTACCTCACCGCCGCCCCCTTCTGGCGCGAACTGACCAAAGTGACCCGCCAGCATGCCTTGGAGCGTCACACCCCCGCGTAGAGCCCCTGCGGGGCGGGGCGAGAGGGCCCAATGGTCAGTGCTTGAAGGCGTCCTTGATCTTCGCCGCAGCCTGTTTGAAGTTGCCCTTGATCTGGTCGCCGCGTTCTTCCGCCTGCAGACGTCGGTTACCTGTTCCGCGGCCGGCAGCGGGACCTGTCCCCGAGTGGTGGACACCTCTGACTCCGGCCCCGGCAGGGGCCGGGTAGGAGGCATCTTTTATGGTGATGAAGGTCTACTCGCCCGAGTTCAAGGCGGACGCGGTCGCGCTGTACCTGTCGGACCCGAGCCATACCTTCGAGGGCATCGGCAAGGATCTGGGGATCAGCCGGGAGACGCTGCGCAACTGGGTGCGGGCCGAGCGGGCCCGCCGCGGTGAAAGCGGCACGACGAACGGCAAGACGAAGGACGTCCCGGTGAGCGATGCCACGAAACAGGAACTGGAGGCCGAGAACGCGGCCCTGCGCGCGGAACTGAAGGCAGTGCGCAAGGAGAACCAGAAGCTCGCGGTCGAGCGGGACATCCTGCGCAAGGCGACGAAGTTTTTCGCCGCCGAGATGAACTGGTGAACCGCTGCCGTTTCATCGAGGACCACCACCGCGCCTGGGGCGTGAAGCGGTTGTGTCAGGTGCTGGAGGTGGCCCGCTCCAGCTTCTGCAAATGGCGGGCCGGCCGCGCGGCGCGGGCCGCCCGTGAGCGGGCCGATGCCGCGCTCGCGGAACGCATCCGGGCCGTGCAAATACTCCAGCCGTAGATCGTGATCTTCAGGTCGGATTCGCGGCTTGCCGGCGGTAATGGCTGGCTTGGGCTCGGGCCTGGTGGCGACGTTGCCAGGCGGACCACGCGAGCCGGTGGGCTGCATCGTGCATGGGCCG
>NZ_JBIARH010000072.1:0-18201 GCF_042889785.1 Streptomyces sp. NPDC002476 | reverse complement strand
CCTGGTGCTCCGCCCCGTCGGCAGCAAGCCGGTCTGGGAGATGCTGGCCGATCTCCTTCCCGAGGAGGAGGAAATCCGGCGGACCGCGTAGCGAAATTCCCTGGGACAGCGCTGGGCGGAACAGAACGCGGCTCAGCACACACCTTGTCCTCGCGGCCGGGCCCGGAGCAGGGTCGCGCGCCGAGGTGGAGGAGGCGCCCCTTCGTCGTGCGGACCGCCCTTCCTCCGCAGCTGTGAGCTCCGTCGGTGCGGGAGTCCCGGGTCAGGTGACTTCGGCCCGGCCCTGGTCGCGGCGTCCCTGGTCGCGGCGTCGGGTGCCGGCGGTCAGCGGATCGACTCGTCCATGAGCAGGTAGAGCAGGCCGACGAGGGAGCCGCTGCTGACGATCTCGCGGCGGTCGATCATGCCGCGGATCTCGGCGAGCGGGATCCACTCGATCCGGTCCGATTCGTTCTTCTCGGTCGGCGGGCCCACGTATGTCGCCCCGTCGGCCCGGAAGAGGTGGTGCTGGGAGTCGGTGATGCCGTTGGCCGGTTCGGCGTAGATCAGCGGTTTCACGGGGCCGGGGCGGTAGCCGGTCTCCTCCAGGACCTCGCGGGCCGCCGCGTCGGCCGGGGTCTCGTCCTCCTCGACCAGGCCCATGGGAAGTTCCCACGCCCAGGTGTCCGTGATGAAGCGGTGCCGCCACATCATCAGGACCTCGCGCCGTTCGTTGACCACCGCGGCGACGGCCAGGTGGCGCAGCTTGACGACGTGGTGTTCCCAGCGGCTTCCGTCCGGTGTCTCGATGTCGGTGAGCCACAGGTTCACCCACTCGTTCTCGTAGATCGGACGTTCCCCGTGGATCTTCCACTGCATCGCTGCGGCCCCTCTCGATCGGCCTCCAGCATCGCAGAGCATCCATGGAGAGGTGCCGGGTTACGGGTTTTCGCCATGTCAGAGGGGGCTGGAGGGCCGGAGGGCGGGAAGGGGCCGCTCGTGGCGGCGCCCTACCGGATTCCCAACAGCCCCAGGACCTTGTCGACCGCGTCGGCGACCGGCTGGCCGAGCGCTCCGACGGTCGAGGCGATGGTGGCCACGGCGATCAGGGCGCGGTGCCGTTCCTGCGGGGCGCTCGTGGCGGAGGTGATCGCGGGCAGGGAGTCGTCGATGACCCGCGCACTCGCGGGCGCCAACTCGCCGCGCAATTCCTGGAGGAGGCGCACCAGTTCGCCGATCGCCTCCGGCAGGGCCGGGGCCTGCTGCTTGACGATGCCCGTGTTGCCCGTACCGCCGTACATGTTGACGTTGTCGCCATTGATGTTGTTGCCGTGGTGGATGTTGTCGCCGTAGTGGTAGGAACTCCCGTTGCTCACTTGCTCACCCCCGTGTTGAACATTCCTCCGTACATGTTCACGTTGTCGCCGAAGTGATAGTTCTTCGGATTGACCAGCACCCGCTCCACGCGCACGTGGAACTCGGCCTCCGGATTCTCTATGGCGTTGACGAGGTGGTGGACCAGCCGGCGGAGCCGGTTCGGGTCGGGCAGGGTGACCAGCGCGCTGGAGCCGCTGGCGGTCTCGATGGCCAGCACGTACTCGGACTGCGCCGCCAGATCTTTCACCAGGCGTACGACCAGGCCGATCGCGATCCCTATGGCGAGGACCCACAGCACGTCGGCCGATTCGTTCGGGTCCTCGTAGCGGGACGACCCGTTCTCGTTGGCCAGTTGGAGCAGGACGAAGGCCACGAGCGTGGTCGCGAGCCATTTCAAGAAGCTCAGGAACGCTTCCATGCGTTTGGGCCGGAGTTCGAAGGTGTGGACCCGGGTGATGTTGCGTAGCGGATAGGCCGCCTCTCCCACCCACAGCAGCCGTTTGCCCACCCTCAGGTCGACGCCGCTCGCGGGCGGGGGCGGGAGTGGGGGCAAGGGTGGCGGTGGCGGCGTGGGCACTGGGGTTCCCGAAGTCCCTGTGTTGTCCATGAGCTCCCCGAGTCTGCTGGTCTTCCGAGTGGGCTGGGTTTCCTTGGCTTCCTGGGTGCGTGAGCGGCTGAGTGGCTGAGTGCGTATGCGACTGAGTGCCTCAGGGCCGAGTGGCTGAGCGTCGAGTGACTGAGTTTCTTGTGCGCGTGGGGCTTCTGGTGTGTTGCTCGCCGCGCCCGTACGCGCGCGGCGAGCCGTCCCCGTACGCGGCATCCGAGCCCGCGCGGGAACTCATAGGTACGCGCTTCGCGTGCGCGACGAGAGACCAAATACGGCCAATCTCGGTTCGCTTGCTGCCGAGGCGGCGGCGGTGGGGGATGCGCATCGGGGTGTCGTCCGCCTTGACAGCCCTCAAGGATCTGACGGACAGTCAGAAACCGAGCTTGTGAACACAGGCCCGGACCCGACCCCGGACCCGAACCCGGACCCGAACGTGGACCTGAACCCCGGACCCCGGACCCCGGACCCGAGTCTGTGCACCCGTACCCGACCCCGATCCGTACACCCGTGCCCGGGAGGCAGCCGTCGTGCACCTCGCCCCGACGGAGCGGCAGCGGCAGTTGCGCGCCGAACTCCGAGCCTATTTCGCCATGGTGATGCCGCGCGAGGACGCCTCGACGGGGCCCGGTGTCGACGACCCGGGCGAACAGCGGCGGTTGCTGCGGCGGATCGGCGCGGACGGCATGCTCGGGCTGGGCTGGCCCGTCGAGTACGGCGGCCAGGGGCGCGGCCCCGACGAGCAGTTCGTCTTCTTCGACGAGGCCTACCGGGCGGGGGCGCCCGTCTCGATGGTCACCCTCAACACCGTCGGCCCGACGCTGATGAAGTACGGCACCGAGGAGCAGAAGGCGTACTTCCTGCCCCGGATCCTCAGCGGCGAGCTCGTCTTCGCCATCGGCTACAGCGAGCCGGAGGCCGGTACGGATCTCGCGGCCCTGCGCACCAGGGCCGTACGGGACGGCGGCTCCTGGGTGATCGACGGGCAGAAGATCTTCACCAGCAACGCGCAGAAGGCGGACTGGATCTGGCTGGCCTGCCGCACCGATCCCGAGGCGCCGAAGCATCAGGGGATCTCGATCATCCTGGTGCCGACGGACGCCCCGGGCTTCTCCTGGACGCCGATCGAGACCGTGGGCGGGCTGACCACGACGGCCACCTACTACGACGGGATACGGGTACCGGTCGGCCATCTGGTGGGGGAGGAGAACGGCGGCTGGGGACTGATCACCAACCAGCTGAACCACGAACGGGTGGCCCTCGCCGCGATCGGAATGCAGGCCGAGGACTTCTACGACGCGGCCCTCGCCCTCGCCCGCACCCCCGATCCGGTGACGGGCCGGCGTCCGGCCGACGAGCCGTGGGTGCGGGCCCGGCTGGCCGAGGCGTACGCGCGGCTGGCGGCGACCCGGCTGCTCAACTGGCGGCTGGTGGGGGACGTCGGCGCGGGTTCGCTGGCGCCCGGTGAGGCGAGCGGCGTGAAGTTCGCGGGGACCGAGAGTGCCGTCGAGGTGTACCGGATCTGCCAGGAAGTCGTCGGGGAGGCCGGCACCCTGCGGGGCGGGTCGCCCGGCTGCCTCGGGGACGGGGAACTGGAGCGGATGAACAGGGCCGCCCAGATCAACACCTTCGGGGGAGGGGTGAGCGAGGTTCAGCGGGAGATCGTCGCGACCATGCGGCTCGGCATGAAGAGGGGCAAGCGGTGACCCGTACGCGGCAGGAGAAGCAGGGGCCGGAGGAAGAGGACGCGTTGTGCACGCGGCTCAAGGAGTACGAGGGGCGGCCCGCCGCGACCGCGGGCATCGGCAAGGATCCGGTCAACGAACCGATGATCAGGCACTGGTGCGAGGCGATGGGCGACACCAACCCCGCCTACACCGGCCCGGAGGCGATCGCCCCGCCGACCATGCTCCAGGCGTGGACGATGGGCGGCCTGTCGGGGCACACCGGCCGTTCCGCGGCGTACGAGGAGCTGCTCGGCCTGCTCGACGGCGCGGGGTACACCTCCGTGGTCGCGACCGATTGCGAGCAGGAGTACCTGAGGCCGCTCCGGCCCGGCGACCGGATCACGTTCGACGCGCTGATCGAGTCGGTCTCGGAACGGAAGACGACCCGGTTGGGGACGGGCCACTTCGTGACGACGCGGATGAACGTACGCGTACGGGGGGAGCTGGCCGGGACGCACCGGTTCCGGATCCTGAAGTACGCACCGGCGGCGGTGGGACGGCCCACGGCGGAGCAGCGGACGGGGGAACGGGAACCCAGGGAGCGGGGACGTAAGGAACGAGGACGGGCGGAACAGGCGGAACGGGAGCGGCCGCGAAAGCGGGAGCGGGAGCAGGAGCAGGCGCGGGATCGGGGCCGGGATCAGGCGCGGGAGCGAGTGGGCGGGGCGGGGGCGGACTTCGGTGGTCCGCGTCCGCGTCCGAGGCCGGTGGTCAACCGCGACAACGCCGGGTTCTGGCAGGGCGTCGCCGAGCACAAGCTGCTGATCCAGCGGTGCGCCGGGTGCCGGAAGCCGCGCTTCCCCTGGCTGCCCGGCTGCAACGCCTGCGGCTGCCAGGAATGGGACACGATCGAGGCGACCGGCGAGGGCACCGTCTTCAGCCATGTGGTGATGCACCACCCGCCCTTCCCCGCCTTCAGCGCCTCCGGGGAGGGCGGGCCCTACGCGGTGGCGCTGATCGAACTCGCGGAGGGGGTGCGGATGGTCAGCAACGTGGTCGGTGTGCCGTACGACAAGGTACGGATCGGAATGCCGGTGCTGCTCGAATTTCTCCGTACGGACCCCGAGTTGGTGCTCCCGGTCTTTCGTGGAGGTGAGGGCTGACATGGACTTCACCCCCACGGAGGAGCAGACGGCGGCGCAGGGGCTGGCGGCGCGGATCTTCCGCGACCTGTCGACGCACGAACGCCTGGTCGCGGCCGGTACGGGCACCGACACCGAGCTGTGGAAGGAACTGTGCGCGGCCGGACTGACCGCGGCGGTGGAGGAGGTCGGGCTGCTGGGCCTGGTGCTCCTGCTGGAGGAACAGGGTCGGGTGACGGCTCAGGTGCCGTTCGCGTCGAGCTGTGTGTACGGGCTGCTCGCCGTCGCCGAGCACGGCACGGACGAACAGCGGGAGCGGCTGTTGTCCGCGCTGCGGGACGGTACGGAGGTCGCGGCCGGGGCGTTCCCCGCGCGCGGCGGGATCCGGGCGGACGGCGAGGGCCGACTGAGCGGCTCGGTGTCGTACGTGCCGTGGTTGCGGGACGCGTCCCTGGTCCTGGTCGCGGACGCGGAGCGCCGGCTGTGGATCGTACGGACCGACGGGCCGGGTGTGGCGACGGAACCCGTGGAGACCACGGCGCCGTGGTCGGCGGCACGACTCGTCCTGGACGGGGCACCCGGGGAGCGACTCGGTGGTGCGAAGGCGCATGAGGAAGGACGGGCGGAAGCGACCCCGGCGTACGAGGACGTGCGGGCGCGCGAGGACGTGCGGGCGTACGAGGAGGTCCTGGCCGTGAGCCGGATCGCGTTCGCCGGGCTGCAGGCCGGCGTGTGCGCCGGTTCGCTGGCCCTGGCCGTCGCCCACACGAACACCCGCGAGCAGTTCGGGCGCCCGCTCTCCACCAAGCAGGCGGTGCTGATGCGCGCCGCCGACGCCCATATGGACACCGAGGCGATACGGGTCACGGCGTACGAGGCCGCGTGGCGCCGTGACACGGGCCTGCCGTACCGGCGCCAGGCGCTCACCGCAGCGTGGTGGGCGTCGGAGGCGGGCAAACGGGTGGTGCACGCCGGACAGCATCTGCACGGCGGGACGGGGGCCGATCTCGACCATCCCGTGCACCGGCACTTTCTCTGGGGCCGGCAGCTCGATGCCCATCTGGGCTGCGGCAGCGAGGTGCTTCAGGAACTCGGTGAACTGCTGGCGTCGGCGGAGGAACCGCTACGCGCGGCAGCGACGGAGGAGGGGGCGGAGTGAGAAGCGGCGAAGGGATGAAGGCCGGTGAGGGGACGAGAGCCGGTGGAGAACCGGGGGCCGGTGGAGAGACGAAGGCGAGCGGAGGGATGCAGGCGGGCGGAGGGATGCGGGCGGGCGGAGGGATGAAGGACGGTGAAGCGGTGAGGGCCGGGGGAGGGATGCAGGCCGGTGACGTACTGGAGCCGCTGGAGATCGAGGTGACCCGCACCCTGATCGTGGCGGGCGCCATCGCTTCCCGCGACTACCAGGACGTGCACCACGACGCGGAGCTCGCCCGGGAGAAGGGGTCCCCGGACATCTTCATGAACATCCTGACGACCAACGGCCTGGTCGGCAGGTACGTCACCGATCGCCTCGGCCCGTCCACCGTGCTGCGCAAAGTAGCCATCAGGCTGGGTGCTCCCAACTACCCCGGGGACACCATGGTGCTCGGCGGCACGGTCACCGCGGTCGATGACAACGGGACGGCCGAGGTGTCGATCGTCGGGACCAACGGCCTCGGCAGGCACGTCACCGGAACCGTGACCGTGATCGTCGGCGGGGCGCGGACCCCGGCCGCAGGGGGCCTTCCCTCGGCACCGGAGGGGGCGGCATGAGTCTGCGGAGGGCCGACTCGCTCGGCGGCAGGGCGGCGATCGTGGGCATCGGGGCGACCGAGTTCTCCAAGGATTCCGGGCGCAGCGAACTCAAGCTGGCCGTCGAGGCGGTGCGGTCCGCGCTCGACGACGCCGGACTGACGCCCGCCGACGTGGACGGCCTGGTCACCTTCACCATGGACACCAGCCCGGAGATCACCGTCGCCCAGGCGGCCGGGATCGGTGAGCTGTCCTTCTTCTCCCGCGTGCACTACGGGGGCGGGGCCGCCTGTGCCACCGTTCAGCAGGCGGCGATGGCCGTGGCGAGCGGGGTGGCCGAGGTCGTGGTCTGCTACCGGGCATTCAACGAGCGCTCAGGGCGCAGGTTCGGTTCCGGGGTGCAGCACCGTGAGCCCACCGCGGAGGGTGCCGCGCTCGGCTGGAACCTCCCGTTCGGGTTGCTCACGCCCGCCTCCTGGGTCGCCATGGCCGCCCAGCGCTATCTGCACGCCTACGGGCTGACGCCGGACGCCTTCGGCCATGTCGCGGTCACCGACCGGCGCCATGCCGCCCGCAACCCGGCCGCGTACTTCTACGGAAAACCGATCACCCTGGCCGACCACGCCGCGTCGCGCTGGATCGTCGAACCCCTGCGGCTGCTCGACTGCTGTCAGGAGACCGACGGCGGGCAGGCGATCGTGGTCACCAGCGCGGAGCGCGCCCGGGACCTGCCCCGGCCCCCTGCCCTGATCGCCGCCGCGGCTCAGGGGGCGGGCCGGGCACAGGAGCAGATGACCAGCTTCTACCGCGACGACCTGACCGGGCTGCCCGAGACGGCGGTGGTCGCCCGGCAGCTCTGGCGGAACTCCGGGCTCTCCCCGGCCGACATCGACGTGGGCATCCTCTACGACCACTTCACGCCGTTCGTGCTGATGCAGTTGGAGGAGTTCGGGTTCTGCGGACCGGGCGAGGCCGCCGACTTCGTCGCCGCCGACGCGCTACCGCTGAACACACACGGCGGCCAGCTCGGAGAGGCGTATCTGCACGGGATGAACGGCATCGCCGAGGCGGTCCGGCAGATCCGCGGTTCGTCGGTGAACCAGGTCCCCGGCGCGGCCACCGCCCTGGTCACGGCGGGCACCGGCGTACCCACCTCGGGACTCGTCCTGAGCGCCGACGGATGAGCCCCGAGGATCCACGACTGCCGGGCGGGTCACCGGGCGAACCTTCGAGCAGACCACACGACGGACCACACGACGGACCACACGACGGACCACTGGGCGGGCTCGGCAGGACCGCGTTCGCCCGGCCGGTGACTCGTGCCTGTACGACCGTGCACACCTGGTCGGTGACTCGTGCCTGTACGACCGTGCACACCTGGTCGGTGACTCGTGCCTGTATGACCTCATGCGTCCGGTTGATCATTCGCACTCTGCCGAGGCTGTCGGCGACCCTGAGCCCCCGTGACGTCCGCTCCACCTACAGGAGGTGGAGCGGACCCCACCCCTACACCCTGAGGGGGACGCTCTTTCGGGACCTGGGGCCGATCCCCGGAACTGCGCCCGCTTCTAGCGTGGAGCCATGACCACGTCAGTCCGCACGGGCACCTCCGGGGGAACCGCCGCCACGGGACACGTCCCGCACGGCTCATGCGCCGCGTACACGTCGCGCGCCGCGCACGCACCACACGCCTCGCGGGCCCAGTACGCGCCGTATCCGTCGTTCTCCTCGTTCGTACGGGCGCGGGGGCCCGTACTGCTGCGCGCCGCCCGCTCGCTCACCGCGAACCCGAGCGATGCCGAGGACCTGCTGCAGACCGCGCTCACCAAGACCTATGTCGCGTGGGAGCGGATCGAGGACCACCGGGCGCTCGACGGCTACGTCCGCAGGGCCCTTCTCAACACCCGTACTTCGCAGTGGCGCAAGCGCAAGGTCGAGGAGTTCGCCTGCGACGAGCTGCCCGAGCAGGAGGCCCCGGGCACCCCCGACCCGGCGGAGCACCAGACGCTGCACGACGCGATGTGGCGCGCGGTGCTGAAGCTCCCGGACCGGCAGCGGGCCATGGTCGTCCTGCGGTATTACGAGGACCTGAGCGAGGCCCAGACGGCCGAGGTGCTCGGAGTGTCCGTCGGCACGGTGAAGAGCGCGGTGTCACGGGCGCTCGGCAAGCTCAGGGAGGATCCGGAGCTGACCCCGGTCCGGTGAGCCCGGCCCGGCCCTCCAAGTCCGCCGGCCCCGTCCCGGCGATCCAGGTCCGCGGACCTTGGCCCGTCCTCGGCCCGTCTGCCGGCCCCGGTCCGGTGAGCCCGGTGTGGTAAGCCCGGTCTGGTGGCGCAGGCCCACCGCCTCGGTGCAGCGAGCCCGAAAGCTTCGGCCGTGAATCCCTAGTGACATACCGGCCAGGATGCGCGCAGAATCAGCGGAACCCTACTGCCGCGTAGCGCCCACCGGGAGGACGCCGTGCTGAGCACCATGCAGGATGTACCGCTGACTGTGACCCGCATCCTCGAACACGGGATGACCATTCATGGGAAGTCCCAGGTCACGACCTGGACCGGGGAGCCCGAGCCTCAGCGGCGCAGTTTCGCCGAGATCGGCCGACGGGCCGCACAGCTCGCGAACGCCCTGCGCGACGAACTCGGTGTCGAGGGCGACCAGCGCATAGCGAGCCTCATGTGGAACAACGCGGAGCATGTCGAGGCGTATCTCGCGGTCCCCTCGATGGGTGCGGTCCTCCACACGCTCAACCTCCGTCTTCCCGCCGAGCAGCTCGTCTGGATCGTCGAGCACGCCGACGACAAGGTCGTCATCGTCAACGGCTCCCTGCTGCCACTGCTCGCTCCGGTCCTTCCGCGCCTGGCGTCGGTCGAGCACGTGATCGTCTCCGGGCCGGGCGACCGTTCCGTCCTCGACGGCGCGCGGCCCCGGGTGCACGAGTACGAGGAGCTGATCGCCGGCCGTCCGACCGCCTACGACTGGCCCGAGATCGACGAACGCCAGGCCGCGGCCATGTGCTACACCTCCGGCACCACCGGTGACCCCAAGGGCGTCGTCTACTCCCACCGCTCCATCTACCTGCACTCCATGCAGGTCAACATGGCCGAGTCGATGGGGCTGACCGACAAGGACACCACGCTGGTCGTGGTCCCGCAGTTCCACGTACTGGCCTGGGGGCTGCCGCACGCGGCGTTCATGTCCGGCATCAGCATGCTCATGCCGGACCGGTTCCTGCAGCCCGCTCCGCTCGCCGACATGATCGAGGGCGAGCGGCCGACGCACGCCGCCGCCGTCCCCACGATCTGGCAGGGGCTGCTCGCCGAGGTCACCGCCAACCCCCGCGACCTCACCTCCATGGCCAGCGTCACCATCGGCGGTGCCGCCTGTCCGCCGTCCCTCATGGAGGCGTACGACAAGATCGGCGTCCGGGTCCACCACGCCTGGGGCATGACGGAGACCTCGCCGCTCGGCACCATGGCCATTCCGCCCGCCGGCCTGACCGAGGAGCAGGAGTGGCCCTACCGCGTCACCCAGGGCCGCTTCCCGGCCGGTGTCGAGGCGCGCCTGGTCGGCCCCGACGGCGAGCACCTGCCGTGGGACAACACGTCGGCGGGCGAGCTGGAGGTACGTGGCCCCTGGATCGCCCGTGCGTACTACGGGGGCGCGGACGGCGAGGACCTGCGCCCCGAGGACAAGTTCAGCGAGGACGGCTGGCTGAAGACCGGGGACGTCGGCGTGATCGGCCCGGACGGCTTCCTCACCCTCACCGACCGGGCCAAGGACGTCATCAAGTCCGGCGGCGAGTGGATTTCGAGCGTCTCGCTGGAGAACATCCTCATGGCGCACCCGGACGTGGCCGAGGCGGCGGTCGTCGCCGTCCCGGACGACAAGTGGGGCGAGCGCCCGCTCGCGACGGTCGTGCTCAAGGACGGCGCCGACGCCGACTACGAGGCGCTGCGGGACTTCCTCACCGAGTCGGGCATCGCCAAGTGGCAGCTGCCGGAGCGCTGGACGGTCATTCCGGCGGTGCCGAAGACCAGTGTCGGGAAGTTCGACAAGAAGGTGATCCGCAAGCGGTACGCGGAGGGCGAGCTGGACGTCACCCACCTCTGATCCGACTGTTCGGCGGCCGACGGTTCGGTGGCCGGCGATTCGGTGGCCGGCGGGGAGTGAGGCGGAAGGGGCGGTACGGAAGTTTCCGTACCGCCCCTTCGTGCTGCGGGCCGTCACCGTGGTGACGCCGGTCGGTCGGTGACGAAGCGACGCCGGACGCCGGTCAGTTGGTACCGATCTTGGCGAGCAGATCGACGATCCGCGCCTGCACCTCGTCGCTCGTGGAGCGCTCGGCCAGGAAGAGGACGGTCTCGCCCGTGCTGAGCTTCGGCAGGTCCGGACCCGCCATGTCGGCGGAGGTGTAGACGACCAACGGGGTGCGGTTCAACAGGCCGTTGGCGCGCAGCCAGTCGATGATCCCGGCCCGGCGGCGGCGCACCTGCATCAGGTCCATCACCACCAGGTTGGGTCGCATCCGGGTGGCGAGCGTCACCGCCTCGTTGTCCGTGGCGGCCCGTCCCACCTGCATGCCGCGCCGCTCCAGCGTCTCCGTCAACGCCAGCGCGATCTCCTCGTGCTCCTCGATCAGCAGCACCCGCGGCGGATGCTGCTCGCTGTCGCGCGGGGCGAGCGCCTTGAGGAGCACGGCCGGGTCGGCACCGTACGCCGCTTCCCGCGACGCCTGGCCCAGGCCCGCCGTCACCAGCACAGGGACCTCGGCCGCCACCGCGGCCTGGCGCAGCGACTGGAGCGCCTTGCGGGTGATCGGCCCGGTGAGCGGGTCGACGAACAGCGCTGCCGGGAACGCCGCGATCTGGGCGTCGACCTCCTCGCGCGAGTGCACGATCACCGGCCGGTAGCCGCGGTCGCTCAGGGCCTGCTGGGTGGCGACATCGGGGGCGGGCCAGACGAGCAGGCGGCGCGGGTTGTCCAGCGGCTCCGGGGGCAGCTCGTCGTCGACCGGCGGCGGCGTCGGACGGTTGGAGACCTCCACCGCGCCACCCGGTCCGTCCAGCGGCTCCGGTCCTTCGGCGCCCTCGTCGGGCGCCCCTATGGCGTACGCGCGCCCCTCGGCCTCCGGGGCTGCGAGCAGCTGACCGTGCTCGCCGTGAGCCGCGTGGGCGCCGTGGCCCTGCGGCGGCTGGCCCTGGGACGGCTGCCCCGGGGAAGGCCGACCCTGGGGCGGCGCGGCGACCGGGCCCTGCGCGGCGCCGGGCCGGCCGGACGCGGACCGGGACGACGCGGGCTGCGGCGCCGAGGGCGGCGGGGTGCGCTCCTCCTCCGGAGGGGCGGCGAGCTTACGGCGCCGGCCGGCGCCACCGGGCGCCGGATGCGGCTGGTGGGCGATGTGCTGGGCGAACGGCACACCCTGGCCGAGCGTCCGCACGCTGAAGGCACGCCCTTGCGTGTCCGACGCATGCGCGTCCGACGCGTACGTGTCCGACGCGTACGTGTCCGGCGAGCCGTCGGCCGTCGGTGCCTCCTCGGGCAGCGGCTGCCTCCGCGCGTCCGGTCCGGGCGCGTCGTCGTGCGGGCGGCCCGGCACCGTTCCGGTGGCATCGGGGGGGCCCGCCACGGCCGTGGAGCCGGTGGCGTGCGTGGTGTGACCGGCCGAGGGCAGGTCCGGGGCGTCGTCGGGCCGGAGGCCGGGCTGATCGGCGGACGGCTCGCCGGGGGCCACCCGCCCGGCCGGGTTCCGCCCCGGGTCGCCGCTCCCCGGCAGGTCCCCGGGCTGCGCCGGTTGCCGTACGGGCACCTCACCGGTGTCCCGAACGCCGTGGCCGGCCTCCTGGCCGGGCTGCTGATGGGTGTCGGCGTGACGCGCCCGGCGCCGGCCGGTGGGCAGGGGATGCGCCTGGGGCGGTGTGTGGTCGTCGTCCGGCGCGGGGCGCGCGGCGTCATGGCGTCCGGGCGGCGAAGCGTCCGCCCCGGCGGCCTGGGGCGTGTCCCGGTCCGCGTCGGCCGGAGGGAGAGCGAACGCGGTGCGGGGGCCCGTCGGCTCGGCCTGCGCGGCGGCCAGGGCCCGCCGGGCCCGCCGTCCGGTCGGCTTCGGAACGGGCACGGCACCTTCGCCGACGGCCGGTGAGTCCGCGCCCGGTGCCTCACCGACGGCGGGGGCGGGGACGGCAACGGCCTGAGCGGCGCCAGCACCGGCAGCGGCCTCGGAGGAGGACGGGGACGCCGACGAGGCCAGGGCCAGTTGGTTCTCGCCGCCCGGGCGAGCCCGGTGCACACCCGCGGGGGGCACCGGCACCGGGGCCTCCGGCGGAAAGCCCTGGGGCGGCACGGTCCGGCCGAGCTGCGGACGGTCGCCGCCGCCCTGCGCGCCCCCGCCCGCCGCCTCCGCGCCCTCGGCCGGAGCCGACGCCGCGGGCAGCGCCAACGCCTGTCCCGGCCCCTGCTCGGGGCCCCGGTCTCCCGGGACCTGCTGGGGGAGAGGCGGCAGCGGAGGCAGCGGCGGCATAGGAGGCATCTGCGCGGGCAGCGGATACTGGCCGGACTCTGCCGGGCTCGGCCGCCCGCGCCTGCGTCCGGAACCCTCGGCCTGCTGGGCGGGAATCATGTCGTGTGGACCGGCGTGACCGCCCTGCGCCTCCTGCCCGCCCTCGGCCGGCTCACGGCGCGCCCGGCGCCGCCCGGTCGGTGCGGGCGCCGCGGTGTCCCCCGACGCGTCGGTGGAACCGGGAGCGGCACCGGAAACGGCGCCCGTGTCGGCGTCCGGCCCCGAACCGCCCACAGGGCTCTCCAGGAACGCGTCCGTGGACGCCCGGCGCGCCCGGCGCCGCCCGCTGCCCGGCGCTCCCTGACCCGTTCCCGTTCCCGGGCCCGCCTCCGTGACGGCCCCCGGCGCGGACGCCGGTACCGGGTCCGTGCCGGACTCCGCCTCCGCCTCCGGCTCCATCCCCGCCGTCGGCGCGGGCGGCGGCCCGGCCGCGGGCTCCGCCTCGGGCTCCGCCTCGGGCGACCGCTGCACCACCGTTCCCGAGCCGGTGCCCAGCGGCACTTCGAGTACGTACGCGCTGCCGCTCATCCCCGGCACCTCGTGCGTCTGCAGCACGCCGCCGTGCGCCTCCACGATCCCGCGCACGATCGGTTCATGCACCGGGTCGCCTCCGGCGTACGGGCCGCGCACCTCGATCCGCACGACCTCACCGCGCTGTGCCGCGGCGACGACGACCGTCGAGTCGACGTAGCCGCCGCCCTGCACCAGGCGGGCCTTGCCCGTCGAGTCGACCCCGGCGACGTCCGCGACCAGGTGGGCGAGCGCGGTCACCAGCCGGGCCGCGTCCACCTCCGCCTCGATCGGCGGAGCATGCACAGCGAACTGGGCGCGTCCGGGACCGATCAGCTCGACGGCCGCGTCGATACCGGCGGTCACGACCGAGTCGAGCAGCACGTTCGCCTTGGACAGCTGCTCCTCACCGGCGTCCAGTCGCTGGTAGCCGAGCACGTTGTCGACGAGCGTGGTCATACGGGCGTAGCCCGCGGCCAGGTGATGGAGGATCTGGTTGGCCTCCGGCCACAGCTGGCCCGCCGGGTCGGCGGCGAGCGTGGAGAGTTCGGCGCGCAGTTCCTCCAGCGGCCCGCGCAGTGCCCCGCCGAGCACGGCGGTGAGCTGGGAATGCCGGGCGGTCAGCGCCACGAGGCGTTCGGTCTGCTGTTCCAGTTCGGTCGTGTACCGCTCGGCCCGGTCGGCCAGTTCCGCTTCGTGCCGTTCCGTCAGTTCGGTGACCTCGGCGGTGTGGTTCTCGCTGAGTCCGGTGACCTCGGTGGTGTGGCGCGAGGTCAGCTCGGCGACCTCGGTCCTGTGCCGTTCGGCGAGCTCGTCGAAGGGCCTGCGGTCGGTGAACGTCATGACCGCGCCGACCAGCTGGTCCCCGTCCCGGACCGGTGCGGTGGTCAGGTCGACCGGGACCCGCGCGCCGCTCTTGGACCACAGGACCTGCCCGCGCACCCGGTGCTTGCGCCCGGAGCGGAGGGTGTCGGCGAGCGGCGACTCGTCGTACGGGAACGGCTCCCCGTCCGCCCGCGAGTGCAGCACCAGCGTGTGCAGTTCCCGGCCGCCCAGGTCGCTGGCGCGGAAGCCCAGGATCTGCGCGGCGGCGGGGTTGACCAGGACGACCCGGCCGTCCGTGTCCGTGCCGACGACGCCCTCGGCCGCCGCCCGCAGGATCATCTCCGTCTGCCGCTGCGAACGGGCCAGTTCGGCCTCGGTGTCGACGGTCCCCGACAGGTCCCGCACGATGATCATCAGCAGCTCGTCACCGGTGTAGCCGCCGCCGTAACCGCCCTGCAGGTCGTTGTACGCGGCGTTCCCGTCCTCCAGCCCGGCGCTGGTGACCTCGACGGGGTACTCGGCGCCGTCCGTCCGGCGCGCGGTCATCCGCGTCGGCTTCGTACGGCTGCGGTCGTCGGCGACGGACTCGGGCCGGCGCATCGAACCGGGAATGAGGCGGGAGTCGAACTCCGGCAGCAGGTCGAGGAGTCCGCGCCCGACGAGCGCGGTGCCCGGGGTCTCGAACATCTCCAGGGCGATCGTGTTCGCGTTGACGACCGTGCCGTTGCAGTTGACGAGCAGCAGCCCGTCGGGGAGGGCATCGAGTATGGCTGCGAGGCGAGCAGTGCCTCGGGACGGCCTGCTGCTCACGAGACGCTTCCTCCCTGGTTACCGCACCTTGCCGACAGCGGGCCCCATCTTGCCCCTCGGGCCGCGTGCTGTCACGGAAGGATTCTAAGGGCAGGGGAGGAGCGCGGGGCGGCGGATGAGGAGGAGCTCTCACCAAGGTTCGGTGGACACGGTGTGCCGCGCCGGCCCGCCGACACCGTGCGGGGCGCCCGGCAGGGAACGGTCCGGCCGCCCCGCACCGGACGCCGCACCGGACGATCACCACCGCTTCGCGGGTGTCGGCCGGACGGTCGCCACCGCTGCCCGGGCGTCGCCGGCCGGGCGCCGGACCGGATTGGACGCCGTTCACCGGGCGTCGTTTCACCGGACCCCGGCTCGTTTCACCGGACCCCGGCTCGTTTCACCGGACCTCGGCTCGTTTCACCGGACGCCGGCTCGTTTCACCGGACCCCGGGAAGCACCGGCCGCAGGTTGTTCCAGCGCGAGATCTCGCAGCCGTCGGCCCGGCTGAACACGGCGTCGATGTGCCGCGCCCGCCAGGTCCCGGTGATCCGGGCGGTGGCCGGACCGCCGAACTGCTGGGTACACATCGCGCCCCGGGGCACCGGGGCGAACGGGTCCGTGCCCTCGTCCGCCAGTTCCGCCAGCCGGTCGCAGGCCGGCTCCGCCGCCGGGTGGTCGCCGCCCACCGGAGCGCATTCCAGCTCGAAGATTCCCTCGGCCGAGGGATCCCCCGCCTCCGAGACCGTCACCGTCAGCCGGGTACGGGCGTCGTCCTCGCCCTGCGGCAGGGGCAGTGGCAGGGTCAGGGGCAGAGGCGACGGAAGCGGAAGGGGGCCGGACGCCGCCGCGGCACCCGGCGCGGCGGCGGACAGCACGGCGAGGGACACGACGGCGGTGAGAGCGAGGCGGCGCAGCATGACGGGCTCCTGTGCTCGGGCCCTCCGGGGACGCGCACTTTCTCGCGAACCTTCAAAGAGCGGCCTGACGAACGGAAGAACGGGGAACAGGAGGCCGGTAGTGCCTCCCTCCCGACTAACGCTCCTCGCGCCACGACGTTGCGCACCCGGGGCGCTTTGCCCTCGCGCCCGACTGCCTAGTACCGTAGGCAGCGATTGGTGACACGACGCTTGGCTGTGTCATCATCTGCACACACCATTCGCGCTCGCGCGAGGTGTGCTGGAGGCGTCGCCTAGTCCGGTCTATGGCGCCGCACTGCTAATGCGGTTTGGGTCTTAAAACCCATCGAGGGTTCAAATCCCTCCGCCTCCGCTTTCACCGAAGCCCCGTGCCACCGGCACGGGGCTTCGGCAGTATTCCGGGGTCTCGGAGTACGAGCGGTGGTCTCGGAGGTCTCCGGGCCCCGAACGCTCTCGACGGCCGTCTCGATGGCCGTCTCGATCGCCCCCGGGCGTTCCGGCTGTTCTCGGAAGTTCCCGGCTGCCCTCGGCTCTCGGTCGCCTTCGGTCGCCCTTGGTCGCCCTCGGACATCCTCGGTCGTTCTCGTACGGCCCGGCGAGTGGTTCGGTGGGCCGCCCGGGAGTGGGTGAATCCGCGATCCACCGTGATCGCGCAGGGGTGCGGTATGTGTGCCGGGCGCCGCGGAACAGGGTGTTTTCGCAGGTCAGAGGCGGTGTGGCTAATGGATTTCGCGCTACGGCGCAGGTCATGTAATGTTGTTCCCGCAACGCCGACCGGAAAGAAAAAACCGGGAAGCACAAGCACTCGTAGCTTAACGGATAGAGCATCTGACTACGGATCAGAAGGTTGCAGGTTCGAATCCTGCCGAGTGCACATGGATAAGAGGCCCCGGAGAAATCCGGGGCCTCTTGCGTAGGCACCATCTTGAAAGGTAAGGGTACCCTTACTTGGCAAGGTGTGATCGTTTCCTTGTGAACCCGGGGTGAGGCATGGCGGGCCGGTTCTCGGTTACTTCCGCTCGGGGGGTTCGCTGATCTGGAGCGGCAGTACCGCGAGTTCTACGCGGCCGTCGCGGTGCGGCGCGAGCTCGGGGGCGGGGCAGTGGTGCACGAGGTGCGGCGGTGGGGGTCGCGGTGTGCGGGGGGCTGTTCGTCGGGCTCGCGGACCCGGGCCGGGCCGCGTACACACGGACGCTCGGCGAGGTCGCCGCGGTCGCGGCGTCGGTGCGCCTCGCCACCGCGGCTCTCGCGGTCGTGTTGCTGCGGCGGCAGCGCGTCGGGGCGCGAATGGCTGAAGCCGGGGCTGCTGTGCTCGCCGAGGCCCGCGGGCCCCTGTCTGCAGGTCTGCCGGGGCTGCCAGGGGGGTGCCCCTATCTCTTTCGTCAAATGTCGGGTCGGGGTGTTCGGCCCAAAGGCGCGCTTCGTGGACCACGGCGTGGAGCCGAGGGGAGGGTGGCGGTGTCGCCGTCTGCAGGAGGTGTGCAGCACCGGGAAAATCACTTGATCCGCTGGCCTACGGTTCCCGCATGACGACTACGCTCCGACTGGCAAAGGTCACTGCCGCCAACTTCGATGTCGCGATCGGCCTGAAGGTTCGCCCTGACCAGGAGCACCTGGTCGCGCCGGTCGTGAAGTCCCTCGCCGAGGCGTACGTTTACCCAGGCGTGGCTTGGCCCCGCATCATCTTCGACGGCGACCGACCCGTCGGCTTCCTCATGGCCTTCCTCGACATCGACTTCGCAGGCGACGGCAGAGGCACCGACATCCGCTCGGGCCTGTGGCGGCTTAACATCGCGGCCGGCGAACAGGGCCGCGGCTATGGCCGCTTCGCGGTCGAGTCCGTGGCCGCTGAAATCCGCCGCCGCGGCGGCACCCGCCTGACCACCACCTGGCACCCGGGCGAGGACGGCCCCGAGGGGTTTTATCTGGGGCTCGGGTTCCGGCCGACGGGGGAGATGAGCGGGGATCAGAAGGTTGGGGAGTTGGCGTTGGGCTAAGGGCTGTCTCGTAATCCGTGGCGGACCAGCGCGCGGCGTCGGATGTGGTGCATCGCAAGGCGGAGGGGCGTCCGCATACTGGATGTATGCGGACGTTCCGACAA
>NZ_JBIARH010000071.1:0-18617 GCF_042889785.1 Streptomyces sp. NPDC002476 | reverse complement strand
TTGCGCACGCATCCGAACGTGCGCGACAGCTCAGCTGCCTGCACATCGGTCGGATAGAAGCGGTATTTGAACGCCCGCTTCACGTGATTCGCGGCAATGCTCACAAACTAATGAGCCCACACGTAAAGATCAAATCTGCTGGTCAGAGCACTGCGATCCGCCCTGGCAGCGAATCGCAGCCCTTGCCCTGCTCCGCAGGAGTCCATTTCCTCTCCGCCCTGAAGGGCGGAGTATCCACGGAGGAATCAGATGAGTGAGATGACCGTCGGCTGGATCGGCCTGGGTCGCATGGGTACGTCGATGGCCGGCCGGCTCGTGTCCGCAGGCTACGACGTGTCCGTATGGAACCGGACCAGGTCCAAGGCGGAGCCACTGCAACGGCGGGGCGCCACCGTGGTCGATCACATCATGGACCTCGCCGACCGGGACGTGGTGTTCACCATGGTCTCCACCCCCGCCGTGCTGGAGTCCGTGATGCTCGACGAGGGCGGGCTGCTCACCGGCGAGCGGGTGCCGCGCGTCATCGTCGACAGCTCCACCGTCGACGCGGGCACTTCGGAGCGGCTGCGCGAGGCGGCCGCGGCCAAGGGCGTGGCGTTCATCGCCGCTCCGGTCAGCGGCAACGACAAGGTCGCCGCGAAGGGCCAGCTGTCCATCGTGGCCTCCGGACCGCGTGACGCCTTCGATTCGACGAGGGAACTGCTGGAGGCGATCGGCCGCTCGGTGACGTATGTCGGTGAGGGGGAACGCGCCCGGCTCGTGAAGATCGCGCACAACCTGTTCCTGGGCATCGTCACGCAGGCGATGGCCGAGGTCACCGTCCTCGCGGAGAAGGGCGGCATCAGCCGCACGGACTTCCTGACCTTCCTGAACGACTCGGTGATGGGGTCGGTCTTCACCCGGTACAAGACTCCGGCGTTCGTCAACCTCGACCTGACTCCGACCTTCACCCCCGTCCTCCTCCAGAAGGACTTCGACCTGGGGCTCGGGGCCGCGCGCTCGATGCAGGTGCCGGTTCCGGTGACCGCACTGGTCGGGCAGATCATCGCCGGAGCGGTCGCCGAGGGACGTGTGGAGGAGGACTTCGCCGTTCTGCTGCCGCTCGCCGCCCGGGCCGCCGGTCTCGAACTGGCACCGGACGGCACCGACGTGAGCGACGGCCTGTCGTGAGACGACATGGCATGAGACGGCATGGCGTGAGACGGCCTGCCACGGCACGACCCGTCTTCGGGCGGGCTGCTGCGGCACGGCCCGTCGCCCGCCGGATCGTCACTCGGCGGACCGTCGACACACGACTCGTCACTCGTCCGATCGTCGCCGGGCGGGCCGTCGTGGTCCGGGGATCGCCCAGCCCCATGGGCCCGGGACTGTTGGTCGACTCCCCCGCTGGTCTGCTCCCCGACCTGGCGGCGGCCGGGCTCCGGTCCCGAGTCGCGGCAGGAGCCAGGGCCCGGCCCCGCGTCCGCATCCCGTGCCCGGGGTCCACGCCGAGGCCCGCCGAGGCCCCGGCCCGGACCTTGGCCCGGACCCCCGCGCGGCCCCGGTCGCGCGCGGGGGAGGGGGATGGAGGCGGGGACAGGGAGTCCGCCCCTGCCTCAGAGCACCCGCCACAGCACCCTGCCTCTGGCGGTACGTCGCCTACCTCAGTGCGGACCCGCAGAGCGCCGACGACCTCACTCAGGAGACGTTCCTGCGCGCGCTGAGCGGCCTCCACCGCTTCGAGGGCCGCTCCTCCGCACGCACCTGGCTGCTGTCCATCGCCCGGCGTACGGTCGTCGACAGCTTCCGCCAGGCCGCCGCCCGCCCCCGGCTCTGCGACCGGGACGACTGGCAGAGCCTGGTGGAGCGCCGCCAGCCGCGCACTCCCGGCTTCGACGACGGAGTCGCGCTGGCCGAACTCCTGGCCACCGTTCCTGCCGAGCGTCGGGACGCCTTCGTCCTCACCCAGATGCTGGGCCTGCCCTACGCGGACGCGGCACAGGCCCTCGGCTGCCCGATCGGCACGGTCCGCTCCAGGGTGGCCCGCGCTCGCGCCACCCTGGTCGACCTCTTACGAGAACCGCAGAAGAGGACGCGCAAGACGGACTGAACCGGAAACCCCTGAGCGCCCCGTCCGAAGGCCCCGACACCACCGGCCGAGGGGGTGCGAGCAACCACTGCTCGCACCCTCTCAGGGCCGACTCCCCTACCATCCCCGCATACACAGGGAGCGGATCGATTCGCACGTCCACACCCGTGCGCAACATCAACTCGATGGCAACGACGGGCAATTGCCATCCGCCCGAGAGGGCCGAGCCATCAGCGCGAAGACGACCAGGACGGGGTCAGCATCGAGATCCCACATGAAGCACCGCACACCCCACACCGCACACCCCACACCCCACACCGCAAAGGGCACGCGACACAGGGCACACCGCAAAGGCCGGGCGGCGCAGGGCCCGCGGCCGTGGGAGCCTGCCCGAAGCTCCTCTATCGTCTGCCGGTGTCGGAAACCATGCCCCTGTGGCCTGCCGCCGAGGAGTACGCCCGTGAACAAGCCATCGCCCACCGGTGTCCCGGACGAACTGCAGCGGCGGCTCGGCGTGACCGACGCCGTGGTGATCGGCCTGGGGTCGATGATCGGTGCGGGGATCTTCGCCGCCCTCGCCCCGGCAGCACGGGCAGCCGGCTCCGGGCTGCTGATCGGCCTGGCCCTGGCCGCCGTGGTCGCCTACTGCAACGCGACGTCCTCCGCGAGGCTGGCCGCCCGTTACCCGGCCTCGGGCGGCACCTATGTCTACGGTCGCGAGCGCCTCGGCGACTTCTGGGGCTACCTGGCAGGGTGGGGCTTCGTGGTCGGCAAGACCGCCTCCTGCGCGGCGATGGCGCTCACGGTCGGCTCGTACGTGTGGCCCGGGCAGGCGCACGCGGTCGCGGTGGCCGCCGTGGTGGCGCTGACGGCCGTGAACTACGCGGGTGTACGGAAATCCGCGCTCCTGACCCGCGCGATCGTCGCGTTGGTCCTGGCGGTGCTCGTGGCCGTGGTGGTCGCCGCCCTCACCTCCGGGACCGCTGACGCCGCCCGGCTGGACGTCGGCTCCGACGCCACCGTCGGCGGGGTGCTCCAGGCGGCGGGCCTGCTCTTCTTCGCGTTCGCCGGCTACGCCCGTATCGCCACACTCGGGGAGGAGGTCCGCGATCCCGCCCGCACCATCCCCCGGGCGATCCCGCTCGCGCTCGGCATCACCCTGGTGGTGTACGCCGCCGTCGCCGTCGCCGTCCTGGCGACGCTCGGTCCGGGGCGGCTGGCCGAGGCGTCGGCTCCGCTGTCGGACGCCGTGCGGGCCGCGGGCGCCGACCGGCTCGTCCCCGTCGTACGCGTCGGCGCCGCCGTCGCCGCGCTCGGCTCCCTGCTCGCCCTCGTCCTCGGCGTCTCCCGCACGGCCCTGGCCATGGCCCGGGACCGTCACCTGCCCCGCGCCCTGGCCGCCGTCCATCCCCGCTTCAAGGTGCCCCACCGTGCCGAACTCCTCGTCGGTGCCGTGGTGGCGGTGGTGGCCGCGACCGCCGATGTGCGCGGGGCCATTGGGTTCTCCTCCTTCGGTGTGCTCGTCTACTACGCCATCGCCAACGCCTCCGCCTGGACCCTCGCCCCCGACGAAGGCCGCCCCCACTTCCTGATCCCCGCCGTCGGGTTGGCCGGCTGCCTGGCCCTGGCCTTCGCCCTCCCCTGGGCCTCGGTCATCTCCGGCGCCGCGGTGGTCGCGGCCGGTGCGCTCGTCTACGCCGCGCGCCGCTCGATGCCGGCGCGCAGGCCCTAACCGTAGGCCGTATCCGTCGTCGTCCTGCGCACTCGTACGCACAGCATGAACCTACGGAAGCCCGGACGTGATCGATTGACTTTCGATCGATATCTATCGAAAATCAATGCATGAATCGCCTCTTCTTAGTCGCACTCCGGGCCGGTGTCGTCGCAGCGATCGTGATCGGTCTCTTCGGTCAGATCGTGATCGTCCCGACGACGGCAGCCGACGAAGTGGACCGCTTCCCTCCCTACGCCCCGTTCGCCGCGCCCTACGTGACGGTGGCGATCGTCGGCATCGCCTGCGTCCAGGTCGCGCTCGTCGCGGTGTGGATGCTGCTCGCCATGGTCCAACGGGACGCGATCTTCACACCGCGGGCCTTCCGATGGGTCGACGTCATCATCGGGTCCTCGGCCCTGGCGACACTGCTGGCGATCGGGGTGGCCGGTCACCTGGCCCTGGCCGACATCCCCTCCCCCAACGGCAACATGGGCATCATCAGCGACCTGGCCGCCGCGATCGCGGGTGCCGGCGTCGGAGCGTCGTTCGCCATGCTGGTCGTCATCATGCGCGGCCTCCTGCGCAAGGCGACGGATCTACAGACCGAGATCGCCGAGGTGATCTGATGGCGATCATCGTCGACCTCGACGTCCAACTCGCCAAACGCAACCTGTCGGTCGGGGAGTTCGCCACCGCCGTCGGCATCACGCCGGCCAATATCGCCGTGCTGAAGAACGGTCGCGCGAAGGCGGTGCGGTTCACGACGCTCGACGCGATCTGCCGCACACTCGACTGCCAACCCGGCGACGTGCTGCGCTGGGTTCCCGACGACGAGGGCACCGAAAGCATCGACGAATACAACGACTGAGCACGTCGTGGGCGAGGCCGCGCGAGGCACCACGCGAACGGCTGGCGGGCTTCACCGCCGGAATTCTCGGCTCCCGCACACGCCGGGGGCCGGTCGACGAAGAACGGAGGAACCCGGCCGACGTTCAACGACCCGACGCCGTTGTCAGTGCCGGGTGCCAGACTCACCGAGCATGACGAACAATGTGCGGTTGAGGGACGTCGAAGAGGCCGATCTGGAGTTGTTCTTCCGGTACGAACACGACGCGGAGGCTGTCCGGCGTTCGAAGTTCACGCCCCGGGGCCGGGAGAGGTTCATGACCCATTGGGCCACAAAGGTCCTCGGGGATCCGAGCGTCTTCGTGCAGACCGTCACCGTGGATGGTGAGACGGCGGGCAACGTCGTCGCCTGGTGGGATGACCACCGACGCTTCATCGGCTACTGGTTCGGGCAGCGTTACTGGGGCCGGGGTATCGGCACCCGGGCGCTGACGCTCTTTCTGGAGCGGGAGAAGATCCGCCCGCTCCATGCCGATCCCTTCGCTGACAACACCGGCTCGGTGCGACTGCTGGAGAAGCACGGCTTCCAGCACACCGGAACCGTACGGTACGGCGAGCACGAACACGCGATGCTCGTGCTCCGTGAGGCCAGCGGGCCGAAGCCCGGGGCTGTGGGAGACACACGAACTCCTTACGCCTCCGCGCCGCAGGCCGACGCGGGCTCGGCCGCCGGATCGGAAAGCTGACGGTCACCGATGTCGGCCGCGTCGTGTGCAAGAACGCGTTTGCCGCCGACGGGGAGCCGCCGGACCGTGATCACACGACCTGGGCGGCGATGAACCGCGCGCACTCCAGGGATTCGGTGTGCGTCGTGTCCACTTCCACGTCGTAGGACACGTCTCGGTGGACCGCCTCCGCCTGCGACACGGCCATACCGGAGATTCGGTCTCCGCGGGCGATCTCGCGGGCTGCGGCGACCGCGCTCTCGCATCTGACGCCGACCCACAGCACGTCCAGTCCGCCGAGAGCCTTCCGCCACCGATGCTGGGACTCCGCCCCGCCGAGAAAGACATCGTCGACGACGATCCGGGCGCCTGCACGAGCCATCGCGGCCACCCCTTCCATCCATGCCTCTTCCAGCGCCCGGAACTCGGCTCCGATACTCACGCCGCCGTCCGTGTCGAAGTCGATGCCGGACTGCGATGCCTGCATGGAGGCGGGCATCGTCTCGATCAAGGTGTCGACCCCGAGAGCCAGCCATGGATCCGGCAAGGTGGACTGCAGACACCGGGCGATCCCGGATTTGCCTGAGCTGGACCCACCGTTCAACATAATCACCTGAGTACTCACCACGTCACAGTAAAGGCGCTCCCCCACAGCGTCGAAGCAGATTTCCGTGAGCTCGGGCCGAGGTCCGTAAGGGCCGCCCCGTGTTCGATGGAGGGCTGATCCGCGTTCGGCGGGGGCCAACCCCGATCCCACAAGGCCGGAGACGGGTTCCGTGGACCGGCGCCGCTGCCGCGCACTCGCTCATGTTGCCGGGGCCCGGAATACTGCGGGGCGTATTCCCTGCCCGTTCCGGCAGGCGCATGGGTCTGGCCGGAAGCCCATCCTGGTGAGGGAACCACAGCGGCGGGTCTTCCGGCTGTGGTGTTCGAAGTTGCTCGACTCGGAGTTGCTCAACTCGAAGCTACTCGATTGGGAGTTGCTCAATGTGGTGGAGAGGTGGAGGGTCGCGACCGTGATGGAGTTGTTCGAGGCTGCCATGGACGTGTTCATGCTGGCCATGGGCCTGGGATGCGTGTGGCTGGGGTGTTCCGCCACACATCGGCGCCACCAGTACCCGGAGCTGGCTCGGGGGCCCGTCTGGGCCACCCGCACCTGGGGGCTCGGATTTGTGCTGCTGGGGGCGTCGCTCGCCATCGCGTCGGTGGGCCGTTTCACCGGCGAGACGTGGAGCTGGCCGTCGGCCGTGATGCGCTGGGTCGCCGGGCCGTTGGTGATCGGCTCGATCCTGGCCTCGATGATGTTCCGACAGTGGGGCAACCGAAACAACCGGGCGGTGAGGGCGACGAAATCGGTGGACGAGGGACGACAGGTGTGAACCGGCCTGCTACGTGATGCGAGGCGGCATTTCCGGGCTCCGGCCTGCTCGCCCGTCTTCTCGCCCACTCACCTCCTCCTCGTCAGCTCGCCCGGCCCGCGTGGTCCGCCCGGCTGGCGAGATCGGTAGAGCCCGCGTGATCTGTACGGCCTGGCCAGCTCGGCCGGACCCGCCCACCCATCTGCCCTGCGCGCACGACCGCCTGCGTGACCGCCGTACAACCGGCTGTGCGGTCCGTGCGGTCAGTCCACCGGGGAGACACGAATGATGTTGCCGTCGGGGTCGGTGACGACGAAGGTACGGCCGAAGACCTCGTCGTGTGGCTCTTCGACGACCGTCACATCCTTGGTGCGCCAATGCTCGTAGACCTCGTCGACCGCAGCGGCGCCGCCCGGAACCATGAGTCCGACCTCGGACGTACGCGGGGTCGCAGGCGTCACGTTCTCGCTGCGCCCGCTCCACAGCGCGAACAGGACCCCGGGCGCCACCTCGAACGGCACGTATCGCGGTGTCGTGACGGCCGGCTCGATCTCGAACAGGTCGCTGTAGAAGCGCGTGGCCCGTTCCACGTCGGTCACATAGATCAGGAACAGGTTGGGGTTCGCCATGGTGTTGCCCTTCCTTCGTCTGGACAGCCGCCCGCGTCGGGGACGGGCCGCCGTGTCCGCCAACACTGGCACGTAAACATGACACCTCACGTCATGTTTACGTGGAGGTGGACCCATGAGCCGAGGTGATCCCATGAATCGGCAGCAACGACTGCTCGCGATGCTTGCCGCTCTTCAGGCGAGACGGCACACCACCGCGAAGGAGCTGGCGGCGGAGTTCGGGGTATCGGTGCGCACAGTGATGCGTGATGCGTGATGCGCGATGTCGAAGCGCTGGCCGCCGCCGAGGTCCCCGTCTTCACCGAGCGGGGCAGATACGGCGGGATCGTTCTGCTCCCGGGCACCCAGCTCGACGTCCCGCCTGAGCGACACGGAGACGGAACTGCTCACCGTGCTCGGAGTCGACCTCGTCCAGGCGCGCAAGCTCGGCATGGAAGCCGCCGCACGGCTGGACGCGGACCGCCTCGACATCGCCAAACGAATCCTCGGCAAACGCCTGCTGAGCACGGGACCGGCCGACGCCGATGCCGACGCCGACGCCGACGCCGATGCCGACGCCGATGCCGACGCCGATGCCGATGGCACTGTCTTGGTTCGGGTCGGCTACGACCGGCTCGACGGGGTGCGCCAACTCCTCCAGTTCAGTGACCACTTCGAGGTCATCGACCCGCCCGCGGCGCGGGAACTCGTCGCACGGCTCGCCGAAGCGATCGCACTCCGACATCGCACCCCGAGCCCCTGACGTCCGGACGACGGGCCCTGTGGTCGTCTGCGCCCCGGGACCGGTGGACTGTTTGGGTTTCATTATGAGCTCACATGCATGCGTGAGCGAGTGTTTACATAAAAGCTTGCACCCATGTTTGCACCGATGTTCGTGGCAGTGTTTGCAGAAGTGTTCGCATCCGCGTTTGCATCGATGTTTGCGTCGACGCTTGCGCCGATGCTTGTGCAGATGCTTGCGCCAACGTTTGTATCGATGTTTGTAGTCATACTTGCCGGAAGATTTGGACCTGCGCTTGAGAGCGCATTGGTCATACATGTGAAGTGATGACCGATTCCAGGCTTTGATCCGATCTGACGTCGCAGTGACCCTGCCCACTCTCCGGGTCGGGCCAGATTCGAGGGGCTGCCCGACCACCGCCTCGGGACTGCCGGGGATCTCCTGAAGTAACCATCCACCAAAGCGAGTTCGCCACGATAGAGCAGCGTCCGGTACAGGGCGCCCGGCCCACTCGACACTGCCTCACTCGTGGCCCGAGCTGCCGCCCATCCGGATCGGTTGGCCGCGGTGGAGGCGCCCCGAGACGGCGAAACGGCCCATGGCTGGTGCGTACTTCTCCCCAGGGCTGTCCTGGAAGCACCCGAAGCGCATTCCCTCGGCCAGAACCAGAAACGCAGCGTAGAGGCCGTGTGCTGACGCTTTGAAGCGCCGTTTCTTCCCATCCCGCCCCCCTCTTTCCGGCTCACGACGATGTCGTGATTCAACGCGCGCGGTCCCTGAGAGCGGCGCGGATCCGGCCGGCGTGGGCCCGGACGTCGGGGTCAGCGGTGGTAGTGCTGTCGTTCCCGGTGGTGGATGAGTGGTGGGGGCGGCAGGTGCGGCAGAGGCCGTCGGGGAGCGCCTCGGGCGGGCCGGGCACTGCGCATTCCGTGCATTCGACCAGGGCGTGTCGGGTGGGGGCGTTGGGGCCCCCGGGTGCTTTGGGGTCCTTGAGCGGAGAGGAGGGCAGGGTGGGCGGGATCTTCGTTTCGAGACGTTTGCGCGTGAAGGCGATGGGCGAGTGAATACGAGAGGGAAGGCCGCTGGTAAGGGCGTGGACGAGGTAGTCGACGGTCACTCCCCGGTTGAGCCACTCGGCGGCGAGCGGCACCAGGGCTGTGCAGTCGGCGTCGGACAGCGCGAGTCGCTCGTCGATGCAGCCGAGCTGGGCCAGGGCGTAGTAGGTGAATGACTTCTCTTCGACGGGCGGGAGCTCTCCCGGGCCGGGCTGTCGCGGCACAGCAGATACGGCAGGCGCGGTGGATACGGCAGGCGCGGTGGACGGAACGGGCGCGGCGAGCGAGGCAGGGGCGGAGGACGGAGTTTGAGCGGTGTGGTCGGTGTGGGCGGTGTGGGGGGTCTGCGGAGTGTCCGGGGTGGGCTGGACGGGTACGGCGGCGGTCGGGGCGGGTGCAGCAAGGGCCCGGGCGGCGGGAGCAGCGGGGACAGGCGCAGCGGGTACGACGGACGCGACGGAAGCGGTCGGCTCAACGGAAGCGGCAAGCACGGCGGGGACAGCGGGGAAGGTGTGCGCGGCGGGCTCGGGCGCCGGGGCGAACGCCTCCGAGGCGCCTTCCGCCGACCGGGGCTCCGGGACGATGCGTCCCGGGGCGGTGGATGCCGGGACGACGTATTTTGGGCTGCTGGATGCCGGGCCCGTGCATTCCTGGACGATGGGCTCAGGAACAACGGACGTTCGAACGACGGGCTCTTGAGCGGCGGGTTCCTGGGAAGCGGATTCCAGGGCGGCAGACTCCGGGACGGCGGATTGCGGGACGGCGTGGTCCTGGGAGGCCGGCGCCTGGACTGCGGGCCTCAAGGGCCGAGCTACCGGGGCGGCGATTTCCGGCGGCGTCGGGTGGTTGGAATCGGCCTGACCTTCCATCGAGGCGAGGTAGGCGGCCCACCATTCGTTGTCATGCGCAGTGCGGGACCAGAAGGTGCGGTAGACCCAGCGAACCGTACCGTCGTCGCCGACCGGGCAAAGCACACGGCGGAGATGACCGGCGATTCCCAACGCGGCCAGGGCCTTGCCGACGGCCTGTTGCCCATAGAGCGGAAGTTGCTTGGCCAGGTCCTTGATGCTCATCGCGGCACCGTCGGGAAGGCGATCGACGTACCCCGCGACATAGCGCTCCCGTTCGGGCAGCAGTGCGAATTCGTCGCCCCTGCGGGGGCACTGATCTCGAACAGAGCGCTTTCCGTAGCCGGGACTCGCCATCGTACGCGCGGAAGAGCGTGCATAACCGGCCTGGGCAAGGGTACGGTTTTGAGTAGCCACGAGATCGCTCCTTGTCGGTCTTGGAGGTAAGACCCCGGTTGGTGCTCTGAACACACGCCGGGGTCATTACTTTTTCCGGCAACGTAAGCAACCGTCCCGGCGCGCCACAAGTTGCCCCGATTAGTCATACTTGCTGCTCGTTACGGGTCAGGGAGGGTGGGGGGTTTCTCCAACCACCCTTTTTACCTACCTACTTTCAAAAGAAGGCGCTCGAATCTCGGGGCTCGCCACTCGGCTCTCGAAGCTCGCCACTCGGATCTCGGAGCTCAATCGTCACCACGCCGCCCGCAATTCCGCTCGAACGGGTGACCAATGCCTGTTCCGTCAACGGCTGCAAAAGGCCCCGAGGCGCCGCGGACCCGAAGCCTGGAGCTCCCGGAGTCCGGAGCCCCCAAGTAGGTTGCTCTGACCGATGGTTCACTCGTAGGCACTCCGGAGAGTGCTCTAGTGTCCTCGCCTATGACTGAGCCTTCCTTCCTGCCCTCCTCGTCTCCGTCCTCGTCGTCCTCCTCTCCGTCCTCGCTCTCGTCCGCTGTGCCCGCCTCCCCGTCCTCGTCCTCGCCCTCACACCTGGTGGCGACAGCGCGGGCCTACGACGCCGTCGCCGTCCGCTACGCCGAGCTCGTCCGTAACTCGCTCGACGTCCTTCCGCTGGACCGCGCGCTGCTGGCCGCGTTCGCCGAACTCGCGCGTACCGCCGCCGACGGATCACGTTCCGCCGCTGGTTCCGGGTCCGTGGCCGAGCTGGGGTGCGGCCCGGGTTACTTGACCGCGCACCTGCGGGACCTGGGGCTCGACGTCTTCGGTGTCGACCTGTCGCCGGTGATGATCGATCTGGCCCGCGAGGCCTACCCGGACCTGCGGTTCGAGGTCGGCTCCATGGACGCCCTGGACCTGCCCGACGGTGAACTGTGCGGCATCGTGTCCTGGTACTCGGTGATCCACACCCCGCCACGGCAACTGCCCGCCTACTTCGACGAGTTCCGCCGCGTACTCGCACGCGGCGGCCACCTCCTGCTCGCCTTCTTCGAGTCGGAGGGCGAGCCGGTCACACTCTTCGACCACAAGGCGGCACCGGCCTACCGGTGGCCGATCGACGACCTCGCGGAGCTCGCGGACAAGGCCGGATTCGTCGAAGTCGGCCGGATGCTGCGCGAGCCCCGCGAGGACGAACGGTTCCGCCGGGGCCACCTGTTGATGCGGGCGGACGGGTAGCCCAGGAGGCGGGCCCGGAGCCCTCAAGGCTCTGGACGTGCGACCGGCGTACCGCCGCTCATCGGTGTACGCGGGTGTCCCTACCGGTGCGGCGGCCGCACCCGGGGAGGGCCCGGACCGGGACGGACGATCCCGGGCCGGGCCGCACTTCGCCTACCGATCAGCTCGACAAGCCGGCGAACATGCCGGGCTCGTACGAACCCCCCGGATTGTGCACGATCACGTTCATCCGGGTGGCCGCATTGATCAGGGCGACCAGGCAGACCAGCGCACCGACCTGGTCGTCGTCGAAGTGCTTGCGCACCTCGGCCCAGGTCTCGTCGGACACACCGTGGTCGCCGAGCCGAGTGCCCTCCTCGGCAAGCGCCGGCGCGGCCCGCTCGGCATCGGTGAACACGGTGCTGTGGCGCCAGACGGCGACCAGGTTGAGCCGGAGCGCGGTTTCACCGGCGGCCGCGGCCTCCTTGGTGTGTATGTCGACACAGAAGCCACAACCGTTGATCTGGCCGACCCGCAACTCCACCAGTCCCCGCAGGGTCTTCGGGTGTCGACTCCTCCAGGGGGCAACGACGCGTTGGAGAACCGCTTGGCGACCTTCGCGGCGGTCGGACTGTCGAACAGGTTGAAACGAGGTTCCATGAATTCGTCCTCACTCGTAGTGGTACGTCCCTGCCGCACGGACTGGACGAACACAAGACGCCGACGGCCCGGTCCTTGTGACGGCTTCGCGGCAGCACGGCGATGTGACATGCGCCACCGCGCGGGGGTGTCACAACGCGGTGAGGACCGGCGTCTCGCGCAAGGCACGATCGAGAGCGAATGAGCCGGGCGTCGGCCATGGCCGGCGAATACGGGACACGACCGGGCAGGTCGCCCACGGCAGCCGCATCGTCCTCGGAGCAGGTGGAGCTCCGCTCCTGAATACCCGCTTCCGACGTCCCGCACCCCGCTCAATTCGCGGCCTGATTTCCACTCGATTCCGAACAGACCGCCCCGGGACGAGAAATTCCCTTTCCGTTCCGCGCGTGGTGCACCGCCCGCCCGCTGCCTGACCGCCCACTGAGCCTCGCCGCCTCCGGAAGTCGCGGACGGGCGCCGGGGATCGGGGTCGCCGAGGATCAGGGATGCCGCCATCCGTGCCATATGGCGTGCGCTGTGCCGGGACGGAGCGGAACCACGCAGGACGGCGGTCCGGACGTTCCGGTGCCGGACTCGCCATATCCCGACGAAATTCCTGCTCCCGGCAACCGCAGACACATACGAAAAGAAGCCACATCCGGCGCCTCGTGATTCACGCGTACCAGTACCTCCGCCGCTCTGCGACCAGTACCACATCTGCCGCATACCCACAGGTCAACGGCATTTCATGGAGGGCCCGGATATGTGTGGCAGCTCGGTGGCGACAGAGGCTCGGGGGCTTCCTGATTCCCTTCCAGGCCCAGGAGGCGGCCTATACGATCAAAACCGTTCTCTTTTTACGGAGGTGGATATGAGCACGCCGAAGCAGGAACGGGCTGTACAGACCCGTGAGTCGATCCTGCGAGCGGCTGCGGAAGTGTTCGACGAGTTCGGCTTCGCCGGCGCGAGCATCAACCGGATCCTGACACGCGCCGGAGTCACCTCGGGTGCCATGTACCACCACTTCGAGTCGAAAGAAGTGCTGGCCCGCACGCTGATGAACGCCCAGCCCGGGACCATCGTCCCGTGGCTGGAGTCGACCGGCCTCCAGCGTCTGATCGACCTCACCCTGATCTGGTCCCACCAGCTCCAGGTGGACCCGATCCTGCGCGCCGGTGTGCGGCTGACCGGCGAACAGGCGACCTTCGGCATACAGGACCCCAGCCCGTACCGGAGCTGGACGGAAATCATGGCCGACTGCCTCGCGGTGGCGGCCGAGAAGGGCGAGCTCCGGCCCGGCGTCGAAGCGCACGCGGTCGCCGAATTCGTCGTCGAGTCGTGCACGGGCATGCAGACGGTCGCCACGGTGGTCAGCGGACGCGAGGACCTCGCGGACCGGGTCGCGCGCATGTGGCACCTGCTGCTGCCGGGCATCGCCCTCCCCACCGCCATCACGCAGACCCAGGTGAGCGCGGACCGCCTGAAGCAGCTTCTCTCCACGCAGAACTGAATGGGGCCGGTGGGCGTGCGGGCTGTCCGCACGCCCACCGCTGCCCCGGCACCGCCCCCTCCGTCCACCACCCACCGTCCCCACAGGAGCCGTCATGGTCACGAGAATCCCGCAGATCCGCCTGGCTGCCCTGAACATCGACGGTGTTCTGCTCAACGACACCTTCAGCCCGGTGATCCACGGCTTTCTCACCCGTAGGGGCGCCACCTACACGGCCGACGTCGAGCGCCGCATCTTCTCCCAGCCCCGGCACATCGCAGCACGCGAGATCGCGGCGGTTCTCGGTCTCGCTCTCGGTCCTGATGCCGAATCCGTTCCTGATACCGGTTCCGGTGCTAGTGCCGGTTCCGGTGCTGATGCCGGTTCCGCCCTGGGCCCCGGCTCCAGCCCGGACGATGTCCTGGCCGCGTACTTCGGGGAGCGTGCCGCGTTCCTGGCAGCACACCCTGTCCGGATCACGCCGGGTGCCATCGGAATGGTGCACAGGGCAAGGGCTTTGGGGATGAAAACGGTGTGTTACGGCGGACTGGGGAAGGAGCACTTCGACAAGTTCCTCGGCGAGTTCGCCGACATGTTCGACGGCCCCGGCTACATCTGCACCAATGCCTTCCGCCCGGGCATCCACGAGATCGCCACCGAGTTCTTCGGCCTCAGGCACGATCAGGTGCTCGTCGTCGATGACGTGGCCCGGGTCGCCGAGGCCGCGAAGTCGCTGGACATGCCGTTCATCGGTCACCCCAGCTCCTTCGAGCACAGCTTTCAGCGGCAGCTGATGCGAGAGGTCGGCACGCGCCACATCGTCGACTCGCTCGACGCCATCGACGAAGCGCTGTTGAGGTCGCTTGACGAAGAGGCCGCCTCCGGCACGGTCTGGCGCGGCTGACCACATCTCTTCCCGGGATCCGCCTGTCCCCCGGCCACCGATCTTCACCAGAACCCCGGTCCTGCTGTGCCCTCGGACAAGCAACTCTGAAGGAATTATTGCGAAGTTCTTGCTTCATATCTACGGTGAGGGCATGTCACCGAAGCACAAGCCTGAGCAGATCACCGAACTGTCGCGGTTGAGGGCTTTCATGAACCCCCTGCGGATGCAGCTCTACCGGGTGCTGTACGCCGCGGGCACCGCGACCGCCTCCCAGCTCGCCGAGCATGTCGACCAGACTCCGTCGCTGATCAGCTATCACCTGCGCAAGCTGGCCGAACACGGCTTCGTGACCGAGGCCGCAGGCGAGGGGTCCGACGGTCGTGAGCGGTGGTGGCGGGTGACGTCCGAGGAAGGCTGGGGCTACCGCGACTCGGACTTCCTGGACACGCCCGAGGGAGCCGCCGCCGTCGGTGCGGTGACTCGCGGCATCGTCGACACCCGGGTCGCCCAGTACCGCGCGTATCTGGACCAGAAGTCCGCCTGGGGCAAGGAGTGGACCGACGCGGCCTTCAACTCCGAGTGGCTGCTCAGGCTGACTCCGGCCGAACTCGCCGAGATGGGCGAGGAGTTCAATGCTCTGGCACGACGCTGGCGCGAGCGCGGCAAGGCCGCCGGGGCGGACGGCGACGACCAGGGCCGCGAGCACGTGTCCGTACACCTCTACGGCTTCCCGTTCCGGCCCTGACACATCCGCGTCCCCGACCACTGGAGCCCGCCGTGAGCGCCCCTGGGACAGCCTTGCCCGAACACGTCAGCACCCCAGCCTACCGCGACTGGAACGTGCTGCGCTGGCTCACCGCGTACACCTTCTCCCTCATTGGCGACAGCGTGTACTTCGTCGCCCTCGGCTGGTCCGCCCAGAAGACCGCCGGGCCCGCCGAAGTCGGCCTCGTCATGACCGCCGGGGCGCTGCCACGGGCTCTGCTCATGCTCGCCGGGGGCGTGGTGGCCGACCGGTTCGATCCCCGCCGGGTCATTCTCGGCAGCGACGCGCTGCGCTGTCTCCTCACCCTGGCGGTGGCCGTCGGCATCGCGCTGACCGCGCCGGCTCTGTGGGTCCTGGTCGCGGTGGCGCTCGTCTTCGGTGCCGTCGACGCGCTGTTCGTACCCGCGATCGGGGCCCTTCCGCCGCGGATCACCGACCCCGACCAACTGGCCCGTGTCACCGGCATGCGCTCGCTGTCGTTGCGCCTCAGCCAGATCGCGGGCCCGCCGATCGGCGGTCTGGCCATGGGGCTCGGGGGTGCGGCGGCCGCCTTCACCGTCGCCGGGCTGCTCTTCGCCCTGTCCCTGCCGCTCCTGTTGACGATACGTATACGGCCGCTTCGCGACGTACCCGATACGGACCAGTCGGAACCGACCACCGCGCGCGATACGAATGCGTCCGAACCCACCACCGCGCGCCCAGCCGTCCGCCCGGAACCCACGACCGCACGCGAGGATCTGCTCGACGGCCTGCGGTACATCCGCCGTCACCGCCTCATCGGCCCGCTCGTCGCGGCCGGTGCCATCTACGAACTCGGCCTCACCGGCACACTCAACATCGGCCTGCTTCTCCTCAACGCCGAGCGTGGCTGGGGTCCTTCCGGCTACGGCTGGATCGGCAGCGGATTCGGCGCGGGGGCGGCGGCCAGCGCCGCGCTGTTCGCGATCGTCGGCCGGCTGCCTCGGGCCGGTCTCATGCTCGCCGGAACGCTGTTCGTCGGCTGCGTGGGATCGGCCGGCATCGCGCTCGTGCCCACCCTTTGGGTCGCGGTGGTGCTGGCCGTGCTGAGCGGACTGAACGCGGGTGTCTTCGGCAGTCTGGGCAGCACCCTCATGCAAACCGCCGCGGACCCGGTCTACCTCGGCCGGGTCACCTCCGTCTACATGCTCACCATGGTCGGGCTCGCGCCTCTCAGCTATCCGGTGGTCGGAGCCGCCATCGGCACCTGGGGCCCCGGCCCGGTGTTCGTCGGCTGCGGCTCCTTCGCCGGCTTGGGAGTGGCCGTCGCCCTGTCCTCCGCCGCGGTACGGCATGCCGAACTGCCGCGACAGCGGCCCGGCGCGAAGGCCTCATCGTAGGAGGCCATGACTCGTTCCCGTCCATCACCCGAGGGAGCCGGGCGCGGATGCCCGCCGGGTCCGGTCCCGCCCGGCGATGGCCTCGGCGACCTCTTGGATGGCGCCGCGAAGAAGGTCGCCGTAGGGATCCCGGGGAAGGCCGGGGGCGTGCGTCCGGGCCGCTTCGATGTGCTCGGCGGCGGCTTCGAAGGAGCCGAGCCGACGGTAGTCGTCGGCGAGGTTGAGATGCAGGAGGGGTAGAAGCCTGCGATGTGCAGGCCGGCATGGTGCTCCTGGACGCGCTGCTCCGTCACGGCGTCGGCGGCGTCCAGGGCCCGGACGTCCCAGGCGAGGGCCTGGGCGGGATCCTCGTGGAGGTCCGCCAGGTAGTGAGCGAGCGAGCAGCGGTGCAGCGGATCGCCCATGACACCGATCGCGGCCCACAGTTCCAGCAGTCTCCGGCGGGCGGAGGCGCTGTCACCGGCACGGCCTTCTGCGACGGCTCGGCCGATGGCGTCCATGGTCGGGTCGGGACCGGCTGGCGCGGTGGTCACGGCGTCTCCTCGTCCTCTCGTTTCCTCGGCATCTCGTTTCCTCATTTCCTCATTTCCTCACTTCCTCGTCTCTTCGACTCCGCGGCATCTCAACTCCGCGGCATTTCGTCGTCCTTCTCGGGTGGGACGACCGGACTTGATGGGCATGGCCAGGGTGGTGAGGTCTCCGCGATCGGCGGAGCGAATCGTGACGGGCTGGTCGTTCCCCCTCAGGTCGAGCATCACGTCGGTGCCGATCGCGCTGCTCACGGCGGGATAGATCGTGGTCAGCTCGAACCGGATCCGCAGGTCCCGCCCCGTCGTGGTGGCCGGGAGCAGGGTGGTGGGGTGTTCGTCGTCCGCCGACACGACATCCACCGCGTGATCGGCCACGCGCAGCGCGATGAACGCGCCGGGTTGGTCCTCCAGGACCCGGAGAAGCAGATCCTTCGCAACCATCACACGGGTCGTGACCTTGCCCAACGACGCGAGCATCAGCCGATGGTCGGGGAATTCCCCGGGCAGCAACCGGCAATGCCGGTCTCCCCGGTCGGCCGCGCGGAGCCAGACCCCATGCGGCGCCGCTTCGATCCGCACCAGCGCGCTGCGCCGGATCTCCGCGACCGCGCTCCGCAGCTCGCCGCCATCGACCGTGCCGGCCCACGCCTGCCTCGGCGGTTCAGCCGGCACCAGGGTTCGGGTGGAGAGCCGGTAGCGGTCGGTCGCGGTCAAGGTGACCGCCTCATGGCTCACCTCGAAGCGCAGGCCGGCGAGCATCGGCATCCCCCGCTCATGCGCCGACGCCGTCAGAACCTGCTCGACCGCATCCGCCAGCACGGGCCCCTTCAGCGCCGTGAGCGGGAGGGCCGGCACATTGCCGAGCACGGACTTGATGGCAGCGGCCTTCTGCTGTGCTGCCGCCGCTTCCTCGACGATCTGCGACACATACTCGTCGAGCAACCGGGATGCCTCGTCGGGCTCGGCTCCGAGTACTCCCTCGACAACGGCGAGGGGCATCGCGATCTCACGGAGCCGACGCAGCATCGTCGCCCGCGCCACCTGGGCAGCGCTGTATTGACATCCTCTCCCCCCTGCAGGGGAGATTCCCGCCTACCGCGCCGTTGAGGGCTGCGGTGTCGGGTGGGTTCCTGCTTCGCTGCGCGGTGCGGGCACGGGCGCCCGTCTTACCTGCGCTCTGCAGGCTGTCACGGCCAGTCCGGCCGCCTTGGCGACGTTGACCGCCGCGTTGATGTCCCGGTCCAGGACCGCCCCGCAGGCCCTGCACGTCCATTCCCGGACGTGCAGGGCATGCGGGCCGTCCTTCACGCCGCACTGCGAGCACACCTGACTGGTGGGCTCGAAGCGGCCGATCTTCACGAAGGTGCGCCCGTA